>NZ_JASPJZ010000007.1:0-98380 GCF_030232385.1 Corynebacterium sp. MSK006
GCCCCGAGGGGCCCGGCCAGCCCTAGAAGAGATTGCCGACGCCCCGCCCCACCCCGTCGGCGCGTCCCGCACCGTCGGCGCGCCCGCGCCGACGTCCACGCGCCGACGCCGCGCGGGACCGCCGCGGGCGGGGTGCGCGGCGTCGTCAATTGAGCGCTCTAACCAGGGCCGTCGGCCCGGCGCGGGGCCGGTGGCGTAGAATGGTGGCCCTGTCGGCCGGGCCCGTCCCGGCCTCTCACATGCCCGCGCCAGTTCCAGGAGGATCCGTGCCGCCCAAGGTCACCGAGAACCGTCCCAGCCCCGAGTCGCTGCACAAGGTCGAGGAGGAGACCGCCGCCTCCGCCCGCGGCGTCGTCGCCAGCTACGCCGAGGACGTCGTCGACGGGGTGACCCTGATGTGCATGCTCGGCGTCGAGCCCGAGGGCCTGGACTACCACAAGTTCGCCGAGGCCCACGGCCTGCCCGACCCGGCCGAGGAGGACAAGGGCAAGAAGTCCACCAAGAAGTCGTCGAAGAAGTCGACCAAGAAGTCCACCAAGAAGTCGTCGAAGAAGTCCACGAAGAAGACGACCAAGAAGTCGACGAAGAAGATGACGAAGAAGATGACGAAGAAGTCCACCAAGAAGTCCTAGGCGGTCCGCCCAGCATGGACAGCGCCGCCAACGACGCCCACGCCGGCTCCGGGCAGGAGGCCGGCTCCTTCGTCGTCGTGGCCAACCGCCTGCCCGTCGACCTGGGGCGCGCCGCCGACGGCACCCTCGAGGTCAAGCCCTCCCCCGGCGGGCTGGTCGCCGCCCTGTCCCCGGTGCTCGAGCAGCACCGCGGCTGCTGGGTCGGCTGGCCCGGCGTGGTCGGCGAGGTGCCCGAGCCCTTCCGCACGGAGACCGGCGTGCTGCTGCACCCGGTGGCGCTGAGCGAGGACGACTACCACGACTTCTACGAGGGCTTCTCCAACGCCACGCTGTGGCCGCTCTACCATGACCTGATCGCCGCCCCGACCTACGACCGCTCCTGGTGGGCGGCCTACCGCGAGGTCAACCTGCGCTTCGCCGAGGCCGCCGCGGAGGTCACCGCCGAGGGCGCGACGGTGTGGGTGCAGGACTACCAGCTCCAGCTCGTGCCGGGTATCCTGCGCCAGCTGCGCCCCGACGTCACCGTCGGCTTCTTCCTGCACATCCCCTTCCCCTCGCCGGACCTCTTCCGCCAGCTGCCCTGGCGCGAGGAGATCGTGCGCGGGCTGCTCGGCGCCGACCTGATCGGCTTCCACCTGGCCGGCTGCGCGCGCAACTTCCTCGAGCTGACCCGCCAAGTCGCCGGGCGCGCGGGCTCCCACACCGGCCTGCCGGACACCCTCGAGGTCTCGGGCACCCCCTCGGTGCGCGAGGTCACCGCCCACGTCACCGCGCCGGACGGGCGCCGCGTCGGGGTGGGCGCCTTCCCCATCTCGATCGACCTGGACTCCATCGCGCACCCGGACCCGGCCGAGGTCGCGGCCCTGCGCGCCGACCTGGGGCATCCGGACCTGCTGATGCTGGGCGTGGACCGCCTCGACTACACCAAGGGCATCCTGCAGCGCCTGCGCGCCGTCGAGGAGCTCCTCGAGTCCGGCGCGATGCCGCAGACCCGCTTCACCGTGCTGCAGGTGGCCACGCCCTCGCGCGAGCGCATCGAGCACTACCGCCAGGCGCGCTCCGAGGTCGAGGAGGCCGTCGGCCGCATCAACGGCCGCTTCGGCGAGCCCGGGCGCCCCGTGGTGGAGTACCTGCACCGCTCGGTGCCCAAGGCCAGGCTCGCGGTCTTCTACGCCGCCGCGGACATCATGCTGGTCACCCCGTTCAAGGACGGGATGAACCTGGTGGCCAAAGAGTACGTCGCCGCGCACCCGGACGGCTCGGGCGCGCTGGTGCTCAGCGAGTTCGCCGGCGCGGCCGAGGAGCTCGCCGAGGCGAACGTGTGCAACCCCTTCGACCTGGACTCGATCAAGCGCGCCATCCACCAGGCCGCCGCGGACCTGGCGTACCGTCCCGGGGAGGCCCGCGCGCGGATGCTCGCCATGCACCGCCAGGTCAGCGAGCACGACGTCGACCTGTGGGCGCGGTCCTTCCTGCACTGTCTGGAGGAGAGGCGATGACCTTCCGCTTTCCGACGTCGCGCCCGGGTGCGCGGGGCGGTTCCCGCACGGTTACGGGTGGAGCCCGCGCCGCCGGCGCGCTGGGCGCCGCGCTCGCCGTGGGCCTGCTGACCGCCTGCGCGCAGGAACCCCTGATAGGCGAGACGACCTGGCAGGTCACCGCGATCTACACCGAGCCCGGTGCCACCGCCGCCGTGCCGGGGCCGGCCGCGGGCCTGGCCCAGCTGGCCTTCGGCACCTCGACGGTCAGCGGCTCCACGGGCTGCGTGCCGCTGCAGGCCGAGACCGCCTACACCGACGCCACCGGCGAGCGGCGCGACCCGGAGGACGCCGAGCGCATCACGTTCTCGCGCGTGACCGTCGACGACGCCCCCGAGGACTGCGTGGGCGGGGCGCGCCACGTCCACGACGAGCTGGTCGCCCTGCTCGACGGCCCCTTCGAGGTCTCCCACCCCGGCGACTCCGAGATGGTGCTCACCCAGGTCTCCGACGCGATCGACGCGCCGGCGATCCGGCTCGTCGCCGGCTGACGGCCCGCCTGAGACCGGGCTCCACTTCCGCGCGCGGCGCGGGGTGCGCCACAGGCGGGGCCGACCGCTGGGTCCGCGGGGTGCGCTGCCGATAGCATGAGCGCCATGAACCACGACCAGGCTTCCACGCCCACCTCGTCAAAGCCCGCCCCCACCGTCGCCGAGCTCGCGGCCGTCGACCGCCTGCTGGTGGTCTGCGACTTCGACGGCACGCTGGCCTGGCACAGCTCGGACCGCCTCAACGTCCCGGTCGACGAGGACGCCATCGAGGCGCTGCGTCGCCTGTCGCTGATGCCGGACACCGACGTGGTGATCCTCTCCGGGCGCATGATGGCCGAGCTGTCGAAGATCGTGCCGCTGGATCCCCCGGTGCGCAAGGTCGGCTCCCACGGCGCCGAGCCGGAGGGCTCGGAGAACCTGCTGAGCGACGAGCAGCAGGCCGCCCTCGACGCGATCACCGAGCAGCTCGAGGCGCTGTGCGAGGGCAACCCCTGCTTCGTGGAGTTCAAGCCCTTCCAGCGCGGCCTGCACTACCGCCCGGTCGCCGGCACCCCGATGGCCGAGCAGATGCGCCAGGCGGCGCTGGCCATCGACCCCCACGGCGCGCACATCACCGACGGCCGCATGATCGTCGAGTTCTCCGTCTCGGATGCGACGAAGGGCACCTGGATCGCCGCCGAGCGCGAGCGCCTCAACCCCGATGCGACCGTCTTCCTCGGCGACGACACCACCGACGAGCGCGGCTTCGCGGTACTCGGCGACAACGACCTGGGCGTCAAGGTCGGCGAGGGCGAGACGAAGGCGGGGGCCCGCGTGGCGGACATCCCCGGCGTGGCCGCGTGGCTCACCGAGCTTGCCGACGCCCGCGCGGCGCGCGGCTAGGCGGTTCCCTTCCGCGGGGCGGCGACCGTCGTCCCGGGGGCGAAGGTCGTCTCGAGTACGACGCGTTCGTGTTCGCGGGCGCGGTCGGCCAGGCGAGCGTCGACGGCGTCGGCGAGCAGGCGCGCGGCCACCCGCCCCTTCTCCACGTTGGGCTGAACCACGGTGGTCAGGCCCGTCTCCAGGGCGCGGGCGACACCGTCGAAGCCGGTGACCGAGAGCTCGCCGGGCACGTCGATGCCGTGGTCGCGGGCGTAGGCGAGCACGCCGAAGGCCATCGAGTCGGTGGTGCAGGCCACGGCGGTGATCTCGGGGTGGGCCTCGAGCAGCTCGCGGGCGGCGTCGTAGGCGTTGCGGGGGTCGTTGATGTGCCGGGTGACCACGGGCACGGTGGCCGGGTCGACGCCGGCGGCGGCCAGCTCGTCGAGCACGCCGCGGATGCGGTCGCGCTGGATGTGCAGGGCGGCCCGGTCCAGCTCGTCGAGCCCGACCGCGCCCGAGGTCGGCTCGGCGAGCAGGCGGATGGCCAGCACGCCGACGCGGCGGTGCCCGGCGGCGACCAGGGCGCGGGCGGCCGGGGCGATGGCCGCGCGGTCGTCGATGCCGACGAAGTCCGCGCCGGCCACGTCCCCGGGCTGGCCGCAGACGACCACGGGCAGGCCGCGGCCCTGGGCGGCGGAGAGGTAGGGGTCGCCCTCGGCGACGGAGTAGACGAGGAAGCCGTCGACCACGGCGGCGGCCACCGGGGAGGTCGGCGAGGTCGCGTCGGGGCCGACGGGGATGAGGGTCAGCGAGGTCTGCGTACCGGCGGTGGCCTCGGCCACACCGGCGAGGAAGTCCACGGAGGCGCGGTCCTCGAAGGCGTAGGTGAGGTCCTCGGTGAGCACCACCCCGATCGCGCCGGTGCGCCTCGTGCGCAGAGAGCGGGCGGCCGGGTCGGGGCCCTGGTAGCCGCGGGCGACGGCGGCGGCGAGGATGCGTTCGCGCAGCTCGGCGGAGAGTTCCTCGGGGTGGTTGTAGGCGTTGGAGACCGTCGTGCGCGAGACCCCGAGGTCGGCGGCCAGGGAGGCCAGGGTGGGGTGACGCTGCGATCGGCGGGGCATGGCACCAGAGCCTACGCGCACCCGAGATATGCGTCGGGACGCTTTTTCAATACGTTTTCATGTTGACACCCGTTTTCATTAGTGGTTGCTTGGGGGTCATGCGAAAGACTTTCTCCCCGAAGCCGGCCACCCGCCGCGGTGGCCTGATCCGCACGGCCGCCGCCGTCGGCGCGGCCGTGACCCTGACCGCCGGGCTGGCGGCGTGCTCCTCGGACTCCGCCGGGGGCCCGAACGCCGGCGGTGACACCGACAACCCGGACGCCGAGATCAAGATCGTCGCCTCGACCTCCGTGTGGGGCGACGTGGCACGTGCGGTCACCGACGACGAGCGCGTGGCCGTCACCCCGGTGATCACCGGCGACGACGTCGACCCGCACCACTTCGAGCCGACCGCCGCCGACATGGCGCGCGCCGGGGAGGCCGACATCGTCGTCGTCGGCGGTGGCGGCTACGACGCCTGGCTCTACGAGCCGCTCGCCGAGAAGGGCGAGGGCGCGCCGCTGATCGTCCACGCCCTGGACCTGGCCGGTCACCACCACCACGACCACGGCGAGGGCGAGGCCGAGGGCCACGACCACGAGCACGAGCACAACCACGGCCACGCGGACGCCGAGGGCGACGCCTCCGACCGCGACGCCGAGGGCCACGTCGACGCCGAGGCCAACGAGCACGTCTGGTACGACCCGGAGTCCGTCGCCGAGGTCGCCGAGGACGTCGCCGAGGCGATCCACGAGATCGACCCGGACGTCGAGACGCACGCCGAGAAGGTCGAGGAGCGCCTCGACGGCCTACACGAGAAGCTGCACGGCATGCCGGCCGTCCGCGTCGCACAGACCGAGCCGATCGCCGACCACCTGCTCGCCCACTCGGACGTCAAGGAGGTGACCCCGGAGGGCTTCCGCCGCACCACGCTCAACGAGGGTGAGCCATCGGCCGCCGACGCCGCCGCCTTCCTCGACGCCGTCGAGAACGATCAGATCGACCTGCTGGTCTACAACCCGCAGACCGCCACGGACCTGACCGACCGCCTGCGCGACACCGCGGAGAAGAAGGGGATCACGATCGTCGAGATCCCGGAGACCCCGCCGAGCGACAAGAACTTCCTCGACTTCTTCACCGAGACCGTCGACAATCTCACACAGGCCGCGGACAGTTCCGAAGCTGCTAAATTGGCAGCCAGGTAATAGACTCGTCAGGTGCTCTCTTTTCTCGACGGTCAGGTACTTCTGACTCTTTTCATAGTCATCGCCGCGGGCGCGGCCTTCGGCGCGATCCCCTTCGGTCCCCTGCGTTTCGGCGCGGCCGGCTCCCTGTTCATCGGCCTGGCGGTCGGCGCCTTCGTCGACCTGCCGGAGGAGTCCCTGACCATCTTCCAGGACCTCGGGCTGGGCATGTTCGTCTACATGGTCGGCCTCGAGGCCGGTGAGACGTTCTTCAAGAACTTCCGCGAACAGCTCCTGCCCATGGGCGCGGCGATCCTCTCGGTCACCGCCGCCGCGGCCGCGTCCATCTTCGGCGCCCAGCTTCTGGGCATCACCCGCGAGGTCGCACTCGGTGTCTTCTCGGGTTCGCTGACCTCGACCCCGTCGCTGGCCCTGGCCACCGACCAGACCGGCTCCGAGGCGCCGGCCGTGGGTTACTCGTTGGGCTACCCCACCGGCGTGGCCCTGGCCATCCTCGTCGTCGCCTTCACCATCAACCGGGAGTGGAAGGCCCGCAACGACCAGATCGACCCGGACGAGAAGAAGATCCGCATGGCGCGGATCAAGGTCACCCAGAACGTCGCCGAGGCCGACATCGAGGCCCTCGAGGAGGAGTGGGGCGACCAGTTCCAGGCCGCGACCATCATCCGCGACGGTCACCGCAGCGTGCTCACCGAGTTCACGGACGTGCGGCAGGGCGACACCATCGCCGTGCTGGGCACCAAGGCGGCCCTGCCGGCAGTCATCCGGACCCTCGGCAAGCGCGTCGGCCAGCTGTCGATGCGCCGCGACAACCACCTGACCATCCAGAGCTTCCGCGTGTCCAACCAGGAAATCGCCGGCAAGTCCGTCGGCGACCTGCCCTTCCTGGCCTCCCGCAACGCGCAGGTCATCCGCCTGCGCCGCGGCGACGAGGTCATGCTCGCCCACGACGAGATCTACCTCGAGTACGGCGACATCGCCGAGGTCGTCATGCCGACCACGCGCACCGAGCAGGTCCGCCAGTACTTCGGCGACTCCGTGCAGGCCTTCTCCGAGCTCGACTGGATCGCCGCCGCCGGCGGCCTGGCCCTCGGCTTCCTGCTGGCCCTGCTGGAGATCCCGCTGCCCGGCGGCTCCTCCTTCGCCCTGGGTGCGGCGGCCGGCCCGCTGATCATCGGCATCATCCTCGGCGCCGTGCAGCGCACCGGGCGCACCGCCTGGCAGCTGCCGCGCACCGCGAACTACACCCTGCGCCAGCTGGGCCTGATGATGTTCCTCGCGGCAGTGGGCACCGCCTCCGGCCCCGCCTTCGTCAACACCGCCTTCACCCTCCAGGGCCTGGTCACCATCGGCCTGGCCGCCCTGACCGCGCTCGTCGGCTGCGGCGTCTACCTCGCCGTCAGCTGGGCCGCGGGCCAGTCGGCCACGCGCGCCAACGGCGGCCTGGCCGGCGTGCTCGGCCAGCCGGCCGTCCTCCAGTACGCCCTGGAGAACGAGAGCGACTCGCGCATCATGTCCGGCTACACCGCGACCTTCGCCCTGGCGCTGATATACAAGATCCTCGTCATCCCCGTCATGGTCATCGTCTGACCCGGACTCACCCCGACCGGAAAGCCGTATGCTCGCAACCCTCACCGACGCCGCCGTCGACCCGCTCTGGTCCGGCCTGGACCTGGAGATCGACCACGGTCAGTTCCTCACTGTCCTGGGCCCCAACGGGGTGGGCAAGTCGACGCTGCTCGGGGTGTTCACCGGCATCCGCCGGCTCACCGGCGGCACCGCGCGCGTGAACGCCCGCGTCGGGCTGATCCCGCAGCAGCGCATGTTCCCCGCGGGCCTGCCGCTGCGCGCCGGCGACCTGGTCTCCCTCTCCCTGGCCCACGGCGTCTTCCGCCGCCGCCGGGCCGGCCGTGCCCAGGTGGCCGAGCTGCTGCGCCGCGTCGGCGGCGAGGGCCTGGCCGGGCACCGGGTGGGCACGCTCTCCGGCGGCCAGCAGCAGCTGGTGCGCCAGGCGCAGGCGCTCGCGGACGATCCGGAGCTCCTGCTCGCCGACGAGCCGCTGCTCTCCCTCGACCCCGCCGCCGCCCAGCGCACCGTGGCGATGCTGCGCGCGCACTGCGACGCCGGCGGCGCGGTCGTCTGCGTCACCCACGACATCAACCCCGTCCTCGAGGCCACCGACCGGGTGCTCTACCTGACCCCCGGCGGGCACGTCTCCGGCACCGTCGCCGAGGTGATGGACCCGAAGGTCCTCTCCCGCCTCTACGACACCCGCGTCGACGTCGTCGAGGTCGACGGCCGCCTGGTGGTGGTCTAGGTGGGCCTCAGCCAGTTCCTCGCCGACACCGGCTACCTCCTCCAGGTCGACTTCGTGCGCCAGGCGCTTCTCGCCTCCGCGCTGCTGGGCCTGGTCTCCGGGGCGATCACCCCGCTGATCGTGCTGCGCAAGATGTCGTTCTCCGTGCACGCGACCAGCGAGCTGGCACTGATGGGCGCCTCGGCCGCGCTGCTGGCCGGCGTCGGCGTCGGCTTCGGCGCGGTCGCCGGCGCGGTGGCGGCCGCCGTCGTCCTCGCGCTGCTGGGCATGCGCGGCCAGCAGGACAGCGCCATCGGCGTGGTCATGAGCTTCGGCCTGGGCCTGTCGGTGCTGTTCATCCACCTCTACCCCGGCAACTCGCGCACCGCCTTCGCCCTTCTGACCGGCCAGATCGTCGGCGTGTCCGGGGCGAGCGTACGCGCGCTGGCCGCGGTGACCGTCGTGGTGTTCGTGCTGCTCGTGGTCTTCTGGCGCCCCATCCTCTTCGCCTCCGCCGACCCGGCGATGGCCCAGGCCGCGGGCCTCCCGGTGCGCCTGATCGCCGTCGGCTTCGCCGTGCTCGTCGGCCTGACCGCCGCGCAGTCGGTCCAGATCGTCGGCGCCCTGCTCGTCATGGCGCTGTTGATCACCCCGGGCGCGGCCGCCGTGCAGGTCACCGCCTCGCCGGTGCGCGCGGTGGTGCTCGCCGTCGTCTTCGCGGAGGTCTCCGCCGTCGGCGGCCTGGTCCTCTCCCTGGCCCCGGGCCTGCCCGTGAGCGTCTTCGTGACCTCGATCAGCTTCGCGATCTACCTCGTCTGCCGGCTCATCGGCTGGTGGCGCTCGCGCGGCGTACAGCGCGACGAGGCCGCCGTGGCCCGGCGCAGCACGGGCCCGATTGACCACGTCGCGCCCGGCGCCGTCGGCACCGACCCCGCCGTCCCGGGTGGCTCGGCCACCCCTGCCCACCACACCGGGGACTAGCGGCACCGTGCGCGCGCTGCTGAGGGCGGTGCTCGTGGCGTCCGCCGGCTGGCTCGCCGTCGCCGACCCGGCCGCGCTCGGGGAAGCGGCGGCGCGACTGGCCCCGGTCCTCGGCTTCGTCGCCGCCATCTCGGTGGTGGTCAACCTCTCTTCCCGCACCGGGGCCTTCGACACGGTGGTCGCCGCGCTCGGCAGGCTGCCCGGGATGTCCGGACGACTGGGCGCCTGGGCGCTGGTGACGGGGCTGGCAGCCGTCTCGACTGCCTTCTTCTCCCTGGACACCACCGTCATCCTGCTCACCCCCGTGGCCGTCGGGCTGGCCCGGGCGCGCGGCCTCGAGGTCCTCGCCCTGGCCCTGCCGGTGATCTGGACGGCCAACATCGCCTCGATGTGGCTGCCGGTGAGCAACCTGACCAACCTGCTCGCCGACGCCGCCGGACGCTTCGATACGGCCGGCGGCTTCACCGCGGCCGCCTGGCCGGTCTCCGGTGTCACCTTCTTCGTCGCACTCGCCGCCTCGGCCGTGGCGCTCGTCGTCTACCGGCGCTCCCCGGTGCCTGCGCCGGCCGCAACGGAACCGGGAGGGGTGGGGCGCGACGTCGGCAATTCAGGGACGCACCCGCTGCACGCGCTGAGCCTCGTGGTGCTCGCCTGCACGCTGCCTCTTTTGGCCACGCCGGTGCCCTACTGGCTGACGGCCGCGGGCGCCGCCGTCGTGCTCGCGGCGTGCTTCGCCGTCACAGAGCCCGGCGCGCTGCGGATGAACCTGGTGCCGTGGGGCGCGCTGCTCGTCGCGGCCGCGCTGTCGGTGGCCGCCGCGGCGGTGCACGCCTCGGGGATCAGCGCCGGCCTGGTCGCCGCCCCGGGCGGGCTCGGGGTGCCGGGCACGGCCGCCGCCGGCGCGGTGGCGGCGAACCTGGTCAACAACATCCCGGCCTACCTGGCCCTCGAGCCGGCCGCCGCGGCGGGGCCGGAGACGCTCGCGCTGCTCGTCGGGGTCAACGTCGGCCCGCTGGTCACCCCGTGGGCCTCGCTGGCCACGCTCTTGTGGTTCGACCAGCTGGCCCGCCGCGGCGAGCCCGTGCCCTGGCGGGCGTTCGTCCTGCCCGGCCTCGTGCTCGCGCCAGTGGCCGTGACGCTGTGCGCCCTGGCCGTGTGAGCCCGGCGTAGACTGCCTTGCCATGAGTTCCGCCGAATACTCCGTCGAGACCATGAACCTGACCCACGACGGGCTCGACCGCCGAGCCCGCGTCATCGTCCCCGAGCCCCTCGGTGATAACCCGGGGCTGCTGGTCTTCTTCCACGGCTCGCGCCAGTCCGGCAACGTGATGCGCAACTTCACCGCGAACACCTTCGACGAGCTGGCCTGCCGCCTCGGCTGCGTGCTCGCCTACCCCGACGGGGTGGGCCGCCACTTCAACGACGCCCGCCGCGCCCTGCCCGAGCAGGCCCGCCGCGACAATATCGACGACGTCGGCTTCACCCGCGCGCTGATCGACCAGCTGGCCGGGAGCCACGGCATCGACCGCGGCAACGTGACCGGCCTGGGCTACTCCAACGGCGGGCAGATGGTCATGCGCCTGCTGCGCGACGCCCCGGGGCTGCTGCACGCGGCCGTCGTCTTCGCGGCGACCTGGCCCGCGCCCGGCCACGAGCTGCCCGGCGTGGAGCTGCCCGGCGACCTGCTCTCCGAGGCCGTCGCTGCCGGGGAGACCGAGGGCGCACGCCCGGTCGAGGCGCCCGAGTGGGTGCCCACCCCGTGCCAGTTCATGCACGGCACGGCCGACCCGATGGCCGGCTACCAGGGCGGTGCCGTGGGCATCGATGAGCGCAGCTACCGCGGCCACGCGCTGTCCGCGCCGGAGTCGGCCGCCAAGTTCGCGGGCCTCAACGGCGTCGGCGGGGACCCGGAGCTGAGCGAACCGGTGCCCGGCGTGGAGGTCGAGCGCTGGGGTGGCGCGCCCGGCGACGCGGAGCACGCCGTGACCGAGCTGTGGACCCTGCTCGACGCCGGCCACGTCATCCCCTCCGGCACCGAGACCGCCGAGATGCTGGGGCCCGACTGCGACGCGGTCATCGCCGCCGACGTCGTCGGCGACTTCCTCGAGCGGCTGGGCTGAGCCCGGCCTCGCTGAGTCCCGGGCGGCGGGGCCCGGCTTCGCTGAGTCCCGGGCGGCGGGGCCCGGCCCCGCCGCCCCGGCCTACCTGTCGCGCGCGGCGACGCGGCGCTGGCGGGCGAACTCGCTGAGCACCACGCCGGCGGCCACCGACGCGTTGAGCGACTCGACCCACGCGGCCATCGGGATGCTCATCAGCACGTCGCAGTGCTCACGCACCAGCCGCGAGATGCCCTTGCCCTCCGAGCCGACGACGATGACCACCGGGTCGGTGCCGCCGTCGTAGGTGTCGAGGGTGTGCTCGCCGCCGGCCTCCAGGCCGACGACCTGGTAGCCGTTCCTCTTGAACTCCTCGACCGTGCGCGTCAGGTTGGTCGCCCGGGCCACCGGCACGCGCGCGGCGGTGCCCGCCGAGGTGCGCCAGGCCACGCCGGTCACCGAGGCGGAGCGGCGCTCCGGGATGACCACGCCGTGGCCGCCGAAGGCCGCCACCGAGCGGATGACCGCACCGAGATTACGCGGGTCGGTGATGTTGTCGAGCACGACGATCATGCCCGGCTCCTCGAGGTCGGCGACCCGGCCGATCAGGTCGTGGACGTCGACGTAGCGGTAGGGCTGGATCTGCAGGCCGATGCCCTGGTGCAGGCCGTTGCCGGTCATGCGGTCGAGCTGGTGGCGCTGGACCTCATCGACGGGCAGGTTGCGCGAGTGCGCGATGGCGACGGCCTCGGAGAGGCGGTCGTCGTTGCCCGTGCCGGCGGCGATGATCAGCCGCTCGGCCGGGACCTTGGCGTGCAGGCACTCGACGACGGGGTTGCGGCCGACGACCAGGTCGACCTCACGCTCGTGGCGCCCCGAGTCGCGGCGGGTGCGCTCCTGCTTGCGCTTGTACGCGGCGTGGTAGACGCGGTCCTCCGCCTTCGGCGTCGGGCCCTTGCCCCGCAGGCTGCGACGGCCCCGGCCGCCGGAGCCCTTCGTCGAGCCCTTCTTGTTGCCGCCGTTGCCCTTGACGTGTGGCTTCTTTCCTGCCATCAGGTCCCCTTCACGTGAATCCCCGGTCACGGGAGTCCCTGAGAGGAACCTCAGGCGCCCGCACCGGCCGTTTTCGCGGCGCGCGCGGGCGCCGATCTCCCCGGCAACCCTACCGCCCGCGCAGGTCAGGTAGAAACCGGGCGCGACAGGCTCCGCCCGCCGCACCAGTCAGCCGATCAGCCCAGGGACCACTGCGAGCCGTCGGGGGTGTCGGTGACGGTGACACCGGCGGCCGCCAGGCGGTCGCGCACCGCGTCGGCGGTGGCGAAGTCCTTCTCGGCGCGCGCCTGCGCGCGCCGGTCCAGCTCGGCGCGCACGAGCGTGTCCAGGGCGACGTGCGCGGTGTCGTCAGTCGAACCGCCCGCGTCCAGCCACTTCTCGGAGAGCGGGTCGACGCCGAGTACGGCGGTCATCGCACGCACCTGGGCGGCGACGGCGGCGGCCTCGTCGACCGAGCCGGCGGCCAGGGCGGTGTTGCCCGCGCGCACGGCCCGGTGGATCTCGGCGAGCGCACGGGGCACGCCGAGGTCGTCGTTCATCGCTTCGGCGAAGGCCGGGGTCCACTCGCCCGGCTCGATCTCACCGGCGGCCTCGACGGCGCGGTGCAGGAAGTCCTCGATGCGCCGGTATCCGGCGGCCGCCTCCGTCAGCGCGGACTCGGAGTACTCCAGCACGCTGCGGTAGTGGGCGCTGCCCAGGTAGTAGCGCAGCTCGACGGGGCGAACCAGGGTCAGGATGTGCGGCACGGAGAGCACGTTGCCCAGCGACTTCGACATCTTCTCGCCGGACATGGTCACCCAGTGGTTGTGCAGCCAGTAGCGGGCGAAGCCGTCGCCGACGGCGTGGGACTGCGCCTGCTCGTTCTCGTGGTGCGGGAACTGCAGGTCCAGCCCGCCGCAGTGGATGTCGAACTCGGAGCCGAGGTACCAGGTGGACATCGCCGAGCACTCCAGGTGCCAGCCGGGGCGCCCCGGGCCCCAGGGGGTGGGCCAGGACGGCTCACCGGGCTTGGCGGCCTTCCACAGCGCGAAGTCGTGAGGGCCGCGTTTGCCGCGCGAGTCCGGCTCGCCCTGCTCCATCTCCTCGACGCGGTTGCCCGAAAGAGAGCCGTAGTCGGAGCCCTCGGCGGCGGTCCAGGCCGCGACGTCGAAGTAGACCGATCCTTCGGCGGCGTAGGCGAAGCCGTTGTCGATCAGCCGCTGCATGTAGTCGACCATCTGGGTGACGTGGCCGGTCGCACGCGGCTCGACGCTCGGCGGCAGCACGCCGAGGGTGTCGTAGGCGCGGGTGAACTCGCGCTCGTAGGTGGACACCCACTCCCACCAGGGCCGGTTGTGCTCGGCGGCCTTGTTGAGGATCTTGTCGTCGATGTCGGTGACGTTGCGCACGAAGGCGACGTCGAGGCCCTGGGCGGAAAGCCAGCGGCGCAGGATGTCGAAAGCCACGCCGCTGCGCACGTGCCCGATGTGGGGCTGCGACTGCGGGGTGGCGCCACACAGGTAGATCGAGGCGTGGCCCTCCCGCAGCGGCTCGAAGGGGCGGGTGGTGCGCGTCGCGGTGTCGTAGAGCCGCAACGTGCCGGTCTCGGGGGTCTCTCGCTGTGCAGTCACGGGCCCAATACTAAGCGACGCGCCCGCCGGGCCCCGGTGTGAGGGCCGACGGACGCGCCGTCAGTGGTTCAGTGCCACGGGATCACTCCGGCTTGTTCGCCTCCGCGAACTCGTAGTACTCCCGGTTGACTAGCCCGGCGGCGGCCTCCTCGTCGACGACGACGGTCGCGTGCGGGTGCCACTGCAGGATCGAGGCCGGGCAGGCCGCCGACAGCGGCCCCTCGACCAGCTTGGCCACGGCGTCGGCCTTGTTGGTGCCGATGGCGATCAGCAGCAGCCGCCCGGCACGCTGGATGGTGCCCAGCCCCTGCGTGAGCACGCGGCGGGGTACCTCCTCGGCCGAGTCGAAGAAGCGGGCGTTGTCCTTGACCGTCTGCGGGTGCAGGATCTTCAGGCGGGTCACGGAGTTCAGCGAGCTGGTCGGCTCGTTGAACCCGATGTGCCCGTTGACGCCCACGCCGAGCAGCTGGCAGTCGATGCCGCCGGCGGCGAGGATCTGCTCCTCGTAGGCGGCGCCGGCCGTGTGCGGGTCCGCCATGCCGTCCGGCACGTGCAGGTGCTCCGGGGCGACCTCCAGCGGGTCGATGAGCTCGTCGCGCAGGGTGCGGTAGTAGCTCTGCGGGTGGTCGTGGTCGAGGCCGACGTACTCGTCCAGGGCGAAGAACTCCACACCCTCGGCGGAGAGCTCGCCGCGGCCGTGCCGGGCGATCAGCTCGTGGTAGGTGGCGATCGGCGTCGAGCCGGTGGCCACGCCGAGGACCCCGCCCGGCCGGATGTAGCCGGCCAGGATGTCCGCGGCGACCTCGGCGACCTCTGCGGCGGTGTGACGGATGACAACTTCCATGATGCTCTCCTCAGTCTGTCTCGGACGCGGTCAGCCGCCGTCCGGCGGCGAAGACCTCGCTGACGTGGGCGGCGGCGTCGAGGACGACGAACTCGGCCGCGTTGCCCACGTGCAGCCCCTCGTTCTGGTCCAGGCCGAGCAACCGGCCCGGGCGCAGGGACGCGGCGCGCACCGCACGGGTGTAGCCGTGGCGCGCGGCGAAGCGGGTGACCTGCCGGGCCAGGGTGCTCGTCCCGCCGGCGATCGCGCCGGGGGTGCCGTCGGTGGTGGCCAGGCGGGCGACCCCGCCCTCGACGACCACCTCGAGCGGCCCGAGCACGTAGCTGCCGTCCGGCATGCCGGTGGCCTCCATGGCGTCGGTGACCAGCACCATGTTGTCGCCGGCGGCCGCGGCGCACAGGTCGACGGTGCCGTCGGCCAGGTGCACCCCGTCGCCGATGACCTCCACGACCGCGCGCCCGGCGCTGGCCGTGGCCAGAAGTGCCGCGACCGCACCCGGCTTGCGGTGGTGCAGCGGGGGCATGGCGTTGAACAGATGGGTGGCCGTGACGGTGGCGCCGCGCTCGACGGCGTAGTCGACGACCTCGGCGGTCGTCCCGTAGTCCGCCATCGTGTGGCCCAGCGAGACGATCACGCCGCGCTCGGCGCACAGGTCGACCAGCGCGCGGGCGTTCGGGGTCTCCGGGGCGAAGGTGATCGAGCGCACGATGCCCTCGCCGGCGTCGAGGACGCGCCGGAACATCTCCGGGTCGCCGTCCTGGATGCGGTCGGGCGCCTGGGCGCCGCACTTCTCGGTGTTGACGAAGGGCCCCTCGAGGTGGACGCCGGCGAGCGTGCCGTCGGCCACGAGCGGGGCGATCACGCCGAGCTGGTGGGTCAGTTCCTCCTCGGTGCCGGAGACGAAGCTGGCCAGAAGGCGCGTCGTGCCCTGGCTGCGGTGGTAGTCCGCGGCCCGGCGGCACTCCTCGAGCGTGCCCGTGGGGAAGGCTCCCCGCGCGCCGCCGTGGTTGTGCACGTCGACGTAGCCGGGCGTGATCACCGGGCCGGGCCCACCGGCCGGGGCCGGCGCCGGGTCGGCGGCGGGCTCGGCGAGGTCGACGCGGGCGACGGTGCCGTCGGCGTCGACGGCGACCTCACAGACGCGCGGCTCGTCGACGCCGTTGACCAGCGTTCCGCGATAGACGTGTGCGGACATCAGCGGTAGTCCACCTCCACGGCCTTCTCGCCGGCGACGGCCGCACCCGTGTGGGCGGCGCGCACCGCGGCGACCTTCTTCCTGCTGGTCACGACCACCGGGGTGGTCAGGTCGATGCCCTTCTCGCGCAGCTCGTCCGCGGCCACACGGACGATCGGGGCGCCGATCTCGACGGTGTCGCCCTTGGCGACGAGCACCTCGAGGCCCTCACCGCCGAGCTTGACGGTGTCCAGGCCGACGTGGACGAGGACGTCCAGGCCCTCGGCCGTGTGCAGCGCGACGGCGTGCCGCGTCTTGGGCACCATGACCACGGTGCCGGCGACCGGGGAGCCATAGACCAGCTCGTCGGTCTCGGCGGGCCTGACGGCGAAGCCCTCGCCGACCGCGCCGCCGGAGAACGCGGGGTCCTCGACCTTGTCGAGCCCGATGACCTCACCGGCCACCGGGCAGGCGAGCTCGGTGGTGCCGGCGACGGGCGCGGACACGCCCGCGTCGGCCGGCGCGGCGTCGGCAATCGGGGCGGAAGTCGCGGAGACGGCGACCGGGTGCTGCATCTGGCGGCGCACCTCGTCGTGCACGAACTGGACGTTCGGGCCGATGACGACCTGGACGGCCTTGTGCGAGGGGTGGATGACGCCGGGCACGTTGGCGGAGCGGATCACCGCGTCGTCGACGAGGTCCGGGTCCACCACGGTGGTGCGCAGGCGGGTGGCGCAGTACTCCATGGAGTCGATGTTGGCGGCACCGCCCAGGCCCTGGAGGATACGGGCGGACTTGGCCACCAGCGGGTCGTCGGAGGAGACGATCTCCTCGGTGGCCTCGGCCTGCTCCTCGTCGTCCTCGCGACCCGGGGTCTTGAGGTTGATCCAGCCGATGACCAGGTAGAACACGCCGAAGTAGACGAAGAAGTAGATCACGCCGAGCAGCAGCAGCATCCACCACCTGCTGGCCAGCGGGTTCTGGGAGCTCAGCAGCATGTCGACCAGGCCGGCCGAGAAGCCGAAGCCCGCGGTCCAGTGGAAGAAGGAGGCGATGGCCAGCGAGATGCCGGTCAGCAGCGCGTGCAGGACGAACAGCAGCGGCGCGGCGAACATGAAGGAGAACTCGAGGGGCTCGGTGACGCCGGTCAGGAACGCGGCGAGCGCACCGGCGAGCATCAGGGAGCCGACGACCTTGCGGCGCGGGCCCTTGGCGCGCAGCGTGATGGCGAGCGCGGCGCCGGGCAGACCGAACATCATCACCGGGAAGAAGCCGGCCTGGTACTGGCCGATCACGCCGACGACGTCACAGGACGAGCCGTCCCAGACACCGGGGCAGGTAGCGGCACTGGTGGCCGCGTCGGCGGCGGCGATGGTGTCCGCGCCACCGAGGAACTTGCCGATGTCGTTGATGCCGACGACGTCGAACCAGAAGATCGAGTTCAGGGCGTGGTGCAGGCCGGTCGGGATGAGCAGGCGGTTGACCACGCCGTAGATGCCGGCGCCGAACGCCCCCATGCCCTGGATCCACTGGCCGAAGTGGAACAGGCCGTTGTAGAGCAGCGGCCACAGCAGGTAGAAGACCCCGGCCAGGACGATCGAGAAGAAGGAGGTCAGGATCGGCACCAGGCGGCGGCCCGAGAAGAACGCCAGGGCGTCGGGCAGGCGGGTCTGGTGGAACCGGTTGTAGGTCCACGCCGCCAGGATGCCGACGACGATGCCGAGCAGCACGTTGCCGTTGCCGATCGCGTCCCAGCCCTGGGAGGCCCAGTCGAGAGCCTCCTGGCCGGTCAGCGCGGTCGGGTCCTCGATGCCACGGTAGCCCGCGACGGCCTCGGGGCCGACGATGAGGGTGACGGTGACGAATCCGAGGAAGCCGGACAGCGCCGCCGCGCCGTTGGAGTCCTTGGCCAGGCCGAAGGCGATCGCCACGGCGAAGAGGACACCGAGATTGCCCAGGACGGCGTTACCGGCCGCCTGGAAGACACTCGCGACGGTGGCGAGGTTGTCGCCGCCGTTCGACTCGAGGAAATAGCCGACACCCATCATGAGGGCGGCGACGGGCAGGACCGCCACCGCGCCCATGAGGGCTTTGCCTAGCTTCTGAAGAGGAGCCATGATCTTGTCCACGGCCGTTCTCCTTTAGTAGAGCCGGCGGGGGCGACCGGTCACGGAGGCCCCGTCGGGAAATGGCTGCACCCGGGTTGTTCCGGACTGAAACTCTTAGATGTCCGTCTTCGCCAGCGCGTCGAGCAGGCTACGGTAGTGGCGCCGCACCGCCGCGCGGTAGGCGCCGGAGTCCTCGGCGACGATGGCGTCGACCATCTCGTCGTGCGAGTCGACGCTGCTGGCCCACTCCTTCGACGTGGCCAGGCCCATGGCCGGGGCGACCTGCATCTGCACCCGCCACATCGCGTCCGAGAGCTCGCGCACCAGGTGGTTCTTGACGTGGCTCATCAGCATCGTGTGGAAGTGGTGGTCCTCCTCGAGGAAGGGCTCGCCCGCCTCGGCGTGGGCGCGCATCTGCGCGACGACCCCGTGCAGCTCCTCGGCCCGCTCGGGCGTCAGCGCACCCATCAGCCCGGTGGTCACGGCGGTGTCGAGGCCGTAGCGGACCTCGACGATGTTGCGCATGCGCTCCACGGCGCGTTCGGAGTCCACGAGCGTGCGGAAGACCAGGCCCTCCACCAGCGGGCTCAGCGACATCCCCGACACGAACGTGCCGTACCCGTGGCGCACCTCGACGATGTCGAGGGTGGCCAGGGTGCGCACGGCCTCGCGGATCGAGGAGCGCGAGCACCCGAGGTCCTCGCACATGTCCGCCTCGGAGGGCAGCAGGTCGCCCTCGACGAGTCCGTGGTTGCGGATGTGGTCCTTGATGCCCTGGGCCGCCGCCTGGGCGGCCGAGCGGTGCCGGAGGCGTCCCCGGCCGGTGAAATCTGGCACTTTAGGTCTCCACCTGTCGTCCGTGGACCCGGGCGCCGGCCCGCTGGGTGTCCCGGGGCGACGTCTGGAGTCAGAGGTCGAAATCAGACATCTGACCTAAGCATAGCCTGGAGGGTGTGGGTTGTCGGAAGTCCGGAGTACATAAACGGGGGTGAAACCGGGGGTGAGATAGCGCACGTGGCGCGTTGCGGCGCGGGGTGCTTGCCGACGCCGCGTCGGTCGCCGCCGGCGCGCGGTTGGCGCGTGGTGCGCCACTTGCCGACGCCGCGCCTGCGTCAGCGCGTGCGCCAGACGACGGCCGTGGCCACGGCGGCACGACCCTCCTCGCGGCCGGTGAAGCCCAGGTGGTCGGTGGTCGTCGCCGAGACGCTGACCGGTGCGCCCAGCGCCGCGCTGAGCACGCGCTCGGCCTCGGCGCGGCGCGGGCCGACCTTCGGGGTCTGCCCGATCATCTGCACCGCGGCGTTGCCCACGGTGAAGCCCTCCCCCGCCAGCTTCTCCGCGGCGATCTCGAGCAGGCGCGCGCCGGAGACGCCGGTGTACTCGGGGCGGCCGACGCCGACCAGGGAGCCCAGGTCGCCGAGGCCGGCCGCGGAGAGCACGGCGTCGACCACGGCGTGCGAGACGACGTCGCCGTCCGAGTGGCCCTCGCAGCCGTCGGCGTCCTCGAAGAGGAGCCCGGCGATCCAGCACTCGCGGCCGGCCTCGATGCGGTGGGCGTCGGTGGCCACGCCGACCCGGGGCACGGGCACGGCGCCGGCCGCCTTCGGCTCGGTCTCAGCGTGGTTCTCGCGGGGCGTTTCGGTCACGGTCACTCCTGGTTCAGTCGGTCTCGGGGGCGGACGAGTTGGACCCCGGCGCCGCCTCCCCTGCCGCCCCGGCGTCGGCCGGCGCCGCCGAGTCCGGCACGTCGAAGACGGTCGGCTCGACCTCGTCGACGATGGTCTGCGCCAGCTTCAGGTCCAGCGGGGTGGTGATCTTGAAGGCCATCGGGTCGCCTTGCACGCAGGTGACCTCGGCGCCGTGCCACTCCATCAGCGAGGCGTCGTCGGTGGCGGTGAAGCCCGGCTCGACCTCGGCGAAGTAGGCCTCGTTCGCGGCGCGCAGCGCCGCCAGGTCGAAGCCCTGCGGGGTCTGCACCGCACGCAACGCCGAGCGGTCCGGGGTGCCCAGCACGCGGGCGCCGTCGACACGCTTGACGGTGTCCACCACGGGCAGCACGGGGATCACCGCGGGTGCGCCCTCGAGCACGGCGCGCGCCACGCGCGCGATCATGCCGGGCGGGGTGAGGGCGCGCGCGGCGTCGTGAATCAACACCACACCCTGAGTGGCCTCGATGGCCTGCAGGCCGGCCCACACGCTGTCGGCACGCTCGCCGCCGCCGCGCACGATGCGCACGCGCGGCGCGCTCGAGGAAGCGCCCGCGTCGGGCAGGACGCCGCGGCGGGCGAGCAGGTCGGCGGCGTAGCCCTCCATGTCGGCGCTGGCCAGGACGATAATCTCGTCGACGACCTCGGCGGTGACCATCGCGGTCACCGAGCGCTCGAGCAGGGTGCGCCCGCGCAGGGGGACGAAGGCCTTGGGCACCCGCGCGCCCAGCCGGGTGCCGCGCCCGGCGGCGGCGACGAGCGCCGTGACGTGCCGGTCAGGCATCCTCGTCGTCGAAGCTGAGGTCGTCGAGGTCGACGTCGGTGCCGTCCGGCTTGACCTCGGCGTCGGTGGTGGGCAGGCCCGCCGCCTCGCGCTGGGCGCGCAGGTCCTTGTCGGCCTCCCCGAGGATCTTCTCGCCCTTCTTCTTGTCGCCGAGCTCGGCCAGGGCGATCTCGCCGACGAGCACCTGGCGCGCCTTGGAGAGCATGCGCTTCTCACCGGCGGACAGGCCACGGGACTGGTCGCGGCGCCACAGGTCGCGCACGACCTCGGCGACCTTGTTGACGTCCCCGGAGGCCAGCCGCTCCTGGTTGGCCTTGTAGCGGCGGGACCAGTTGCCGGCCTCCTCGACGTCGGTCAGCCGCATCACGTCGAACAGGGCGCGCAGGCCCTTGTCGTCGACGACGTCGCGCACGCCGACGAGCTCGGCGTTCTTGATGGGCACACGCACCACGAGGTCGGACTGGTTGACCTGGAGCACCAGGTAGTCCAGGGTCTCTCCCCCGATCTCCCGCTGCTCGATGTCCTTGATCACGGCGGCGCCGTGATGCGGGTAGACGACGACCGACCCGACCTTGTAATCCATGGGCTCCTCCTTGCGCTGCGGCAGACACACGGAGCGCCCATTCTACCACGGGCGTTTTCCGCGCCTACCTGCGCTCCCGGGGTGCCCGGTCCGATTGACGACGCCCCGCCTGCCGCGCCGCGGGCGCGCCCCGTGCGGGTGGCGGGGTGCGGGGCGGCGCGCGGCGCCGCCCGGGGTGCCGACCCGTGGGGCGCCGGGTGGGGCGCCGTGCCCACCCCCGGTTCCCCCTAAAGTCTGCCCCCGGGAGTCCGTCGAAAGCTTGACGTTTCTGTGACTCGCCCCCGCGTTTACTACAGTTAACCCCTGAGAAGCGTAGTCACCGCACCAATGGAGGACATGTTCGTGAAGGCCCTGAAGTCGACCGCCCGCCGCGGGGGCGTCATCTGCGCGACCGCCCTGACCGCGCTGGCGCTGGCATCCTGCTCGGCAGGCCAGATCACCCAGACGTCCAGCCAGGTCGCCGCCGTCGACGGCGCCTCCGCCGACGCCGAGGACGGCTCCGTGGCCGTCCGTGACGTCACCGTCGTCCTCGACGGTGCGGGCAACGCCAACCTGAAGTTCGTCGCGGTCAACCAGGACACGTCCCAGAAGGACCACCGCCTCGAGTCCGTCGAGGTCGACGGCCAGAAGGCGTCCGGCTTCCGCGCGGCCACCATCGACTACCCGTGCTCGCTGGTCTCCGACACCGAGGAGACCCACGACCGCAACGCCCAGGCCGAGGACGCCGGCTGCATCGAGTACACCGAGACCGAGCTCGACGGCGACTACGCCGTCGCCGGCAACGTCGACGTGACCTTCAAGTTCGACTCCGGTGACATCACCGTGACCGCCACCGTCTCCGAGCAGCACCCGGAGGCCGGCCACTTCGAGCGCGGCACCGGCGACCCGGCCGACAACCACGAGTAGTCCTCTCAGACCCTCTGACCTGTAAGACCCCGGCCTATCGCCGGGGTCTTCCTGTGTATTCGGGTGCCGCTGCGGGGCGCCGGTGCCCGCGCGTACGCGCGCGTGTTCGAACCCCGCGGGCGCGGCTGTCGCGCCCCTGCGCCACAATCGGGTGCATGGTCAAGAAACCCCGCGTCGAATACGTCTGCTCCGAGTGCGGTCACACCGCCCTGAAGTGGCTGGGCCGCTGCCCGGACTGCGGCTCCTGGGGCACCCTCGAGGAGCGCGCGCCCCGGCCCGCCGCCGGTTCCCGCAGCGACGGCTCCGCGGGTCCGGCGGGCGCGGCGCTGACCCCGACCAGCCCCGCCAAGCCGATGAGCCGGATCTCGCCGACGGCCTCCTCGAGCGTGGCCACCGGCATCGGGGAGCTCGACCGGGTGCTCGGCAGCGGCATCGTGCCCGGCTCGGTGGTGCTGCTCGCCGGCGAGCCCGGCGTGGGCAAGTCCACCCTGCTGCTCGAGGTCGCCGCCCGCTGGGCCCGCCAGCCCGACGCGGACGGGAAGAAGCCGCGCACGGCCCTCTACGTCACCGCCGAGGAGTCCGCGGGGCAGGTCCGCCTGCGTGCCGAGCGCACCGGGGCGGTCGAGGAGAGCCTCTATTTGGCCGCCGAGTCCGACCTGGACACCATCTTCGGCCACGTCGAGCAGGTCAGGCCCTCGCTGCTCATCGTCGACTCGGTGCAGACGATGCAGGCCGGCGGCGTCGACGGCGTGGCCGGCGGCGTGGCCCAGTCGCGCGCGGTCACGGCCGCGCTGACCAGCCTGGCCAAGACCTCGGGCATCCCGGTGCTGCTCGTCGGCCACGTGACCAAGGACGGCAACGTCGCAGGCCCGCGCGTGCTCGAGCACCTCGTCGACGTCGTGCTCAGCTTCGAGGGCGACCGGCACTCCAGCCTGCGCATGCTGCGCGGGATGAAGAACCGCTTCGGGGCGACCGACGAGGTCGGCTGCTTCGAGCAGACCTCCGACGGCATCCGTGAGGTGCCCGACCCCTCCGGGCTCTTCCTCTCCCACCGCGCCTCCACCCCGGACGGCTCGGCGGTCACCGTGGCCATGGACGGGGTGCGCCCGATGCTCGCCGAGGTGCAGTCGCTGGCCGTGACCACCCCGGCGAAGAACCCGCGGCGCGTGGTCACCGGCCTGGACGCCAACCGCGTGCCGATGGTGCTCGCCGTGCTCGCCGCCCGCGTGGGGCTGCCGACCCAGGACAAGGACGTCTACGTCGCCACCGTCGGCGGCGTGCGCATCGGCGAGCCGGCCACCGACCTGGCCGTCGCACTGGCGACCGTCTCGACGATCCGGCGCACCGCGCTGCCCGAGCGCACCGTGGCCATCGGCGAGGTCGGCCTGGCCGGCGAGCTGCGCCGGGTGCCCAACCTGGCCCGCCGGCTGGCCGAGGCCGCCCGCCTCGGCTACCGCGCCGCCGTGGTGCCGGCCGGCGCGCTCGACGGGGAGCGCCGCCCCGAGGGCATCGCCGTGCGCGAGGCGGCCACCCTGGCCGAGGCGATCACGGCCGCGGGGCTGGCCCCGAAGAGCGAGAAAAAGAAATGAGGGCCGGACCGTCACGGTCCGACCCTCTGTGTGCGGCTGAGCCAGCCTGATGGCGCAGCCTGTCAGTTCCTCCGGCTAGCTCAGGTTGAACGGCTGGGCGGCCGAGGGGTTGTCGCCGAGCACCGCGTGCAGGTAGTAGCTGGCGGCCGGCACGGCCTGGCGGTCCGAGCACTTCTCCGGCTCGGAGGTGGTGCGCGACCAGACGGCCTCGAAGTGGCGCTCCTCGCCGGCCTTGAAGGTGGTGCGCCCCTCCTGCATCGGCTTGTTGCAGTCGATGTCGGACCACACGCGCGCGTTGGTGGCCATGTCATAGACCTCGAAGCGC
This sequence comes from Corynebacterium sp. MSK006, assembly GCF_030232385.1. Lineage (NCBI taxonomy): Bacteria > Bacillati > Actinomycetota > Actinomycetes > Mycobacteriales > Corynebacteriaceae > Corynebacterium > Corynebacterium sp. MSK006. Next base: position 23,883 of record NZ_JASPJZ010000007.1, read on the forward strand.
AGCGGGGACTGGGTCAGGTCGATCTCGCAGTCGGCCTCGGTCGGGTTGGCCACCGTCATGTAGAAGGTCGGCTGGGTGCCGTCCGAGTAGCCGGGGCGGTCCGTCTGGGCGGTCACGCGCAGGTCGGCCGGCTCGCAGGTGCGCTTGCCGTTAGAGGCCACCGTCTCGGACTCCTTGGGCTCCTTCGAGGAGCTCGCGGACTCGGACTCCTTGTCCTTGTCCTTCTCCGAGGTCTTCTCGGACTCCTTGGCGGAGGTGGTCTCCGGGGCCGGTGCCTGCCAGGAGTTGGTCTCGGAGCTGAAGACCGGGTCGGTCTTCTCCTCGTCGCCGCCGCCGGAGCAGGACACGGCCAACCAGATCAAAAGCGCCACCACCACGAGCAGCGCGACGATCGCCGCGATGCGGCGGCGGAGGTAGATCTCTTGGGGCAGTCGCCGACGGTTCTGGGAGCTCACGCCCTCCAGTTTATGGCCCACCCGCCGCCGGGCCGGTCAGCCCATGTGCGGGCGTGTCCCCCGACCTGATCCGCCTGCACCCGGCGCGCCACGCGCACCGGAGGGGGCGTCGTCAATCGGTCAAGCCTCGACGCCGTGGGCCTCGACGACCTCGAGGCCGGAGTCGCTGAGCAGGTAGCGCAGGCCGACCACACCGAGGCGGTTCTCGGCGATCAGTTCGTCGAGCCCCTCGACGCGGTGGTGCAGCTGGTCGACGACGGCGGAGACGTGCGCGCGCTCGTAGTCGGCGGGCTCGGTCTTGCCCTGGGCGCGCGCGGTCATCAGCGCCGGGGCGACCTTCTCGACGAGCGTGCGCTGCCAGCCGCCGGGCACCTCGCCCTCCTCGACCGCGCCGCGGGCGGCCGCGACGGCCCCGCAGCTCTCGTGGCCGAGGACCACGAGCAGGTCGACGCCGAGGCCGCGGACGGCGAACTCGATGGAGCCGAGCACCGCGGAGTCGAGGATCTCGCCGGCGGTGCGCACGACGAACAGGTCGCCGAGGCCGCAGTCGAAGACGAGCTCGACGGGCACGCGCGAGTCGGAGCACGCGAGCACCACGGCGCGCGGGGCCTGGCCGGAGCGCAGCGCGTAGCGGCGCTCGGTGTCGGCGTGGGGGTGCTCGGAGATGTGGTCGCGGAAACGGGCGTTGCCCCTCTTGAGGGTCTCCCAGACGGCCTGGGGTTCGTGCGGGGTCTTGGTCATGTACATACCTCCATGATCCCACCGGGGGTGGGCGCCGATACACTCGAGGCGCGATGAACTGCCCCGACACCACCTCCCCCACCCCTGATCCGGCGGCGCTGCGCGCGCTGGTCGGCTGGTTCGCGGCCAACGGGCGGGACCTGCCGTGGCGCGCGTCGGGTACGAGCGCGTGGGGGGTGCTGCTCTCCGAGGTGATGAGCCAGCAGACCCCCGTCGCCCGGGTCGCCCCGATCTGGCGCGAGTGGATGGGGCGCTGGCCCACCCCGGAGGACTTCGCCGACGCGTCACGCGCCGAGGTGCTGCGCGCCTGGGGCAGGCTCGGCTACCCGCGCCGCGCGCTGCGCCTGCACGAGTGCGCCGCCGCGATCGTCGAACGCCACGGCGGGGAGGTCCCCGCGGACGTCGCCGAGCTCGAGGATCTTCCGGGCATCGGCACCTACACCGCACGCGCGGTGGCCTGCTTCCACTTTGGCGCCAACGTGCCGGTCGTCGACACCAACGTCCGCCGCGTGCACCGCCGCCTTGTCGAGGGCGCCTTCCTGCCCGGCCCGGCGCGCGCGGCCGACCTGCGCAAGGTCGCCGCGCTTTTGCCCGCCGACGGCGAGGACGGGGAGGACGGGGAGGACGGGGAGCGCGAGCTGCCTGCGGGGCCGGAGATCTCGGTGGCGCTGATGGAGCTCGGCGCCCTGGTGTGCACCGCCTCGTCGCCCGACTGCGACATCTGCCCCGTGCGCCCCTGGTGCGCCTGGGTTGCCGCCGGCTGCCCCGAGCCGAGCGCGGAGGAGCTGGCCGGGGCGAGGAAGCGGGTGCAGAAGTTCGCCGGCACCGACCGGCAGGTGCGCGGCAAGATCATGGCCGTGCTGCGCGCCGCCGAGCACCCGGTGGACAAAGCCGAGATCGACGCCGTGTGGCCCGACGCCGCGCAGCGCTCGCGCTGCCTGTTCTCGCTGATCGAGGACGGCCTGGCCGAGCAGGACTCCTCCGGGCGCTTCCACCTGCCGGCTTAAGCGGCGCGGAGCCGGCGGCGCGCCTGCGTGCCTGCGTGCCTGAATCCGGGCCGGTGAAAGCCTGTGTGCGGGCCGTGAAGCGGCTAGTCTTTTCGGCATGTTCACGCGCCTACGTACTCTTCGGCGCGCGACGGTGACGCTCGCGGCGTCGGCAATCGCGGCCGCCTGCCTGACCGCGCCTGCCCACGCCCAGTCCTCCACGCCGGACGCGCTGATCTCGGACCCGGCCGACCCGTTCTACGCCGCGCCGGCCGAGGTGCCGCAGGCGCCGGGCACCGTCATCCGCGAGCAGCTCGCCCCGCACATGCTCAACCTCGCCGACCCGACCGCGCGCCAGCTCGGGCTTGACGAGCCGCGGCTGCCCGGGCGGGCGCACCGGATGATGTACTCCTCGACCGACCGCGACGGTAGGCCGGTCGCGGTGACCGGCGTGGTCATCGAGCCCTCCGTGCCGTGGACCGGGGCCGGGCCGACCCCGACGCTGGTCATGGCCGCCGGCACCCGCGGGCAGGGCGACGCGTGCGCGCCGTCGAAGGGGCCGTGGCTGCTCGGCGCGATCGACCCGCAACACGGGGCCGCCGGGATCAACTACGAGCTGCCCGCCATGTACGCCGCGGCGATGCGCGGGATGCGCGTGGTCATGACCGACTACATGGGGCTGGGCACCGAGGGGCTGCACCACTACGTCCACCGCACCAAGCAGGCGCACGCGGTGCTGGACTCGGCGCGCGCGGGGCTGGCGCTGGCCGGCGCGCCCGCCGACTCCCCGGTGGCCTTCTACGGCTACTCGCAGGGCGGCGGGGCCGCGGCGGCCGCCGCCGAGGAGGCCGCGGGCTACGCGCCCGGGCTGAACGTGGCCGGCTCCTACGTCGGCGCTCCCCCGGCCGAGCTGACCAGCGTGCTCGGCGGGGTGGACGGCTCGACGATCGCGGGCGTGCTCGGCTACGCGGTCAACACCGGCCGCGACATCGCCCCGGCCGTCGACGAGGCCTTCGACCGCCAGGCCGCCCCGCAGGCCTCTGCCAAGCTGCGCCGGCTCGCGGACGCCTGCATCGGTGACACCGCGCTGAGCTGGGCCTTCCGTAGCTCCGCCGAGCTGATCGAGAGCGGGCGGCCGCTCTCCGAGGTGCTGGAAGAGGAGCCCGCGATCCGCGAGTACCTCAGCGAGCAGGCGCTCGGGCTGCACCCGATCAGCGCGCCGATGCTCGTGCTCAGCGGGCGCCACGACGACGTGATCCCGCACGCGCAGGCCCGCGGGATGGCCGTCGGCTACTGCGCGGCCGGTGGCACGGTGGACTTCCGCAGTGACGGGCTGCCGGAGCTGCCGCACAAGACGGGGCTCAACCACGCGATCCCGGTGTTCTCGCACGCGGGTCCGGCCCTGGACTGGGTGCAGGACCGGTTCAACGGGGTGCCGGCGGCGAGCAACTGCGACGCGCTGTTGGCCGGTGGGCCCGAGCGGGTGCTCGGGGTGCCCGGGGTGAGTTCCTAGCGGGTGCCGGGGCTGGCCGGGCGACCGAGAGTGGGCAAAATGTGCAGGTTTGTCGGGGCGCTTCGGCGTTTCCCCAGATCGATTTTCGGGGGCGGCGACAAAGGTGCACATTTTGCCCGGGCTCAGGCCCGGGAGGGCGCTATTTCTTCCAGCGGCCGCGGAAGTTCAGGCCACCGGGCAGCTTGACGTAGACGCCGCCGCGGGAGTTGAAGGTGACCGGGCCGATGCGCTTGGACATCGAGGCGCCCGAGCCCGAGTAGTTGATCCAGCTGTCCTTGCCCATCTTCTGGCGCTTGCGGAAGGTGATGCCCATGGCGGAACTCCTGTTCGTCGAGGCCGATTGATGCCCTGATTTTAGCGCGCGGGCCAGGCTGCCCGGGCGGGACCGGAGTGTTCGGGCCGGGTCCCGCCCGCTCAGCGCAGGCCGCGGAAGCGGTTGACCGCGGCCATGATCTCGTGGCGTCGCGGCCGGGCGAAAAGGCCCGGGTGACCACGATAGGGCGCCACGGCGTCCAAGCCGTCGCGGTCGATGGTCGACTCGACCTCGTCGACGGCCTCGGCCAGGGTCCGGGTGCCATCGAGAAGCGGCTCCAGCCTGTCGATGACGTGTGCGATGCCGGTGGTCTGCGCCGGGTCGACGAGCTGCTCGGCCGGGCCGAGGTCGACGGAGTCCTTGCCGAGCCGGATGGTGGTGCGCCCCTTCGCGCCCGCCGGCTTGCGCCCGCCGTGGCCACGGCCGCCTCTGCCGCCCTTGCCCCGGCCGCCCTTGCCCCGGCCGCCCTTGCCGCGGGAGGGCTTGGCGGCGACCTTGAGCACGGGAGAGCGGTCGAGTGCGGCGGAGTCGGCGCCGAAGACCTGGTCAGCACCAGCACCGGCCCCGGTGGTCTGGCCGGTTGCGGCGGGGACTTCGGCCGCGGCAGCAGACTCACCGGCCGCGGCCCCGGCACCGCCGGCCGCACCAACCACCCCCTCCCCCGCCAGCTCGTGGGCGCGGTCGGTGACGTCCGAGACCCGGTAGGAGTCCAGGGCGATGACGTGGTTGGCCACGCCGAAGAAGGCGCCCGAGCCGCCGGCGACCAGCACCGTGGAGACCCCGAGGCGCTCGTAGAGGGCGCGCACACGCTCCACGAAGGGCGTGATCGGCTCCTTGTCCGAGCTGATCAGCGCGCGCATCCGGGCGTCGCGGAGCATGAAGTTCGTCGCCGAGGTGTCCTCGTCGATCAGCAGCGCCGTGGCACCGGCCTCGAGAGCCTCGACCAGGTTGGCCGCCTGCGAGGTCGACCCGGAGGCGTTGGCGGTGGAGAAGCTCACCGTGTCCTGGCCCGACGGCAGCCCGGAGATGAACGGCGAGATGTCCACGCCCGTCACGGCGCGTCCGTCCTCGGCACGCACGGAGACCGCGTCGGCGCGGGTGACCACCCACTCGCGCCCGTCGCCGGGGATGTGCGGGTAGACCCCGCGCTGGACGGCGCGCAAGAGCGTCGACTTGCCGTGGTAGCCGCCGCCGACGATCACGGTCACCCCGGCCGGTACACCCATCCCCGAGAGCCTGCGCCCCGAGGGCAGCGCGACCTCGCGGCGCAGGGTGGACGGGGCGGCGAAGGGGACGGCGTCGGACAGCGGCTCGTCGGAGTCGCCGGAGCGGCGCGGCAGCACCGCGCCGTCGCCGACGAAGGCGACCAGGTCCTCGTCTGCCAGCCACCGGCGCAGGAAGGCGACGTCGCGGCAGTGGGTGACCCACGCATCGAGCTCGTCGGCGGCGACGGGGCGCAGCGCGGCGTCGACAATCTCGGGCAGCGCACCGGTCAGGGTGCCGGCGGCGGCGCGGCCGAGGATGCGGCGACCGCGCGCGGGAAGTTGCACGGTCAGGCGCACCGTCGTCGACTCGGCGCCGAGGCGCACGGTGGTGCGCTCGAGGATCTCCTGGCCGGGGCGGCCGAGGGAGAGGTCGCGCTCGCGGGCGGCGGCGCGCACCAGCGCCCGGGTGAGGAAGTCCTCGGCGCCGATGAGGCCGGGGCGGTCCTCGGGAAGGGACAGCCCGGAAACGGAGTGCGGGATCTCGAGGTGGGCCAGCGAGGCCGGCGCGTAGGGGTCGGTCTGCGCGCGGTCGAGCACGAAGACGCAGCCTTCGCCCAGGTCGTAGGCGGTGCCGGTGAGGTCGCGGTAGGCGCCGTAGGGCTTTCCGTCGAGGCGGTGCAGGTCGCGGGAGAGATCGTCGAGGGTTCGCACGCCCCCCGGTCTACCAGGAGCGTGGGCGCCGACGCCGGGCGGAACCGCCCGCGCCGCGCACCGCGGGCGTCGAAAATTCTTAGGCGATGAAATTTTTCCCCGAAAATAACGAACAGCGATTCGTTCGGCGTTTAAACTTTCCCCAACGCGACCACTTTGTGCCTCAAGCCACACCCGTGGCCCGGCCGTTCCGCGTTGCCCGGGCGCGAGCCGCCCACCTCCCCTGACGAAAGGACCCCCATGCGAAAGACCTCGTCACGCGCGGGCGCGGCCGCGGTGATCACCGCCGGTCTGCTCGCCGCCTCCGTCTGCGCCGGCCCCGCCAACGCGCAGTCCAGCGTGCCCGAAGGCTCCTCGACGCCCAGCGGCGGCTCCTCGGCGCCCACCGGCTCGAGCGGCAACGAGATCCCCTCGGCGATCGGCGGCTCCTCCGACGCGCCCTGGGACATGGCCATCCGCACCGGCATCGCGGACCTGGCCGACCCGGACGACATCGACCCCGACGGCTTCTACTCCACGATCGACCCGCACCCGACCGGCGAGCCCGGCGAGGTGGTCAAGTCCCAACCCTCCAGCTGGAGCCTGCTGGTCGAGGGCGCGACCTGGGGCACCACCGCCGAGCGCATCGTCTACACCTCGCGCGACGCCAACGGCGAGCCCATCCCCGTCACCGGCACCCTGATCACCCCGGCCGTGCCGTGGAACGGCCCCGGCGAGCGGCCCGTGATGGTCCACGCCCCGGGCACCCAGGGCGCCGGCGACCAGTGCGCGCCCTCGAAGCTGCTGGCCAAGGGCAAGGAGTACGAGGCGATGGTGCAGGCCGCGATGCTCGGCCGCGGCTGGGCCGTCGCGATGCCCGACTACGAGGGCCTGGGCACGCCCGGCTCGCACACGTACATGAACCGCGTCTCCCAGGCGCACACCACCCTGGACATGGGACGGGCGGCCCGGGCCAAGGGCTTCACCGGCCCGATGGCCATGTGGGGCTTCTCCCAGGGCGGCGGGGCCGTCGCCGCGGCCGCCGAGCTGCACGCCGAGTACGCCCCGGAGCTCGAGATCGCCGGCGCCTTCGCCGGCGCGGTGCCCGCGGACCTGGGCGAGGTGGCCAAGCACATCGACGGCTCGGCGCTGACGGCCGGCATCGCCTACACGCTCAACGGCTTCACGCGCACCTACCCGGAGACCCGCGAGGCCCGCGACAAGCTGGTCAGCGAGCAGGGCCAGAGCTTCCTCGAGCAGGCCGACCACGAGTGCGAGACGTCCTCGCTGTTCAAGTGGGGCTTCACCGACACCGAGGCCGCCACCCAGTCCGGCCGGCCGGTGAGCACCTACCTGGACCAGGAGCCGTGGAAGTCGGTGCTGGACAAGCAGCGCATCGGCACCATCGCCCCGGACATCCCCGTCTACGTCACCCACAACGTGCAGGACGACCTGGTCGACATCGAGCAGGGCCGCCAAATGGTCCGCGACTGGTGCGCCAAGGGCGCGCGCGTGAACTACATCGAGCACAACGTCGGGCCCGTCGCGCCGGTGGTCGACCACTCGAGCCCGGACGCGCTCGAGCTGGGCACCGCCATCCCCTGGCTGGAGCAGGCCGTGCGCGGTGAGAACGTGGCGTTGACCTGCAACGCCTAGAAGAGAGATTGACGACGCCCGCGGGGCGCACGGTGGTCAGCGACCGTGCGCCCCGCGGGCGTCGTCAGGCACGGGCGCGGGGGCGCGCCCGCGCGAACTACCGCTCGCGCTGCTGCTGGGCGCCGCCGGCGGGGCCGTCGCCCTCCTCGCCCTCGTCGCCGTTCAGGCGGCCGGGCTCGGGGGTCTCGGGCAGTCGCTCGCCGGACTCGCGCAGCTTGTCCAGTTCCTCGTCGCTGACGGTGTCGGACTCGGGCACGTCGCCGTCGGCGGCGTCCTCGACGTCCTTGACCGCCTCGGCGGTCTCGACGGCCATGTCACCGAAGTGCTCCTCGGGCAGCGGCTTCGGGTGCGGGGTGAAGGTGAAGGTCGCCTTGTCGGTGTCCTTCGACTCGCCGTCCCAGCCCTCGACGTCGACGTGCACGATCTCGCCGGCGCCGAGCTCGCCGAAGAGGATCTTCTCGCTCATCGCGTCCTCGATCTCGCGCTGGATGGTGCGACGCAGCGGGCGAGCGCCCAGGACCGGGTCGAAGCCGCGCTGGGCGAGCAGGTTCTTGGCCTTCTCGGACAGCTCGATGCCCATGTCCTTCTCCTCGAGGGCCTTCTCGACACGGCCGATGAGCAGCTCGACCATCTGCACGATCTGCTCGCGGGTCAGCTGGTGGAAGATGACCGTGTCGTCGATGCGGTTGAGGAACTCGGGGCGGAAGTGCTTCTTCAGCTCGTCGTTGACCTTCTGCTTCATCCGCTCGTAGCGGGCGGCGTCGTCGTCCTCGGTCTCGCCGGAGAAGCCCATGCCGACCGGCTTCGAGATGTCCTGGGTGCCCAGGTTCGAGGTGAAGATGAGCACCGTGTTCTTGAAGTCGACCACACGCCCCTGGCCGTCGGTCAGGCGGCCCTCCTCGAGGACCTGCAGCAGAGTGTTGTAGATCTCCTTGTGGGCCTTCTCGATCTCGTCGAAGAGGACCACGGAGAACGGCTTGCGGCGGACCTTCTCGGTGAGCTGGCCGCCCTCCTCGTAGCCGACGTATCCGGGGGGAGCGCCGAAGAGGCGGGAGGCGGTGAAGCGGTCGTGGAACTCGCCCATGTCGATCTGGATCAGGGCGTCCTCCTCGCCGAAGAGGAACTCGGCGAGCGCCTTCGACAGCTCGGTCTTGCCCACGCCGGAGGGGCCGGCGAAGATGAACGAGCCCGAGGGCCGCTTGGGATCCTTCAGGCCGGCACGGGTGCGGCGGATCGCCCTCGAGACGGTCTTGACCGCCTCGTCCTGGCCGATGATGCGCTTGTGCAGCTCGTCCTCCATGTGCAGCAGGCGGGAGGACTCCTTCTCGGTCAGCTTGAACACCGGGATGCCGGTCCAGGAGCCGAGCACCTCGGCGATCTGCTCCTCACCGACCTCGGCGATCTCCTCGAGGTCGCCGGAGCGCCACTGCTTCTCCTTCTCGGAGCGCTCCTCGGTCAGGGTGCGCTCGTTGTCGCGCAGGCCGGCGGCCTTCTCGAAGTCCTGCGCGTCGATGGCCGCCTCCTTCTCGCGGCGCACCTCGGCGATCTGCTCGTCGACCTTGCGGATGGACTCCGGGGCGGTCATGCGGCGGATGCGCATGCGGGCGCCGGCCTCGTCGATGAGGTCGACGGCCTTGTCCGGCAGGTAGCGGTCGTTGATGTAGCGGTCCGAGAGCCGGGCGGCGGCCTCCAGGGCGCCGTCGGTGATGGAGACGCGGTGGTGCGCCTCGTAGCGGTCGCGCAGGCCCTTGAGGATCTCGACGCTCAGCTCGACGCTGGGCTCGGGCACCTGGACGGGCTGGAAGCGGCGCTCCAGGGCGGCGTCCTTCTCGATGTGCTTGCGGTACTCGTCGAGCGTGGTGGCACCGATGGTCTGCAGCTCGCCGCGGGCCAGCTTCGGCTTGAGCAGGCTGGCCGCGTCGATCGCGCCCTCGGCGGCGCCGGCGCCGACGATGGTGTGGATCTCGTCGATGAACAGGATGATGTCGCCGCGCTGGTTGATCTCCTTGAGCACCTTCTTCAGGCGCTCCTCAAAGTCACCGCGGTAGCGGGAGCCGGCGACCAGGGAGCCGAGGTCCAGCGAGTAGAGCTGCTTGTCCTTCAGCGTCTCGGGGACCTTGCCGTTGACGATGTCGAGGGCCAGGCCCTCGGCGACGGCGGTCTTGCCCACGCCGGGCTCGCCGATGAGCACCGGGTTGTTCTTGGTGCGCCGCGAGAGAACCTGCATGACGCGCTCGATCTCCTTCTCACGCCCCACGACCGGATCCAGCTTGCCGTCCTTGGCGGCCTGGGTAAGGTTGCGGCCGAACTGGTCGAGCACCAGCGAGTTGGAGCGCTCGCCGGCCTGCCCGCCGCGGCCGCCCCCGCCGGGACCGCTGGCCGCGCCGGCGCCGGTCAGGCCCGGGGAGCCGCCGCCCTGCTGGCCGGAACCGCCGCCCTGCTGGCCGCCCTCGTAACCGGAGAGCAGCTGGATGACCTGCTGGCGCACGCGCGGCAGGTCGGCACCCAGCTTGACCAGCACCTGGGCGGCCACGCCCTCGCCCTCGCGGATGAGGCCGAGCAGCAGGAACTCGGTGCCGATGTACTTGTGGCCCATCTGCAGGCCCTCACGCAGCGAGAGCTCGAGGACCTTCTTGGCGCGCGGGGTAAACGGAATGTGCCCGGTGTGCGGCTGGGAGCCATGGCCGATGATCTCCTCGACCTCGCGGCGGACGTCGTCCAGCGAGATCCCCATCGACTCGAGGGCCTTGGCGGCCACGCCCTCACCCTCGTGGATCAGGCCGAGCAGGATGTGCTCGGTGCCGATGTAGTTGTGGTTGAGCATCCGCGCCTCTTCCTGCGCGAGGACGATGACGCGGCGTGCGCGGTCGGTGAAACGCTCGAACATGTTGCCCCTAAACTTCTGCCGTAAATGTGTCATCCACTCTAACGCGCGGGCGGGACCGGATCTTGCACTCTCGCGCGCCCTCTGCCAGCCCGTGCTTGCCGACGTCCCGTCGGTGCAGGTGACAGCGCCCGCGCGGCGTTGTACGCCGCTAGCGAACAGGGCCCGCGGGAGGGGTCGGGGACCCCTTCCGCAGGCCCCGGCCGGAGGCCGCCCGCGCTGTCCGCTACCGGGCCTCAGGGCTCCTGCTCCTCAACGGTGTCGACGCCGGGGCGGATCGCGGAGACGAAGACGACCGCGACCAGCACGGCGGTGCCGGCCGCGCCGCCGAGCTGCTGGAGGGCGTTCATGATCGCCGAGGCATGCGAGTACAGCGACATCGGCAGCGAGGACAGCGAGACAGTCATCAGCGGGGTCATCACCAGGGCCATGCCGAGGTTGAAGACCATGATGATGACGATGACCAGGCCGACGGCGGTGTGCTCGGTGACGGTGAAGGACAGCCACCAGGAGGACAGCAGCATGATCAGCGCGCCCGACACGGCCAGCGGCTTGGGGCCGGCGGAGTCGTAGACGCGCCCGATGATCGGCGAGGCCACGCCCTGCAGCAGGCCGCCGGGCAGCATGGCCAGGCCGGTGACGATGGCGGAGACGCCGAGGCCGACCTGCAGGTAGATCGGCATGGTGCTCACGGTGCCGAGCATCATGGCCATCGCGCAGAAGACCGTGATCACGGAGAAGGTGAAGTTGCGGTGGCGGAAGGCGCTGAAGTCGAGCAGCGCGCGGCCGCGGCGGCCCAGGCGCAGCTGGCGGATGACGAAGCCGGCCAGGAAGAGGATGCCGACGAGGAAGGTCAGGGCGGGCCACTGCGAGGTGCCCTCGATGAAGGTGCCGATGGTGGACAGCCCGTAGACCAGCCCGCCGAAGGCGACCACGGAGAGCAGGACGGAGAGCACGTCGAAGGTGCGGATCTCGCCGACGTCCGGCATGACGAAGACGGCCGTGATGACGGCGAGCACCGGGATCGGCACCATGATCCAGAAGATGTGGTGCCAGGTGAAGTTCTGCAGAATCGCGCCGGCGATGGCCGGCCCGAGTGCCGGGGCGACGGAGAAGCGCTGGATGAGGAAGCCGGTGGTGGGGATGACCACGGCCATGGTCAGCAGGAAGCCGGTGAGCAGCCACTGGACCACGTCGGCCGGCACGCCGAAGTCCGCCATGACGGCGGGCAGGGCGACCGAGACGGTCGTCTCGTTGAGGATCATCATCGCGGAGATGACGAGGACGGCCAGCAGCGCGAAGACGCGCCGGCCCTCCAGCTTTTCTTCGGTCGCCGCCAACGGCGTCGCGGCCGCCGTGGGACACGGCGGCCGCGAATCGAAACCTTTGGATTGAACCCGTTTGCGTTAGTCTCCTGCGGGTTTGTCAGGGTCGGTGATCTCTGTCACTTACGGCGGCGCAGGAGCCTGCCGAGGCGGTCGCGCTCGGGCTTGCGACGCTTTCCGCCGCCGCCCTCCTCCGGGGCGTCGACCGGGTCCAGCCGGCCCGTCGTCCCGGCGTCTGCGGTGTCTGCGGCGTCGCCGAAGCCTGCGGCGCTCGCGCCGACGGTACCGGCGACGTCGTCACGCGGGGCGTCGTCAATCCCGGCGCCGACGGAGACGCGCTCGCGCTCGTGGGAGTCGACCTGCTCGGCGTAGAAGTCGTCCTCCTCGCGCAGCATCAGCTCGTCCTGCTCGCGGGCGAAGCCGTTGATGCGGGCGACGCGGATGATGATCGTCAGCGCCAGCGGCACCAGGATGAAGAAGAGCAGTCCGGCGATGCCGGCCCAGAAGGTCGCGTCCCAGCGGCCGTCGGTGGCGCGGATGAAGGCGTAGCGGGCGTAGGTCATCGGGCTCGTCGGGTGGAAGACACGGAACAGCGGCGGGATGATCGGCTGCGGCCACACGCCGCCGAAGACGAGCACGCCGTAGCCGTACATGCCCAGCGAGAAGATGCCGCCGATCACGCGGCCGAACAGGGCACGGAAGAACTGGTAGCTGGCGGCACCGGCCATCGCGATCAGGGCGAAGACCGCGCCGGCGGCCAGCCAGCTGGCCGGCGACCAGCCCATGAAGCTGGAGATCAGGCCCATCGCGCAGACGGTGACGAAGTTGATCAGGCTCAGCGCGGCGAAGGCCTTGAGCACCGGGCCGACCGAGCGCGAGCGCGACCAGCGGCCGGTCACGTGCGGCACCAGCATGGCGGTCAGCGCCATGATCAAAAAGCCGATGACCACGACCAGGATCAGCGAGATACCGCTGGTGACCTCCTTGGCCGTCGGGTCGTTGACGTCGATGTTGGTGGTCACCGGGTGCAGGTTCGTCTCGTCGAAGGCGACCGGGGCGCTGGCCTGCTTGGCCGAGCCGTCGACGTTCTCGAAGGTCGGCGCTCGGCCGGCGCCGTCCTTGAGCTTCGTGCTCAGCTCGCCGGTGCCGTCCTTGAGCCGCGTGGTGCCGTCGTCGAGCTTCTGCGAGCCGTCCTTCAGGCGGGTCGTGCCGTCCTTGAGCCGGGTGGTGCCGTCGTGCAGCTGGGTAGCGCCGTCGGAGAGCTCGGTCGCACCCGAGTCGAGCTGGTTGATGCCGTCGGCCAGGCGGTTCATGCCGTTGAGGTAGGGCGCCGAGGGATCGTTGAGGTTGTAGCGCATCTCGGCGGTGCCGTTCTTCAGCTTGGTCAGCTGGGCGACCATGTTCTCGGGGTTGTTGGCGTTGAAGCGGCCGACGATGCCCTCGAGCTTGGCGGCCTGCTCGTGCTGGCCGACGCCGTGCAGCAGGTCGATGGCCGGCTGCAGGGCGGGTGCCGCGGCCTGGACCTGCTGGAACAGCGGGATGAGCATGCCGGTCAGCTGGCCCACGCCGTCGTCGATCTGTGCCGCGCCGTCGCCGAGCTGCTTGGTGCCGCCCTGCAGCTGGCCGATGCCGTCGGTCAGCTGGGTGGTGCCGTCCTTGAGGCGGGCGGTGCCGTCGGTCAGGCGCGTGGTGCCGTCGTGCAGCTGGGTCGCGCCGTCGTCGAGCTGGCCCACGCCGTCCTTGGCCTGGGTGGTGCCGTCCTTGAGCTGGGTCGCACCCTCGTCGAGCTGGCCGGCGCCGTCGGCGGCGGCGCGCAGGCCGTCGCCGAGCTGGTTGATGCCGCCGATGATCTCCTGGCTGTAGCCCTCGGCGATGGAACTGGCGACCTGCGCCTGGATCTGCGGGACCAGGCCCGAGGTCAGCAGAGCCTGGTTGGAGCCGTTGTAGTCGTTGTAGGCGATGGTCACCGTCGGCTGGACGGGTTCCTCGCCCATCACGGAAAGGACGTTGGTGGAGAAGTCCTCGGGGATGTTCATCACGAACAGGTACTCGCCGGTGACCAGGCCCTGGTCGGCGTCCTCGCGGCTGACCTCCTCGAAGGCGAGGTAGTCCGCGGCGGAGAGCCCCTCAACGACCTGGTCGCCGTAGTTGTTCGACTCGCCGTCGCGCTCGGCGCCGTTGTCCTCGTTGACCACGGCCAGCTTGGTCGAGTGCAGGTACTGGGAGGGGTCCCACATCGCCCACATGAAGGTGATCGCGCCGATCAGCGGGGTCACCAGGAGGAAGACGATGAGGGTGCGCGCCAGCATGGTCTTCGGGCGCCAGTCGAGTGCGGAGAAGAGGCCGCGGCGCGGACCACGGGTCGCTGTCGCTTCTGAGCTCGGCATGGATGTCCTCCGGTTCAGGGCACCGCCCTCGCGGCGGCGCCGAGGTGAAGTCCGGTGGCGCCCGGGAGGCGACCCGGACGACACCTATATGTCGTGGGCCACATCGTCGCATACCTAATAACTCATGTCATGTGTTTGGGAAACATATTTTCCCGGCCGCACGCTGGCCGTCGGCCGCCGCCCCGCTAACCGCCGTTCGCAACATGCGCCTCACCAGTCACAACGGCGCGGGTGCCCGTTCCCCCGCCGCGCCACCCCCGAGGCGAAAAAATTTCCGCCGCCACCCGTCCCCGCGCACGCAGAAGCGCGCCACCCGGAGGTGGCGCGCCGAGGGGGACCGACGGGACGTCGTCAATCGGACGGCGCCCGCGGGACCGGAACTTAAGCCTCCGGCTTGACCAGCGGGAAGAGCACGGTCTCGCGGATGCCCAGGCCGGTCAGGGCCATCAGCAGGCGGTCGATGCCCATGCCGTTGCCGGAGGTCGGCGGCATGCCCTGCTCCATGGCGGCCAGGAAGTCCTCGTCGAGGCGCATCGCCTCGTCGTCGCCGGCGGCGGCCAGGCGGGCCTGGTCCTCGAAGCGCTCGCGCTGGATGACCGGGTCGACCAGCTCGGAGTAGCCGGTGGCCAGCTCGAAGCCGCGGACGTAGAGGTCCCACTTCTCGGTCACACGCGGCTTGGAGCGGTGGTCGCGGGTCAGCGGGGAGGTCTCGACCGGGAAGTCCTTGACGAAGGTCGGCTCGTAGAGCTGGTCGGAGCACAGGTGCTCCCAGATCTCCTCGACGAACTTGCCGTGGCCCCAGCCGCCGTTCTCCGGCCACTCCAGGCCGATCGCGTCGGCGATCGCGCGCAGCTCCCCGACGGTGGAGTCGATCGTGACCTCAGGCTGGCCGGGGAACTTGCGGGCCAGCGCCTCGTTGAGCGAGGGGTACATCTCGAGGACCTTCCACTCGCCGCCGAAGTCGTACTCGGTGCCGTCGGCGAGCGTGACCTTCTCGGTGCCGAAGACGGCACGGGCCACGGACTGGATCAGGCCCTTGATCAGCTTCGCCCCGGTCTCGTAGGTGCCGTAGGCCTGATAGGTCTCCAGCATGGCGAACTCCGGGGAGTGCGAGGAGTCCACGCCCTCGTTGCGGAAGTTGCGGTTGACCTCGAAGACGCGCTCGATGCCGCCGACCACGCAGCGCTTGAGGTAGAGCTCCGGGGCGATGCGCAGGTAGAGGTCGATGTCCAGCGCGTTGGAGTGGGTGACGAAGGGGCGGGCGGCCGCGCCGCCGTGCAGGGTCTGCAGCATCGGGGTCTCGACCTCGAGGAAGCCCTCGCCCTCGAGGTAGTCGCGCAGCGCGCGCATGACCTTGATGCGGGTCAGGGCGTTCTTGCGGGCGGCCTCGCGCATGATCAGGTCGGTGTAGCGGTGGCGCACGCGGGTATCCTCGGCCATCTCGGCGAAGGAGACCGGCAGCGGGCGCAGCGCCTTGGAGGCCATCTGCCAGGCGGTGGCCATCACGGACAGCTCGCCGCGGCGGGAGGCGACCACACGCCCGGTCACGGAGATGAAGTCGCCGAGGTCCGCGTCGGCCTTCCAGGCGTCGAGGGCGTCCTTGCCCACCTCGGCCAGCGAGAGCATGGCCTGGATCTGGGTGCCGTCGCCCTCCTGGAGGGTGGCGAAGCACAGCTTGCCGGTGTTGCGCATAAACATCAGGCGCCCGACCAGGGAGACGACCTCGTCGGTCTCCTCGCCGGGGGCGAGTTCGACGACACCCTCGGCGCCGGTCTTCTCCTCGTCGGCCCCCAGCACGCGGTAGCGCTCGCGCACCTCGCGGATGCTGCCGGTGCGGGCGACCTCCACCGGGTAGGCCTCGGTCCCCTCGGCCAGCAGGCGGGCGCGCTTCTCCCGGCGGACTCGCTGCTGCTCGGGCAGGTCAGAGCCGCCCTCGGCGGCGACGTTCTTGGGGTCCTTTGCGTCAGTCACGTCTCCACAGCGTAGTGGACCGCCCCGCCGGACTCGCAGCCGGACTCTCGCGCGCGCCGGTGGGGGGCCGGTGGGACGCCGCGGGTGCCGGCGCCGTGGGGCCCGCGACGGCGGCTAGCCGGACTGCTCGGCCAGGCCGCGGAAGCCCACGCCGAGCGGCACGCCGACGTTGTCGGTCAGGCGCACCTCGCCGAAGCGCGCGGCGACCAGCAGGCGCGCGTCGCCCTCGGCCGGCGGCTCGCCGAGCAGGTGGGAGCGCAGCTCGAGGTACTCCGGGGCCACCCCGGCGGCCTCAAGGACCGCCCCGGCCGTCTCGAGCACGGCCTCGGCGCCGTCCTCGGCGACGTGCGCACCGGCGGTCAGCGCGGCCGACAGGGCGATGGCGCGCTCGCGCATTTCCGGCGGGACCTGCGCGTTGCGCAGGGAGAGCGCCAGGCCGTCGGGCATGCGCACCGTCGGGAACCCGTGCACGTGCA
The DNA here is from genome assembly GCF_030232385.1 of Corynebacterium sp. MSK006. Taxonomy (NCBI): domain Bacteria; kingdom Bacillati; phylum Actinomycetota; class Actinomycetes; order Mycobacteriales; family Corynebacteriaceae; genus Corynebacterium; species Corynebacterium sp. MSK006. Next base: position 40,485 of record NZ_JASPJZ010000007.1, read on the forward strand.
CGGGCAGGTGCAGATCGGTCACGGCGTGCTGGACGTCGACGAGCAGCTCATAGTCCTTCTCGCCGAGGAAGACGTCGGTGGCCTGGCTGGCACCCAGCAGCGCGAGGATGCGGGTCAGCTGACGGGCGCGCTCCCCGACCGGCTCGAGCCCCCGGTCGACGGGCAGCACGCGGGTGCGCCCGGTAAGCGCCGGGTCGTCGGCGGGCAGGTGGAAGACGGCGTCGGCCCCGCAGGCGGCCAGGCGTGCGCGCAGGTCCGGCGTCTGCGATTCAATTTCCGACGTCCCGGGCTCGGCGTCGAGCGCCGCCTCGCCGTCGACTGCGACGACGGTGACGGCGCCGCGCAGGCGGTGGGCGGCCTCGGTCAGGGCGAGGTGGCCGCCGTGGACGTCGGGCCCCAGGGGCACGAGCACCACGGGGCGGCCGGTGCGCCGCATCGCGTGGCTGAGCCGGGCGAGCAGCGTGGCGTCCGCCTCGGCGGCGGTGCCGAACTCGAAAGGCATCTGGTCCTCCTAGTCGTTCTTGTCGTCGGTGTCTTCTGTGTCGCCGATGTCGCCGGCGTTGCCGGGGTGCAGCAGCGCCCACAGCTCGACGTCGTGGTCGCCGCGCAGCTCGGCGGCCCGGCGCACCAGGTCGACGAAGGCGCGGGCCCGGGGCCGCCCGCCGCCGTCGGCGAGCTGGCGGGCCAGCTGGTCGTCCAGTTCGTCCGGCAGCGGCAGGGAGTCGTCCGGGGCGGGATCGGTGAACAGCTTCTCGGTGACCCGGTCGGCGTTGGCGCCGAGGGCCTCGTCGAGCAGGGCGCGGGCCTCCCCGCGCACCACCCCGGTGGCGGTCGCCCAGGTCAGCGCCGGGGCCAGGTCCGCGCGTGCGGCAAGCGACAGGCGCACGGGGTTGCCGCCGAGTTCGGCGACGAGCAGCTGGACGACGGCCTCGCCGGCCTCGTCGACGTAGTCGACCACCCACTCGGAGATTCCGAAGGGGTGCAGGGCGCCGACGACGGCACCCTCGATCTCCAGGGCGTCGAGGGCGGTGGCGTCGTGGGCCAGGGCGGTGTGCAGCACGATCTGGCCGCGGTGGACGTGCAGGGCGAGGTCGTTGACGGCGTCGGCGAGGTGGTGGTCGCCGGCGACGATGATCACGGCGGCGAAACCCTCGGTCTCCGCGGGGTCGGTGTACTCGACCACGGCGTGCCCGGCGCGCGCCAGGCGGTCGAAGGTGCCGTGGTAGGCGCGGTGCGGGCGCCCGAGGTAGACCCCGATGCGGATGCGGGGTCCGGGCACTACTTGTTCCTCCGGGCCAGCAGCTCGGCGACGGTCAGGGCCCCGGAGCGCTCGTCGGCGCGGCGGCGGCCGCGCGGCTCGGCGGGCGCCTCGTGGTGGCCGCGGGCGGTCTCCTCGGACTGGGTCTCGGTGCGCCAGGCGTCGGCGACGTCCTTGCCGTCCTTCCGGGCGGACTGGGACTGGGCCTGGGTCGTGGCCTCGGTCGCGGCGGTGTCGGCCTCGGGGGCGCGGTGCTGGCCGCGGCGGGTCTTCGGGGCCTCGGCGGCAGGCTCGGTGTGCACCGTCGGCGCGGTGGTGGCCGTGGCGGCGGGCTTGTCGGCCTGCTGCGTCGGCTGCTGCGTCGGCTGGGCGGACTGGGCGGGCTTGGACTGCTGCGTCGCGGCCTGATCCGGCTTGGGCTGCTGCGCGGCCTGCGCCGGCTTCGCGGCGCGGGTCGAGGTCGACGTGGTCGAGGTGGCGGCGTCAGTCTGCTGCGGCTCCGGCTTCTGCGCGGGCTTCGGCGCCTGCTTCCGCTCCGACTTGGCCTGTGCCTGCTGCGCGGCGCTCTGCTGCGCGGCGGCCGGCCCCATCTGCGCCTGGCGCACGGTCGCGCGGTTGGCGGCGAGAGAGTCGTTCTCCTCGCGCAGCAGCTCGGCGAGCTCCGGGGAGATCGTCGGCGCGCCGGACGACTGGCCGTCCTCGGTGCCGAGGTGCCCGGCCACGGCGTCGACCGACGGGGCGCCGGAGACGTGCCCGGCCTTCTCGCGGTGCTGGGTCTCGGCGGACTGGGCCGAGGCGGCCGAGCCCCAGGGGCCCAGGCCGGAGTCCTGGGCGCGGGTCTCCAGCTCCTGCAGGCGCCACGCCTGGGCGCGCAGGGCGGCGGGCTCGTACTCGAAGGCCTGGCCGCGCAGGTCCTCGATCTGGTAGCGCAGCTCGGCGAGGCTGTCGCGGATCTCCGCGAGCAGCTGCATGTCCTCCTCGCGGAGGTTGACCTCCTTGGCCGGCGCGGGCGCCCCGCCGCGGGCGCGCACGGCGTCGGCCTCGGCGGCGCTGCGGGCCTTCTCGGCCTCGCGCAGGTTCTGGGTGTACTCGAGCTCCTTGCGGGCGGTCTCGGCCGCACGGCGGTAGCGCACCACCAGGAAGAAGCCGATCACGGCGGCCCACAGGGCGGCCAGCAGCGCCAGGCGCAGCGCGACGCTGCTGTCGGTCAACAGCATCACGACGCTGGCGATGAGCGCCAGGGCGACCAGGGCGATGAGCAGCCAGTTGCCCGCACGACCCTCCGCCGAGCCCTCGCCGGAGTCGGCCCCCTCGCCGGAGCCCGCACCGGTGTCGGCGGGCGCCTGCGCGCCCGCCTGATACGCGCGCTCGCCTGCGGGGTCCGCCGCGCCACGCCGGCGGGGACCGCGGGCGGCGTCGGACACGGCGTCGTCAGGCACCCGGTTGATGCGCGCGGTGTCCGCGGCGGCGGGTCCGTGGGTGGCAGCGGAGCCGGTGTCCGGCCCCGGGGTGCCCCATCGCTCGGCCGATCCGGCGGGCGCGTACTCCGTGTCTTCGTGGGCGTTCGGGCGGGTCATGCATCCCAACCTACCGAATGCCCCGGTGGCTTCCCGGGGCGACGCGCCCCGCGGCGGCGCTAGGCGGGCTCGCCGTCGGCGGGCGGGGGTACCGCGCAGGAGCGCTCGAGGAAGACCCCGGTACCGCAGAGCACCACCCCGCCCAGCGCGCTGGCGACCACGCCCGGGATGTCGGAGGCGGCGGCCACCAGGTCCCCGGCGCGCGGGATGACCCAGGCGGCCATACCGGTGTAGAGCCCGCCGATGACCGCGCCGGTCCACGCCGAGGCCTTGCCGATGACCAGGAACTGCGCCGCGGTGATCGGGTTGAGCTGCGAGCGGTCCTGACCGATACGCCCGTCCTTGCGCCGGGCGCGCACCTTGGCCGCGATGACCAGGCAGACCACGGCCATCACCCACAGCGTGACGGAGACGGCCAAGGGGACCGAGGCCATCGAGCCGTAGAAGCGCCAGGTGGCGATCAAGGTCAGCGCGGCGATGAAGCCGCCGACGGCGATCAACGCGGGGATCGAGGTGCGTTTCACGGGCGCCCACCGCCGTCCGGGCCGGCGGCCCCGTTCTCCTCCAGCGCCCCGCGCCGGTGCACCCCGTCGATCTCGGCGGCCTCCAGCTCGCCGACCCACTCGCGCACCGCGCGGCCGGCCAGCTGCGCGTCGGGCTCGATCTCGAGCCAGGGCACCAGCACGAAGGCGCGGTGGTAGGCGTGCGGGTGCGGCAGGGTGAGCACCGGGTCGTCGGAGCGGACCTCGGCGCCGTCGCGGATGACCTGCACGACGTCGACGTCCAGGGTGCGTGGGCCCCAGCGGCACACCCGCACCCGCTCGGCGTCGGCCTCGAGGCCCTGGCCGAAGGCGAGCAGCTCCTTAGGGCTGCGCGTGGTCTCGACGATCAGCGTGGCGTTGAGGAACTCGTCCTGGTCCTCCACGCCCCACGGCGCGGTGGAGTAGATCGAGGAGGCCGCGAGCAGCCCGATGTCCCCGCGCGCGCGGATCGCGGCGGGCACCGTGCGCAGCAGCGCCAGGCGGTCGTCCATGTTCGAGCCGATGGAGAGCACCGCGCGGATCATCGGCCCGCCCCCTCCGAGGTGTTGCTTTCCGACGTCGCGCTTTCCTGCGTCCCGTGCGCCGGCGCCGCGCGCAGCGCGGCGTCGTGGGCCTTGCGGGAGCGGCGGGCGACCACCGCAACGTCGTCAAACGTCAGTGGAATGGGCGCGGCGGGCTTGTGAATGGTCACCTCGACGGCGTGCAGCTCGGCGAAGTGCTCCATGGCCGCCGAGGCGATGCGCCCGGCGACGGCCTCGATGAGGTTGAGCGGCTCGCCGGCGACGACGTCGTGGGCGATCTGGGCGAGCTCGGCGTAGTTGACCGTGTCGTTCAGGTCATCGCTGTCGGCGGCGGCCGTGAGGTCCAGCCAGCAGACGAGGTCGACGATGAAGTCCTGGCCCAGGCGGCGCTCCTCGGGCAGCACGCCGTGGCGGCCGCGCACGCGCAGCCCGGTCAGTTCGATGCGGTCGGCCATTGCGGGGTCCTTTCAGGCGCGGGCGTCGGGAAGCGTCAGGCCACCGGCGACGGGGCGGCGGGCGTGCCAGTTGGCGGCGACGTCGACGGCGTCGCGCGAGACGACGACGTCGTGGACGCGCACGCCCCACGCACCCAGCTGCGCGGAGATCGCGGTGACGGCGGCGGTGGCCGGGTCGGCGTCGAGCGGGGTGTGGGCCAGGCCGCGGTCGGCGCGCACACCGGTGAGGAAGCGCTTGCGGCTGGCGCCGACGAGCACCGGGAACTCGCCGCCGATGAACTCAGGCAGCGCGCCGAGCAGCGCCCAGTTGTCCTCGGCGGACTTGGCGAAGCCGAGGCCCGGGTCGAGCACGATGTTGTCGTGGTCCACTCCGGCGGCCAGCGCCTTGTCCACCAGGCGCTCCAGCGTGGCGTGCACGTCGGCGACCACGTCGCCGCCGTGGTCGGCCTGGCCGGCGGCGTCGCCGAACTGCACGGTCTTCCAGTGCATCAGGCACACCGGCAGGTCGGTCTCGGCCATGACCTTAAACATCTCCGGGTCGGCCAGGCCGCCGGAGACGTCGTTGATCATGTCAACGCCGGCCTCGGCCGCGGCCCGCGCGGTCGAGGCGCGCATGGTGTCCACGGAGGTGCGGATGCCCTCCTCCGAGAGCGCCTTGATCACCGGGGCCACGCGGTCGCGCTCGACCTCGGCGGGCACACGGTGGGCGCCGGGGCGGGTGGACTCGCCGCCGACGTCGATCATGTCGGCGCCCTCGGCGACCAGGCGGTGGGCCTGGTCGAGGGCGGCCTGCGGGTCGAGGTAGCGCCCGCCGTCGGAGAACGAGTCCTCGGTGACGTTGACGATGCCCATCACGACGCAGCGGTCGGGGACGGTGAGGTCGGAGACACGGACCATGGGGGCTGGGGGTTCCTTTCGCAGAGGGCCGGACGTCTTCGCCCCCGAGCCTAGGCCGCCGGGCGCGCCGGTCCGGGCGGCGGGGCCGGGCCGGGGCTTCGCCCCGACCCCGCGCGGGCCAGGCGTCTCGGGCCTAGCCGCGGATGAGGCTGAGCGCCTCGGCGCGCGAGGCGGGGTTGCGCTGGAAGCCGCCGCGCACGGCGGAGGTGGTGGTCACCGCCCCCGGCTTGCGGATGCCGCGCATGGCCATGCACAGGTGCTCGCACTCGATGACCACGATGACCGACTGCGCGTGCAGCCGCTCGACCAGGGCGTCGGCGACCTGGGAGGTCAGCCGCTCCTGGACCTGCGGGCGCTTGGCGTACATGTCGACCAGGCGGGCCAGTTTGCTCAGGCCCGTGACCTTGCCGTCGACCGAGGGGATGTAGCCCACGTGCGCCTTGCCCAGAAAGGGCAGCAGGTGGTGCTCGCAGGTGGAGTAGACGGGGATGTCGCGCACGAGCACGAGCTCCTGGTGGCCCTCGTTGAAGACCTTCTCGAGCACGTCGGCCGGGTCGCAGAAGAGCCCGGCGAGGGTCTCCTTGTAGGCGCGCGCCACGCGGGCGGGCGTCTCGCGCAGCCCCTCGCGGTCGGGGTCCTCGCCCACCGCGATGAGCAGCTCGCGCACCGCGGCCTCGGCGCGCTCCTGGTCGAAGTGGCGCCCGCCGTTCGCGGTGCCGTCGATGTCTGTCACTTACTGGTCCTTCCCGTCGGTGCCGGCGCTGCTGTCGGCGGTGCCCTCGGGGTCTCCGGGGGCCTCAGGTTTGGCGTGTCGGCCGCCCGCGTCGCCGTCCGGGCGCGCGGAGCGGGGGCCCCAGTCGTCGGTGAGCTTCTCGGAGGGGGTGTCCGGGCGCTCGCGCTCGGGCAGGCGGAAGCCGATCAGGGCGTCGTCGCCGTCGCCGTAGTACTTCACACCGGGGTGCTCCTCCGGGGAGCCGGGGTGCGCGACCGGGTGCGCACCCGCGCTGTTCTGCTCGTCGTGCTTGACGACGTCCCGCCGATCGCCGCCGTCGGTTCCGGCACCGTCGGTGCCAGCCGGGGCGCCCCAGGCGTCGCCGCCCCGCGGTGCGGGCGCGGGCCGGTTGCCCGGTGCGCCCTGGTTGCCCTGGCCGCGCGGGGGCCAGCCCGGGGCGTGCCAGTCGGCTGGCGGCGGGGTGCCCGCGTAGCGCGGGCCCTCACCGGCGGCGTCGGAGCTCCAGCCGCCACCCTGACCTGGCTGACCGGGCAGCGGGGCCGGGGCCTGGTCGCCGGGCCGGCCGGGCTGGCCGGGCTGCGGGCCGTGGCCGCCGTGCGGGGCGGGCTGCTGCTCGCGGCGGGCGCGCTCGGCCTCGCGGCGGGCACGCGCGGCACGGGAGGCCTCGAGGATGCTGAAGCGCTTCGGCGGCTCCTCGCCGCGCTCGTGGGCCAGCTCCACCGGGGTCTTGACGGGCTCGCGGCCGGCCTGGCGCGGGAAGCGCAGGTCCTCGCCGGGGAAGACGTCCTCGGCGGCGCGCGGCTCGATGCCGGCGAAGATGTTCTCCAGGTCGGGCCGGCGCAGGGTCTCCTTCTCCAGGAGCTTCTCCGCCAGGCGGTCGAGGTAGTCGCGGTGCTCGGCGAGGATGGCGTAGCTGGCCTCGTGGGCGCGGTCGATCAGCCCGTGGACCTCCTCGTCGATGCGGGCGGCCACCTCCGGCGAGTAGTCGAGCTGGCTGCCGCCGCCGCGGCCGACGAACGGGTCGCCCTGCTCCTCGCCGTACTTGACCGTGCCGAGCGAAGGCGACATGCCGTACTCGGTGACCATCGCACGCGCGATCTTGGTGGCCTGCTCGATGTCGGCCGAGGCACCGGTGGTCGGCTCGCCGAAGACGAGCTCCTCGGCGGAGCGGCCGCCCATGGCGAAGACGAGGCGGGCGAAGAGCTCGTCGCGGTTGTACATGCCCTTGTCGTCCTCGGCGGCGGTCATGGCGTGGCCGCCGGTGTTGCCGCGGGCGAGGATGGTCACCTTGTAGACGCGCTCGATGTCCTTGAGCGCCCAGGCGGACAGGGTGTGGCCGCCCTCGTGGTAGGCGGTGACCTTCTTCTCCTTCTCGGAGATGACCTTGGAGCTGCGCCGGGGCCCGCCGATCACTCGGTCGGTGGCCTCCTCCAGGGCGTCGGCGGTGATGACGTTGCCGCCGATGCGGGCGGTCAGAAGCGCGGCCTCGTTGAGCACGTTGGCCAGGTCGGCGCCGGACATGCCGGCGGTGCGCTTGGCCAGCGCGTCGAGGTCGGCGTCGGGGGCGAAGGGCTTGCCCTCGGCGTGGACCTTGAGAATCTGGGCGCGACCGGCCAGGTCCGGGTTGGTCACCGGGATCTGGCGGTCAAAGCGGCCCGGGCGCAACAACGCCGGGTCGAGGATGTCGGGGCGGTTGGTGGCGGCCATGAGGATGACACCCTCGCGGTCGCCGAAGCCGTCCATCTCGACGAGCAGCTGGTTGAGGGTCTGCTCGCGCTCGTCGTGGCCGCCGCCCATGCCGGCGCCACGTTGGCGGCCCACCGCGTCGATCTCGTCGATGAAGATGATGCAGGGGCTGTTCTCGCGGGCCTGCTTGAACAGGTCGCGCACGCGCGAGGCGCCCACGCCGACGAACATCTCGACGAAGTCGGAGCCGGAGATGGAGTAGAAGGGCACCCCGGCCTCGCCGGCGACGGCACGCGCCATGAGCGTCTTGCCGGTGCCGGGCGGGCCGTAGAGCAGCACGCCGCGGGGGATCTTCGCGCCGAGGTTCTCGTAGACCGTCGGGTCCTGCAGGAAGTCCTTGATCTCCTGCAGCTCGTCGAGGGCGTCGTCGGCGCCGGCGACGTCGGCGAAGGTGTTGGTCGGCATGTCCTTGGTCAGCTGCTTGGCCTTGTTGGAGCCGAAGCCGAACATGCCGCCGGACTGCATGCGCACCAGGAAGAACATGAGCAGGCCGAAGAGCAGCAGCATCGGCAGCAGGAACTGCAGCATGCTGACCAGGAAGCTGTCCTGGCTGACCTCGGTGTCGAACTTCTCGGTCTCGGAGGCCTCGACGGCCTTGAAGATCTCGGGGCTGGTGCGCGCGGGGTACTGCGTGAGCATCTCCTCGACGCCCTCGCGTTCCTCGACGTTGACCGGCTCCTTGAGCTTGAGCCGCAGGCGCTGTTCGCGGTCGTCGATCTGGGCCTCGGCGACGTTGTTGTCGGCGAGCTGCTTCATCGCGACCGAGGTCTCGACCTTCTGGAATCCCCTGGTGTCGTCTGTGAGCAGGGAGAAGACGTAGAAGAGCACGAGGACGACGGCAGCGATGACGCCGATCTGCAGGATGCGCTTGTTTTTCATGTGGTCATTCTTCGCGGGGTCGCAGGGGGTCGCGGCCGTGCGGAGTCCGCCCGCGGGCCGGCGACGGGGTGGAAGGCCGCGGTTGTCGCGTCCACGGCCTCGGACAGAGCAACGATACCCGCTCGCGCACCGGACGCGTCTGCGGTGGCGTCAGTCCTCGTAGACGCTGCGGCTCAGGGTGCCCAGCCAGGGCAGGTCGCGGTAGTGCTCGGCGTAGTCGAGGCCGTAGCCGACGACGAACTCGTTGGGCAGGTCGAAGCCGACGTCGAGCAGGTCGACCTCGGCGGTCTGGGCCTCGGGCTTGCGGAAGAGGCTGATGACGTTCAGGGAGTTGGGGTTGCGGTGGCGCAGGTTGCGGATCAGCCAGGACAGCGTCAGGCCGGAGTCGATGATGTCCTCGACGATGAGGACGTCGCGCCCGGCGATGTCGCGGTCGAGGTCCTTGAGGATGCGCACCACGCCCGAGGAGGTGGTCGAGGAGCCGTAGGAGCTGACGGCCATGAACTCCATCTCGCAGGGGATGCTCAGCGCGCGGGCGAAGTCGGTCATGAAGAACACCGCGCCCTTGAGCACGCCGACCAGCAGGAGGTCCTGCTCGCTGTCGCGGTAGCGCTCGGAGACGGCGTCGGCCATCTCCTGGACGCGCGCGGCGAGCTCGTCCTCGTGGACGAGGACGGCCTCGACGTCGTCTCCGTAGGGGTTCTCGGGGACGTCGTAGTCTTTCTTGTCGTGCATGTCGCTCGCTTTCGGCCTGGGGGTTCGCGGTGTGCGGGTGGCCCGGGGCGCCGCGCCCTGGTCTCCCGCCTGCGGCGGGCCGGCACCGGCGCTTCCCGGGTCCGTGCACCGCACAGTCTGCCATGCCCGCGCGGGCGGCCACAATGACCGGGTGGTGCCACCCCCGGGGCTCAGACCTCCGTGATGCGCCCGGCGCGCCGTGCCAGGCGCAACCCGCCGCCGCAGTCGACGGGGCCCTGACCGTGCCAGTCGGTGACCAGGCGGGCCAGGTCGCTTAACGACGCCGCGGTGACCCGCCCTCCCCGGTTCCGTACCAGGTGTGCGAGTGCGCGTGTGCGCACGGCCGCCGGCACCGCCGCCAGGGCGGCGACGTCCGTGGCGTCAATGCCGCGCGCCCAGTCCTCGAGAGCGGCGGAGTCCGCGGCCACGCGCGCGGCCGCGACGGCCAGGGGGCCGGCGGCCGTCCCGCCGACCAGGCCGTCGAGCAGCGGCAGGACCTCGGTGCGCACGCGCACCCGGCGGAAGGCGGGGTCGCTGTTCTGCGGGTCGGTCCAGGGTTCCAGGCCGAGCTCCGCGCAGGCGGCGGCGGTGTCGGCGCGCGCGACGCCCAGGAGCGGGCGGCGCAGCTCGTGGGCCGGGTCGGCGGGGTCGGGCCCGCACTCGGGCATGCCGGCGGGGTTTCCGCGCAGGGCGCCGAGCAGGTAGGTCTCGGCCTGGTCCTCGCGGGTGTGGGCGATGAAGCAGACCCGCCCGGCCGAGGCCTCGGCCAGCGCCCGGTAGCGGGCGTCGCGGGCGGCGGCCTCGGTGCCCGCTCCCCCGGGCCCGGCGCCAGCACGCGCGTCGACGCGTACCACGCGGGCGCTCGCGCCCAGGCGGCGGGCGGTGGCGGCGGCGCGCTCGGCGACCTCGGCGGAGCCGGCCTGCAGGCCGTGGTCGACGACGATGGCCTCCACGGCCAGCCCCTCGGCCAGCAGGGCGGCGAGCAGCGCGGTGGAGTCGGGGCCGCCCGAAACGCCGCACGTCGCGGGCTTCGCCGGCGCCGCGGGCTTCGCAGGCTCAGCCCGCGACCCGGAACGGGACCGGGACGTCTCACGCGCGACGTCGTCAATCGGGTGGGCGCGCAGATGCCTGCGCACGGCCACGCGCAGGCGGCCGAAGGCGGGCGGGTCGTGCGGCAGGGGCACCTCGCCGAGGGCGCGGGGCACGGGCTCAGGCCTCGCGCAACAGGGACGCCAGGCGGTCCGCGCCCGCGCGGGCGGCGAGCACGTCGGCGTCGTTGGAGATGAAGGCGAAGGTGAACTGGTGGCCGTTCTCGCTGGTCACCACGCCGGCCAGGGCCGAGGTCTTATCCAGGGTGCCGGTCTTGGCGCGCACCCAGCCGCGCCCGGGCAGGTCGCCGTAGCGCTCGGCCAGCGTGCCGGAGGCGCCGCCGACGGGCAGGGCCGTCAGCAGGGGGCGCAGCTCGCTGTCGGTGGCGGCGTAGTGCAGGACCTGGTCGAGAAGCCGCGGGGTGATGCGGTTGTCCACCGAGAGCCCGGAGTTGTCGTGGATCTCGGTGCCTGTGGTGTCGAAGCCGCGCTCGGTGAGCACGTCGAGGGTCGCCTTGGTCGCGCCGGCGGCGTCGCCGGTCTCGCCGCGGGCTAGCGCGACCTCGCGGCCGATGGCCTCGGCCATGACGTTGTCGGAGTCGAGCATCATCGCGTCGATGCGCTCGGTGAGCGTCGGCGAGTCGACCTCGGCGATCTTCTCGGCGCCCTCGGGGACCTCCGCGGCGGTCGGCTCGGCGGTGGGATCGGCGTCCAGGCGGCCAGCCAGGGCGGCGGCGACGTCGGCGGCCGGGGTGTGGCTGCGCGGCACGTCGCCCTCGGTGGCGTCGATGCGCGCGCCGTTGATCATCACCGGGTCCAGGGGCGCCACGAAGCCGGCGTCGACGTCGACGGGGTCCCAGCCGGCCAGGATGCGCTCGCCGGACCAGGCACTGACGTCCACGGCGACCTCCTCGACCGGGGTGCCGGACGCGCGCACGGCGGCGGCCAGCTCGTCAAGCGAGTCAGAGTTCAGCCAGACGTCGCCGGTGGCCTTCAGCACGATCTGTCCGGGGTTCTCGCCGCGGTAGACGGCGGTGGTGATGCGGTCCTCGGCGCCGAGCTCGGCGACGGCCGCCGCGGCGGTGAGCACCTTCGTCGAGGAGGCCGGGCGCAGCGCGGTGTCCGGATCGACCTGCCACACGGTCTCGCCGCTGGCGGCGTCGGTGACGATCGCGCCGAAGTGGCCGAGCTCGGCGCCGTCGGCCACGCCCTGCAGGCCAGCGGCGAGCCGGTCGCGGGCCGCCTGGTCGAGGGCGACCGGGTCGACGGGCTCCATGAGGTCTGCCGGATCGGCCAGCTCGAAGGCCGGTCCGTGCTCGAGGTCGCCGTAGGAGCGGTCGTAGGCCACGCCCGCCGCGGCCACGCCACCGACGAGGACGGCGGTGACCGCGGCCGCCGTGATCCACCATGCCTTCTGTGACTTCACGCGGTTCACCGTACCGCCCGCATGTGTCCGCCACCGCCCGCGACCCCGGGCGTGGCTCCGGCGGCGGCCCCGGGTGTGGCTTCCCGGGCCCGCCCGGCGCGCGCCCGACGTGGCGCGGCGGGCGGGTAGGATGACGGGAAAGTCAACCGAGAAAGGACCAACTGGCATGAGCGTCGAAGTCACCGTCGAGATCCCGAAGGGTTCGCGCAACAAGTACGAGGTCGACCACGAGAGCGGCAAGGTCTACCTGGACCGCTACCTGTTCACCCCGATGGCGTACCCGGCCGACTACGGCTTCATCGACGGCACCCTCGGCGAGGACGGCGATCCGCTGGACGCCCTCGTGATCCTGCCCGAGCCCGTCTTTCCCGGCGTCGTGGTCGAGGCCCGCCCGGTCGGCGTGTTCAAGATGACCGACGAGGCCGGCGGCGACGACAAGCTGCTCTGCGTCATCGACGACGTCCGCTACGAGGGCTACCAGGACATCGACGACGTCGCGCAGAACGTCAAGGACGAGATCGAGCACTTCTTCGTCCACTACAAGGACCTGGAGCCCAACAAGGAGGTCCAGGGTTCCGGCTGGGGCGACAAGGCCGAGGCCGAGAAGATCCTGGCCGAGGCCGTGGAGCGCGCCAAGAAGTAAGGCACTCCGGCCCGGAACGGGGCCTCTGACCCGACCCGCCGTGGGTGACGTGACCACAATCTCGTCGCCGACGGCGGGTTCTCCCATGTCAGCGACGAAAACACGGTAGATTCGGGGTATGTCCGAAAAGCGCGCCGCCGATCCGCTGCCCCCGCCCGCGGAGCTCCTGAGCTCCCCGTCCTTCCAGCTCGAACGCCTGCGACGCCGCACCCGCGACGAGGTGGAGTCCCGCCTGGCCGCGGAGGACACCACGCTGCGCGAGTTCTGGGTGCTCGCCTGCCTGGTCGAGGTCGGCGGCGACGGCGAGAACCAGTCGCGGCTGGCCGCCACGCTGCTCATCGACCCCTCGGACGTGGTGCGCATCATCGACCGGCTCGAGGAGAAGAGCTGGGCCGGCCGCACCCGCGACCCGCAGGACCGGCGCCGTCAGCTGGTCACGGCCACGAAGAAGGGCCGCAAGGCCCACGGCCGGCTCGCCGAGCTGATCGCCGAGGGCGAGGACGCTGCGCTCGACGAGTCGACCTCCAAGCAGCTCAAGCACCTGCGCAAGCTGGCCCGCGCGATCATCGTCGAGGACACCCCCGCACAGCAGGCGTAGGCGGCAGCAGAGGCAGAGAAGAAGTCGGGCGCGGACCTCTCGAGGTCCGCGCCCGGCTTTCGGCTGCTTAGCGACGGTGCGCGTCGCACCCGCGGCGCGGGTGCCCGGTGCCGTCCGGTACTACCGGATCAGTCGCCGATCTGGTCGCGGCCGCGCATCACGATCTTCGGGTCGGGCTCGCCGACGAGCTCGTGGTCCTTGTCCGAGTACTCGAACTTGCTGAGGATGTAGCGCATCGCGTTGATGCGGGCACGCTTCTTGTCGTTGGACTTGATCGTGATCCAGGGCGACTCGTCGGTGTCCGTGTAGCGAAACTGCTCCTCCTTGGCCCGGGTGTAGTCGTCCCACTTGTCCAGGCTGGCGAGGTCCATCGGCGAGAGCTTCCACTGGCGCACCGGGTCGACCTGACGGATGGCGAAGCGGGTGCGCTGCTCCTTCTGGGTCACGGAGAACCAGAACTTGGTCAGCGAAATACCCGAGCCGAGGATCATGTTCTCCAGCATCGGGACCTCGCGGAGGAACTCGGCGTGCTGGGACTCGGTGCAGAAGCCCATCACTCGCTCGACGCCGGAGCGGTTGTACCAGGAGCGGTCGAAGAAGACGATCTCGCCGGCCGAGGGGAAGTGCTCGATGTAGCGCTGGAAGTACCAGGAGGTCGACTCGCGCGGGCTGGGCTTCTCCAGGGCGACGGTGCGGGCGCCTCGGGGGTTGAGGTGCTCGTTGAAGCGCTTGATGGTGCCGCCCTTGCCGGCGGCGTCGCGCCCCTCGAAGAGGATGATGTGCTTCTGGCCGGTGTCCTTGGTCCAGTTCTGCCACTTCAGCAGCTCGATCTGCAGGGCGCGCTTGACGTGCTCGTACTCGTCACGGGACATGCGCTCGTCGTACGGGTAGTTCTCGCGCCAGGTCTGCACCGGGGTGCCGTCCGGGCGGATGAGGGCCGGATCGTCCTCGTCCGAGTCATCGACCACGTAACCTTCGGTCTTCGTGAGGTCGATGATCGGCAGATCGTCGTCACTGTGCTCAGCCATGTGAATCATTCTACCCGCATGCGGTGGTGCTGCCTGACAGCAAACCCGAGAGGTGACGTCGGCGACTCCCGTCAGGGGTTATCAGGCGTTGCATCACACCCCCGGAGGCCACATTCCCGAGGCGTGCGTGGCGCGCCCGGAGATCGCGGCAACCAGCCCCCAGTTAGCGACGGCCCTGGTTGTCGGCATGGTCGTTGGCAGCCTTCCATAGGGGAAAGCTGCAACGACCCTCTGAAGCCAAGAGAACCCCGGCATGCGAAAGCGCCCCGTCACCCGAAGGTGCGGGGCGCTCGAGGCTCCGGAGTCTCTCAGAGACTCAATGCCGGGCGTACCTTAGCGGTACAGACCGAACAGCTTGGAGAGGGCCTCGGCAACGTCAGCGAAGACGCCACCGAAGGTGTTCAGCAGAGCGGAGATGACGGTGTCGTGGTGCACAGCGTCGTCGCCCTTGCCGGTCTCCCAACCGGAGGACAGGAAGCCCCAGTTCTGCAGGTTGGTCCAGGCGTCGGTGTCGTAGGACTTGTCGTATTCGATCTGATCCATGAGATCCCTTTCTCGAAGAATGATGGCCAGTGGATGCTGTCATCCACCGGTTAGTTCAGGTTGAGGATTAGTTCCCGGCGGTAGGGACTACTCGCCCTCGGGGCGAAGACCCTCGAAGAAGTCGTCGGTGTTGCCGCGATTCTCGGGGGAGAAGGCCTTACCAAGGTTGAAGAAGAACTCCGGGACGCCCTGGAAGAAGACCTTGATGTTCTCAGCGAAGGTGGCCAGCTCGTCGAACTGCTGCGACCAGATCTGGGAAAGGACGGAGAAGTCCATGCTCTGCTCCTTGTCGTGCGGACCGCAATCTGCGACCGTGTATGTACATGACGCGAAGCTCGGCCGCTGCGATGCCCGTAGGTTACCCCTACACACGCGCAGGCGCCGTGCTTACAGCCCTCTATGATGCCACACAGGATCCTCACGTCAACTGAAAAAATGTGAGCTCTACCCCTCCCAGGTTCCGGTAAGGAAGTCCGACACGCCACATTATTTCCCCTATGGAATAGAAAGATGGCTCTGACCTGGGGAAATGGATTATGAATGAATTTGTAACACTCGGACCTGCCCACATAAGTGGGGAATATTCCTCACTTTACCGGCATGTGATTCACCTGGAATTAAACTTTTCAGCCCCCTCACAGAAAGAGAGCCGCCCCCTCATTCGGGGGCGGCTCTCGCCGTCAGCGGCCCGTTCAGAACCGCTCAGCGGCGGCGGCCACGTGGCCTAGGGGCGGATCAGAAGCCGCCCATGCCGCCCATCGCGGCCGCGGCGTCGGCGTCGGCACCGGCGCCCGCGGGCTCCGGCTTGTCGGCGACGACGGCCTCGGTGGTCAGGAAGAGCGCGGCGATGGAGGCCGCGTTCTGCAGCGCGGAACGGGTGACCTTGACCGGGTCGGAGACACCGGCGGCCATCAGGTCGATGTACTCGCCCGTGGCGGCGTTCAGGCCCTCACCGGCAGGCAGGGACTCGACCTTGGCGGTGACCACGCCGGGCTCCAGGCCCGCGTTGTGCGCGATCTGCTTCAGCGGGGCGGACAGGGACTCGCGGACGATCTTCACGCCCGTGGCCTCGTCGCCCTTCAGGCCCAGGTCGTCCTCCAGGACGTGGGAGGCCTGCAACAGGGCGACGCCGCCACCGGCGACCAGGCCCTCCTCGACCGCGGCCTTGGCGTTGCGCACGGCGTCCTCGATGCGGTGCTTGCGCTCCTTGAGCTCCACCTCGGTGGCGGCGCCGACCTTGAGCACGGCCACGCCGCCGGCCAGCTTGGCCAGGCGCTCCTGCAGCTTCTCGCGGTCGTAGTCGGAGTCGGAGTTCTCGATCTCGGCGCGGATCTGCTTGATGCGGCCCTCGATCTGCTCCAGGGAGCCGGCGCCCTGGACGATGGTGGTCTCGTCCTTGTTGACGACGACCTTGCGGGCGGTGCCCAGCATCGGCAGGTCGGCGGTCTCGAGCGAAAGGCCGACCTCCTCGGAGATGACCTGGCCGCCGGTGAGGATGGCCATGTCCTGCAGCTGAGCCTTGCGGCGGTCACCGAAGCCCGGGGCCTTGACGGCGACGGACTTGAAGGTGCCGCGGATCTTGTTGACCACTAGGGTGGACAGGGCCTCGCCCTCGACGTCCTCGGCGATGATCAGCAGCGGCTTGCCGGACTGCATGACCTTCTCGAGCAGCGGCAGCAGGTCCTTGACATTGGAGACCTTCGCGGAGACCAGGAGGATGTAGGGGTCCTCGAGCACGGCCTCCTGACGCTCCATGTCGGTGGCGAAGTAACCGGAGATGAAGCCCTTGTCGAAGCGCATGCCCTCGGTGACCTCGAGGTCCACACCGAAGGTGTTGGACTCCTCGACGGTGATGACGGAGTCCTTGTTGACCTCGCCGTTGCCCACGGCGTACATGGCACGGGCGATCTGCTTGCCGATCTCGGGGTCGGCGGCGGAGATGCCGGCGGTCGCGGCGATCTGCTCCTCGGTCTCGACCTCCTTGGCCTGCTCGAAGAGCTTCTTGGTCACGGCCTCGACGGCGGCCTCGATGCCGCGCTTGATGCCCATCGGGGAGGAACCGGCCGCGACGTTGCGCAGGCCCTCGCGCACGAGCGCCTGGGCAAGCACGGTGGCGGTGGTGGTGCCGTCGCCGGCGACGTCGTCGGTCTTCTTGGCGACCTCCTTGACCAGCTCGGCTCCGATCTTCTCGTAGGGGTCCTCAAGGTCGATCTCACGGGCGATGGAGACGCCGTCGTTGGTAATGGTCGGCGCACCCCAGGACTTCTCGAGCACGACGTTGCGGCCCTTGGGCCCCAGGGTGACCTTCACGGCGTCGGCGAGCGTGTTCAGGCCCTTCTCCAGGCCGCGGCGCGCTTCCTCGTTGAAGGAGATGATCTTTGCCATGTGGTTGCTACTCCTTTAAAGATTTGTCGGGGACGACACTCACGTCTGTTCATCGGCCAGCAGGCGCCCGCGACGGCACGGTCGGTCGAGTGTTGGCCAACCTCACCCACTGTCTGGCACTCATCGGTGTGAAGTGCTAGATCCCGTTCTAGCAGTCGACCCGTCCGAGTGCAAGCACGCGACGGCCCTCTCCGGGGCCTTCCCGACGGATCCCGCGCCTGCTCTCACGCACGCCACGAGTAGTTACAGTGGACCCATGAGCAACGACACCCAGACCCAGGCCGTGCGCGAGTCCGTCGCCGGCGACCGCGAGACCGTCTTCCGCGAACTCTCCGAGCTCGTCTCCTTCAACTCCGTACACGGGGACCCGGAGCTGACCGACCAGACCGCCGCCGCGGCGGACTGGGTCGCCGAGGCCTTCACCGCCGCCGGGCTCGACGTCGACAAGCTCGAGACCACCGACGGCTCCCTCGCCGTCGTCGGCCGCCGCGCCGCCAAGGGCGACGCGCCCACCGTCCTCCTCTACTGCCACTACGACGTCGTCGCCGCCGGCGCGCGCGAGGCGTGGGAGACCGACCCGTTCACCCTGACCGAGCGCGACGGCCGCTGGTACGGCCGCGGCTCCGCGGACTGCAAGGGCAATGTCGCCATGCACCTGGCCGCCCTGCGCGCCGTCGAGGCCGCCGGCGGCACCGACCTCGGGCTCATCCTCGTGGCCGAGGGCTCCGAGGAGCAGGGCGGCGCCGGCCTCGACGACCTCGTCGCCCAGCGCCCGGAGCTCACCGACGCCGACGCGATCCTCGTCGCCGACACCGGCAATGCCGCCGTGGGCACCCCGACGCTGACGACCTCGCTGCGCGGCGGCGCCCAGGTCACCGTCACCGTGCGCACCCTCGAGGCCGCCATGCACTCCGGCATGTTCGGCGGCGCGGCCCCGGACGCCGCCTTCGCCCTGGTGCGCATGCTCAACTCGCTTCGCGACGTCTCGGGACGCACCGTCATCGAGGGCGTGGACACCTCGACGACCTGGCCGGGCGAGCCCTACGCCGAGGAGGCCTTCCGCGCCGACGCCGGCGTGCTCGACGGCGTGAACGTCATGGGCACCGGCGGCGACCGGCCCTCCGACCTGGTCTGGGCCCGCCCCGCGGTGACCCTGACCGGCTGGACCTCCACCCCGGTCGAGCAGGCCGTCAACGCCGTGCCCGCCACGGCCAGCGCCCGGCTGAACCTGCGCGTGGCCGCCTCCGACGACCCGGCCGATATCGCCGGGAAGCTCGCCGAGCACCTGCGCAACCACGCCCCGTGGGGCGCCAAGGTCGAGATCTCCATCGACGACGTCAACGAGGGCTTCGACTGCGACACCTCGCGGCCGGCCGTGCACCTGCTCGGCGACTGCCTCGCCGAGGCCTACGGCGCTGACGAGTGCTCCGCCATCGGCTCCGGTGGGTCCATCCCGCTGACCAAGGTGCTCCAGGACGCCCACCCGGACGCGGAGATCGCCCTGTTCGGCGTCGAGGAGCCGCGCACCGGCATCCACGCACCCAACGAGTCGGTCGACCCGACCGAGATCGAGAACCTCGCCGTCGCCGAGGCCCTCTTCCTGCTGCGTTACGGCAAGTAGGCGACGCCGGGCGAAATTTCCGCCGAAACGCTTGCGCGGTGAGCGCTGTGCGATATACACTCACCGATGTGACTCACCTCATCGATCTTCTTCAGCGAGTAGCCGAGGCTACGCACCCCAGCGCGGGATAGGGACTGACCCCCGCGCATGGGGGTTCAGCCATCGCACCACTTCGCCGAAGAGTCGGTCCACCAACTGCACCTACGCGCTTTCACGAGGACCGAACGATGAACACCTTCTCCGTCACCACCGCCGACACCACCCGCACCCGGACCGCCACCCGTCGCACCACCACCGCGCCGCGGACCACGGACACACCCGGCCATCATGACGACGGGGACGACCCCTTCTTCCGCCGCTACGGCACCCGCCGCCTGCCCCGCGGGCTGCGCGAGGAGGCCGCCGGCATGGACTGGCAGCTGTTCCTGACCATCTACTCCCCCGAGGCGCGCCTGGCGGTCAACCACGTCACCAGCACCCGCAGGGACAACTGCACCTACCGCTTCGGCATCTCGGCCACCCGTCGCTCCAAGACCCACGCCCCGCGCGAGGAGTTCCACGAGATCGACGCCTCCGGCCCCGCGGCGGCCTGCTCGCAGCTGCTGGCCGACGCGGGCCGCGCCGTCGAGATCCTGGACTTCCACCAGTACCCGCTCTTCGAGGCCACGGTCACCTTCGTCCGCGGCTCCTGGAACAACCGCACCGCCTGGGCGATGGGCTTCGGCCCCGACCCGCAGACATCCGTCGTCCACGCGCTGACCTGCGCCGCCGAGCGCATCCACGGCTGAGCTCCGCCACGGGTCCGGGGCGAGGCTGCCACGGGCCGGGACCGACGCCGGAGCGGGTGTGACAGCCCCGGCTCGGAGCGACGGGCCAGGAAATATATAGGTACACTCTGGCGTGTTGGCCGTGTCCCATAGATCCCCGTCCCCTCAGCGCGCCGCGGCAGCGATCCGCCTGCGGGTTCAGCAGCGCCCCCGCCGACCCGCGGCTCGGGTGTCTTACCGGTCCGGTTTCCTGGCCCTGCCCGACCGAAGTGAAAAGGGGAGTTTCACCGCGTGCTGATCCTGCTCTGTGCCCTCGCCGTCACCTCGGCGGCCGCGCCACCGCTGATCCGGGCCATGGGCCGGGCCGGCTTCGGGCTCCTCGCCCTCGTGCCGGCCGCGGGATTCGTCTGGACGGCACGGCACTTCCTCGACGGCACCTTCGCCGACGGCGGCGCCCTGACCGCCACCTACCGCTGGCTCGACCCGCTGCACCTCAACCTCGAGTTCCGCATGGACGGGCTCAGCGCCCTGTTCAGCCTGATCATCCTCGGCGTCGGCGCCCTGGTGCTGCTCTACTGCTGGGGCTACTTCGACTCCGCCCCACGCCGCCTGGCCAAGTTCGGCGGCGAGATGGTGCTCTTCGCCACCGCCATGTACGGCCTGGTCATCTCCGACGCGATGCTTCTGATGTACGTGTTCTGGGAGATCACCTCCGTGCTCTCCTTCCTGCTCGTCGGCTACTACGGCGAGCGCGCCTCCTCGCGACGCGCCGCCGGCCAGGCGCTGATGGTGACCACGCTGGGCGGGCTCGCCATGCTCGTCGGCATCATCCTCTTCGGCTCCACGACCGGGGTGTGGAACCTCTCGGAAATCCCCGGCATCGAGGATCTCGCCGGGCAGCCCTACATCGTCGTCTCCGTCATCCTCATCCTCGCCGGCGCGCTGTCGAAGTCCGCGATCTTCCCCTTCCACTTCTGGCTGCCCGGCGCCATGGCCGCCCCGACGCCCGTGTCGGCCTACCTGCACTCCGCGGCGATGGTCAAGGCCGGCATCTACCTGGTCGCCCGCCTGGCCCCCGACTTCAACGTCGTCGGCGCCTGGTACCTGGTCATCATCCCGATGGGCCTGATGACCATGCTGGTGGCCGGCTGGATGGCGCTGCGCCAGAAGGACCTCAAGCTCATCCTGGCCTACGGCACCGTCTCCCAGCTCGGCTTCATCATCTCGGTGGTCTCCATCGGCTCCCGGGAGGCCCAGCTGGCCGGCCTCGCGCTGACCTTCGGCCACGCGCTGTTCAAGGCGACGTTGTTCATGATCGTCGGCGCCATCGACCACACCTCCGGCACCCGTGACGTCGAGGAGATCTCCGGACTCGGCCGCAAGCGGCCCTTCATGTTCGCCCTTGCCGTCATCGCCGCGGCCTCCATGGCCGGCATCCCGCCGCTCTTCGGCTTCGTGGCCAAGGAGTCCGCCCTCGACAAGGTCATGGACGAGCCGCTCCTGGTCGGCATGCCCAGCTCGCTGATGATCGTCAGCCTGGTGCTCGGCAGCATCCTGACCATGGCCTACAGCCTGTTCTTCCTCTACGGCGCCTTCGCCACCAAGCCCGAGCACCACCCCTCCGGCGGCGGCACCTCCGAGGCCATCGCCAACATGCACCCCTACGGGCCCAAGCTGTGGCTCTCGCCGGTGGTGCTCACCGTCTTCACCATCGGACTGGGCCTGTGGCCCGCCCCGCTCGACGGCGCGATCGCCCAGTACCTGGGCTCGCGCTTCCCCGGCACCGAGGCCTCGCACCTGGCGCTCTGGCACGGCCTGACCCCGGCCCTGGGACTCTCCGCGATCATCATCGCCGGCGGTGCGGTGATGTTCTGGCAGCGCGGCGTGGTCCACCGCCTGCAGCTCGACGAGCCCGCGCTCGGTGACGCCAACGCCGCCTACGACGCCGTCATCAGCTTCCTGCGCACCCTCTCGCTGCGCCTGACCGCCTCCACCCAGCGCGGCTCCCTGATGATCAACCTCGGCGTCATCTTCGCCGTGCTCGCCGCCACGCCGCTGACCGCCCTGATCTTCGGCGAGCGCGACGACGTGCGCATGGAGGTCTGGGCCAGCCCCTGGCAGGCCATGGCCGCAACGATCATCATCTTCGCCGCGCTCGGTGCCACCCGCACCCACAACCGCCTGTCCGGCGTGATCATGGTCGGCGTGACCGGCTACGGCCTGGCCATGATCTTCGCCCTGCACGGCGCGCCGGACCTGGCGCTGACCCAGGTGCTCGTCGAGACCATCCAGATGGTCATCTTCATGCTGGTGCTGCGCAAGATGCCCACCACCACCGAGTGGAAGGGCACCCCGAAGGGCAACCGGGCACGCGCCTGGCTGTCGGCGGCGACCGGCCTGTCGGTGACCATCGTGGCGCTCTTCGCCATGAACGCCCGCTCCGAGCGGCCCATCTCCGAGCTCATGCCCGCCCTGGCCAAGGAGATCGGCCACGGCGCCAACACCGTCAACGTGCTGCTCGTCGACCTGCGCGCCTGGGACACCATGGGCGAGGTCTCCGTGATCGTCATCGCCGCCGTCGGCGTGGCCTCCCTGATCTACGGCACCCGCTCCTTCTCCCGGTCCTCGCACCGCCCGACGCTGCGCGCCGTGGGCCGCCGCTGGCTCTCCGCGGACATCGAGACCGAGAAGGCGCAGAACCGCTCCCTGATGGTCGACGTGGTCACCCGCCTGGCCTTCCCGGCGATGATGCTCGTCTCCCTGTACTTCTTCTTCGCCGGCCACAACGCCCCCGGCGGCGGCTTCGCCGGCGGCCTGGTCGCCGCGCTCGCGCTGTGCCTGCGCTACCTCGCCGGCGGCCGCCCCGAGCTCGAGGCGACCCTGCCGGTCGACCCCTCGCGCATCCTGGGCACCGGCCTGATCGCCGCGGTGGCCGGCGCCACCTGGCCGATGTTCATCGGTCGCCCGCCGCTGTCCTCCGAGGTCTGGGACCTGACCGTCCCGCTCATCGGCGACATGCACGTGCCCTCGGCCCTGCTCTTCGACGCCGGCGTCTACGTCATCGTCGTCGGCCTGTCCATGCACATCCTGACCTCGCTGGGCGGGCGCATCGACCTCGACGAGGAGCGCCGCCGCCAGCGCGCCCGCGACCGCGCCCGCTCCGTGGCCCGCGCCACCGAGCGCCGCCGCGCCAGTGCGCGCGCCCGGGCGAACGCCAACGCCGAGAAGATGCCGCGCAAGATCGCCGCCTCGCCGCCGATACCGGTGCCGGTGCCCGCCGGCGGATCCGGTGCGGCGGAGACGGCCGCGGCCGACAGACCCAAACCCGACTGGACCGCCCACGCCCGCACCGCCGCCGACGAGGCCGCCGAGGGGGCAGCCGCGGACGCGGCCGGCGGTTCGGACGCCACCGGCAAGGGCGAGGCACTCGCCCACGGCACCCCACGCGGCGTCGGCAAGCACGACACCGACAACGACACCGACGGAAAGGAGCGCTGAGATGGTCGCCAACCTCTTCCTGCTGCTCGCCGCCGGCACCATGGTCGCCGCCGGGGTCTACCTGGTGCTCGACCGCGCCATGACGAAGATGATGCTGGGGCTGCTGCTGATCGGCAACGGCGCCAACTTGCTCATCCTGCAGGCCGGCGGCGGCGCCGGCGCCCCGCCCATCGAGGGCCGCAACAGCGAGGTCCACGAGGGGCTGATCGCCGACCCGCTGGCGCAGGCGATGATCCTGACCGCCATCGTCATCTCCATGGCGATGACCGCGTTCATCCTCACCCTGGCCTACCGCCAGTACCGCTACCGCACCGCGGACGTCATCGAGGACGACGTCGAGGACGCCGCCATCGCCGCGCGGCCCACCACCGCCGCCGCGGCCCCCGACCACGACGCCTCCGACGACCCGGAGACCGGCAGCCCCACCTCCGAGGGCGACACCTTCGGCCCCCGCTCCTTCGAGGCGCCGGTGAAGGGGGAGGACAATGAGTGAGTACTTCTCCGGGCTCGTCGGCACCGTCGGCCCCGTGATCGCCTACCTGATCCCCCTGCCGATCCTGATCCCCGCGCTGGCCGCCGCGCTCGCGCTGGTCTTCTCCCGGCATCCGATGATCCAGCGCACCATCGCCTTCATCGCGCTGCTGGCCACCATCACGCTCTCGGCCGTCATGGTCATCGTCGTCGACTCGCTCGGCGTGCAGACCCTGCAGATCGGCGGCTGGCAGGCCCCGGTGGGCATCACGCTGGTGGCCGACCGGCTCTCGACGGTGATGCTCACAGTCTCCGGCCTCGTCCTGTTCGCGGTCATGTGGTACGGCATCTCGCAGGGCATCCGCGACGGCGACGAGCACGACCCCGTCGCCGTCTTCGTGCCGACCTACCTGCTGCTGTCGATGGGCGTGAACATCTCGTTCCTCGCCGGCGACCTGTTCAACCTCTACGTCGGCTTCGAGGTCTTCCTCGTCGCCTCGTATGTCCTGCTGACGCTGTCCGGCTCCGCGTCACGTGTGCGCGCCGGAGTCAGCTACGTGATGGTCTCCATGGCCTCCTCGATGGTCTTCCTCTTCGGTCTGGCCATGGTCTACGCCGCCGTGGGCACGGTCAACATGGCCCAGGTCGGCATCCGCATGGAGGACGTGCCGTCCGGCACGCGCGCGGCCATCTTCGGCGTGCTGCTGGTCGCCTTCGGCATCAAGGCCGCCATCTTCCCGCTGGACGCCTGGCTGCCGGACTCCTACCCCACCGCCCCCTCGCTGGTCACCGCCGTCTTCGCGGGTCTGCTGACCAAGGTCGGCGTCTACTCGATCATCCGCGTGCAGACGGTCATCTTCTCCGACGGCTCGCTGCAGACGATGCTCATGGTCGTGGCCCTGGCGACGATGCTCGTGGGCATCCTCGGCGCCATGGCACAGAACGACATGAAACGACTTTTGTCGTTCACCCTGGTCAGCCACATCGGCTACATGATCTTCGGCGTGGCCCTCGGCACCGCCCACGGCCTGAACGGAGCGATCTTCTACGCCGTGCACCACATCCTGGTGCAGACCACGCTCTTCCTGGTCGTCGGCCTGATCGAGCGCCAGGCCGGCACCTCCTCGCTGCGCCGGCTGGGCTCGCTGCTCTACGTCACCCCGGTCATCGCGGTGCTCTATTTCATCCCGGCGATCAACCTGGGCGGCATCCCGCCGTTCTCCGGGTTCATCGGCAAGGTGCTGCTCATGCAGGCCGGCGCCGAGGTCGGCGGGTTCTGGGCCTGGCTGCTCATCGGCGGTGCCGTGGTCACCTCGCTGCTGACCCTCTACGTGATGGTGCTGGTCTGGTCCAAGGGCTTCTGGCGCTCCCGCAAGGACGCCCCGGAGGGCAACCTGGCTATGGCCCGGCCCTCCCCGCTGGCCGACGTCACCGACGAGGTCGAGATCGCCGACCGCGAGGACGTCGGGCGCGTGCCCTTCGGCATGGTCGCCTCCACCGCGCTGCTGGTGGCCGCCTCGTGCGCCATCACGGTTTTCGCCGGCCCGCTGGTCTCCGTGACCGAGCGCGCCGCCGAGTCCTCGGCCAACGTCGCGGTCTACCGTGAGGCTGTGCTGGGCACCTCGTCCGACGACCCGGGCCGCGACCTGGACCCGACCACCCGCGAGGACACCGGTGCAGACCACCGCCACGACGACGAGCCCGGCACCGACGGCGCCCGTAAGGCCGGCTCCGACTGCCTGGACTCCGCCGAGCGCGGGCACTCGCCGGTGCAGCGCCCCGAGGGCGGCCCGGCCGACGTCAACGCCGGCACCAACGGCGACAGCGCCGACGCCTACACCGACGCCGGCGGTGACGAGGACGCGGACAAGGAGGAGACCCGATGATCTACCACGGGCTGCGCAACCGCTTCCGCCCCCTGGCCATCATCCTGCTGGCCCTGGTGTGGATCTTCCTGATGGGCGAGTTCACCTGGGCCAACGTCATCGGCGGGCTGGCCGTGGCCGCCTTCGTGGTGGTCCTGCTGCCGCTACCGAAGCTGCCGATCAGCAACATCTCGATGAACTGGCCGGCCGCCTTCGGCTTCGTGGTGCGCTGGTTCGGCCAGCTGGCCCAGGCCTCCGTCCAGGTCGCCTGGCTGGCCATCCGCCCGCAGGCCCCGCCGCGCACCGCCGTGGTGCGGGTGCCCATGCGCGTGGCCAACGAGCTGGTGCTCACCCTGGCCACCGCGGCGTACAACCTGCAGCCGGGCGGCTCGGTCTCCGACATCGACATCGCCAACCGCATGTGGACGGTCCACCTGCTCAACGCCGACGACGAGGAGCACCTCAACGCCGAGATCGAGAACATCCGCCGCCTCGAGCGCGACATGATCAGAATCTTCGAGAGGAGCTGACCGTGGACCCCACCATCTACAACGGCGTGCTCACCGTCGCCGCCGCCGCGTTCTGCGTGGCCTTCGTGCTGACGACGTACCAGATCCTCGCCGGCCCGAACTCCCTGGACCGCGTGCTCGGCCTCGACGGGCTGGTCGCCATGATCCAGTGCGCGCTGGCGGTCTACATCTGCTGGACGCTGGACACCACCGTCTCCAACGCGATGCTCGTCGTCGCGCTGCTCGGCTTCATCTCCTCGGTGTCCGTCGCCCGCTTCCGCAAGAGGGACGGTTCCTGATGCACCTGCAGTTCTTCACCGACCTCATCTCGCTGCTCCTCATCTGCTGCGGCGCCTTCCTGGTGCTCTCCGCGGCGATCGGGCTGCACCGCTTCGGCGACACGATGTCGCGCGTGCACGCGATCACCAAGCCGCAGACCACGGGCCTGATCCTGACCGTCATCGGTGCGATCGTCCGTGTGCTCGGCTCCGAGCACTTCTCCGTCGCCGAGCGCGGCGACCTGGGCGTGCTCGTGCTCCTGCTGTTGTTCACCTTCATGACCAACCCGGTCACCGCCCAGCGCCTGGGCCGTGTGGCCCGCCGCGAGGGGCTCTACGGCGACCCCGAGCACATGTCGCGTAACGACGCCCCCGCGGAGCGTTCCCTGCGCACCAAGTCCGGCAAGGCGTCCAAGTCCAGCAAGGCCGCCAAGACGGCCAAGACCGGCAAGATCGCCCGACCCGACCGGGACGGGCGGGTCTAGGGACATGTAGTTCCGGCGGCCCCGGGGGCGGGCCCGCCGGGGCCGCGCCGCTACTCGCCGTGGGTGGGCGGGGTGAGCTCGTCCATCTCCGCGATCGTCGCGTCGACGGCCGGCAGCCACGAGCCGTGCTTCTCGAAGAGCCGGCGCTGGCGGGCATACCCGGCGCCGCGCTCGAGGATCTCCGGGATGAGCGCCAGCTCCTCGGCGCAGCCGATCTCCCCGGCCAGCGGGGCGAGCGTGTCTGCCAGCTCGGAGAGCTCCTCGGAGACCCACCGCTCGTCGGTGGCCTGCGAGGTGATCACCAGCGCCTCGAGCCCGTAGCGGGCGGCGCGCCACTTGTTCTCCTCGACGTGCCAGGGCTGCAGGATCGGCAGGTCCTCGCCGCGGTCAATCATCCGGTCGTAGTGGACGACCAGGCAGTGGGTCAGCGCCACCACGGCGGCCAGCTCGCGCAGGTTGCTCGTGGCGTCGGAGACGCGCACCTCGATGGTGCCCCACTTCGGCGCGGGGCGGATGTCGAAGTGCATCGAGCCGGTGTGGTTGATCACCCCGGAGATGTCCTGGTCGTGCATGTAGCCCTCCCACTCGGCCCAGGTGCTGAACTGGTGGGGAAGGCCGGCGGTGGGCAGCTGCTGGTAGAGCATCGTGCGGTTGGAGGCGTAGCCGGTGTCGATGCCGTCCCAGCCCGGCGAGGAGGCCGTAAGGGCCAGCAGGTGCGGGAACTTGGTCATCATCGCGTTGATGATCGGCCACACGCGGTCCTCGTGGCTGATTCCGACGTGGACGTGGATGCCCCAGATGAGCATCTGGCTGCCCCAGTAGCGGGTGCGCTCGATGATCTCGTTGTAGGAGCCCTTCTCGCTGACCGGGTTCTCGCGGAAGTCGGAGAAGGGGTGCGAGCCGGAGCCCCACAGCTTCAGGCCCAGCTTGCCGGCGGACTCGCGCACGGCGGCCAGGTCGTGGCCGAGCTCGGCGACGATCTGCGGCACAGAATCGCACACCCCGGTGACCAGCTCGACGGTGTTCTGCAGGAACTCGCGCTCGAGGTGGATCTCCGGGTGGTTGGCCTTGACGTCCGCGATGACCTCCGCGGCGCGCGGGGCCAGGTCGCGGGTCTCCGGGTCGATCAGGGCGACCTCCCACTCGACACCGATGGTGTGGCGGGGGCTGCGCTTGAACGGGAGCGGGGTGACCTCGGAGCGGGTGCCGGGGTGCTCCCAGCCGCGGGGCTGTGCCGGAGGTGTCATCGCTTCTGGGCCCGGCCTTTCGGGGTTGCGGGTGTGGTCTTCGGGCGTTTTCACGCCGTCACCTGGAGATTACCGGGCGGGCAGGCGCGGAAGGAATCCGGCGGGCCCGACCCGGGCCGCGGTGAATGAAAAGGCCCATGAATGGACGGGCGTCGGGCAGACCGACGCCGGGCACACCGACGCCGCGGCGCTACAGCGCGACGTCGGTGGCGAGCACCAGCGTCAGGTCGTTGGCGCCGGCGGTGTCGTCGGGCAGCGCCTGGTCGTACTCGCGGGCCACGCCGCCGACGCGGTCGGCCAGCTCGCGGGCGCGCTTCTCGGCGTCGGCGTTGCCGGGCTGGAAGAACACGGTGTTCTCCGGGACCTGGAGGACCTCGCCGGGCAGGTTGCCCACGGAGCCGACCTCGGTGCCCTGGCCCTTGAGCTCGTCGGAGAGGCGGGCGGCCAGGTCCGGCACGGTGGAGTTGTTCAGCACGTTGACCTTGGCCGGGGCGGCGTCGCCGCGGCCGGCCGCACCGTTCGCGCCGCTCTGGTCCTCGGCGGCCGGGCCGTCAGCCTCACCGTCCTTGTGCTCCTTGTCCTTGGCGTCCTGCCCGGCGCGCTCGGCGGCGTCCTTGCCGTCGGCGCCGTCCTTGCCGTCCTTGCCGTCGGCGCCGTTCTGGCCCTGGCTGTTCGCACCGTTCTGGCCGTTCTGGCCCTGCTCGGCGCCCGGCTCGGCCGAGCCGCTCATGGCGGCGGAGTCGGAGCCCTCGTCGTCCCCGCCGGAGGTCAGGGCGTAGACGCCCCAGAGCCCGAGCAGCACGGCGACGGCGATGAGCACCATCGCCAGGCCGCGCAGCGGCAGCCCGGAGCCGGCCGCCGCACCGGAACCGGCACCCGCGCCGGCACCGGCCGCACCAGCACCCGCGGCGCGGGCTTTACCGCCCTCGCCGCCCTCGCCGCCCTCGCCGCGCTCGGGCGCCTCGTGCGCGCCGGCCGCCGCCTCGGGCTGCCCCTCGTAAGCGTCCTCGTACACGTCGTCGTAGCCGCCGTCGTAGCCGCCGTTGCCGCCGCGGCGTCCACCGTTGCCATTCACATTAGTCACACGCGTAACACTAATACATTTGCTCACCAGCCGTCCGCCGCCATGCCGGAGCGGCCGCACAGAAGATCCCCCGCGCCCCGGGACCACGGGCCCCGCCACCCCGGCGCGCGCCCCGCAGCACCCCGCTCACAACCCCCGGTCGCGCAGCCGCTCGAGGCGCGCGATCAGCAACGGGTGCGCCGCGCGCGCGTCGGCATCGTCAATCAGTCTGTTCAACCGCTGGTAGTAGCGCACCGGCGAGATCCCCAGCCGCTCCCGGATCGCCTCGTCGCGCGCGCCCGGCGAGCGCGGGGCGTGTTCGGCGAACTCGAGGAGGTCCGCATCGGTGGCCGGGGTGGACATGCCTAAACTGTATGCCATGACTGTCCGGCCCATCGTCATCTACGGCGACCCCGTCCTGCACAACCCCACGCGCCCCGCCGAGGAGCCGTTCTCGCAGTACCGCGAGCTCATCGACGACATGTTCGAGACCATGAAGGTGGCCCACGGCGTCGGCCTGGCCGCCAACCAGATCGGCCTCGACCTGCGCATCTTCGTCTACAAGTGCCCCGACGACGAGGGCCACTGGCACGAGGGCTACTTCCTCAACCCCACCCTGGAGACCTCCGAGATCCCGCAGACCATGCCGGCTGTCGACGGCTCCGACGACGAGGGCTGTCTGTCCGTGCCCGGCGAGGGCTTCCCCACCGGCCGCGCCCACTGGGCCAAGGTCACCGGCTTCGACCTCGACGGCAACGAGGTCACCGCCGAGGGCGAGGGCTTCCTCGCGCGCTGCTTCCAGCACGAGGTCGGCCACCTCGACGGCTTCGTCTACCTGGACGTGCTGGTCGGGCGCAACAAGCGAGCGGCGAAGAAGGCCGTCAAGGCCCACGGCTGGGACCACGCGGGCAACACCTGGATGCCGGGCGTGGACCGCGACCCCTTCGGCCACGACGACGAGCCCGAGGCCTGATCCCCCAGACATGAGTCCGCGTCCGCGCTCCGGGATCCGCCGCGTCTTCCGCACCGAGACCCCCGGCCTCGGCGACCGGGTCACCGTGCGCCGCCGCGTGCCGGGCACCCGCCAGGTCACCGACGTCATCGGCCACATCGTCGCCCTCGAGCCGCTGACGGTGCGCCCGCAGGAGGTCGGCGGCCTGCCGTCGAACGCCGAGGCCGTGGTCATCGACCCCGCCCAGCTGGTCACCGTGCGCCTGCTTCCCGAGCGCACCGTGCGCAACGGCGACATCCGCGCCGTCGAGGTCGCCACCGCGCGCGCTTTCCCCGGCATCGAGCACTCCACCAGCTCCGACGGGCAGTGGCTGCTGCGCGCCGGCGATAGCGTGACCGAGCGCTCCAACTCCGCCGCCCCCTTGGGCCCGCAGGCCGGCTTCGGCGCGGTGCCGCTCGACGAGATCCTCGCCTTCTACGCCCGCCACTCCATGCCCGCGATCATCCAGGTGCCCGAGCGCATCACCCGCCCGGCCGAGCGCCTCGCCGCCGGGCCGGAGTGGGAGTGGGGCCCGGAGATCCTGGTGATGACGCGCCCGCTTGACGACGCCGCGCCTGCCGCGACGTTGCCGGACGGGTTCACGTTCGAGGTCGACGACGCCCCGGACGAGGAGTGGTACTCGCTCTACCACTTCCGGGGCCAGGCCCTGCCCCGGCACGCACTCGAGCTGTTGCGCGGCGACATCGACGGCACCATGAGCTTCGGGCGCATCCGCGCCGCCGACGGGCGCACCGCGGCGATCACCCGCGGCACCGTCACCGCCGACGACGCCGGCCGGTCCTGGCTGGGTCTGTCTGCCGTAGAGGTCTCCCCGGACTTCCAGCGCCACGGACTGGGCAAGGCGATCACCGCCGGGATGCTCGCCTGGGGTACCGCCGCCGGCGCCGGGCAGGCGTTTTTGCAGGTGGTGCACACCAACACCGCCGGCATCCGCCTCTACCGCTCCGCCGGCTTCGCCGAGCACCACCGCCACCGCTACGCGCACCACCTGCCGAGCTCGGGATAGGGTGGTGGCCATGCGCATCGCCACCTGGAACGTCAACTCGGCGCGCACCCGCGCCGACCGTATGGCGGAGTTCCTGACCCGCCACGACGTCGACGTCCTCGCGGTCCAGGAGACCAAGTGCACCGACGAGAACTTCCCGGCCTCACGCTTCGAGGACCTCGGCTACGAGGTCGCCCACGTCGGCTACAACCAGTGGAACGGCGTGGCGATCCTCTCCCGGGTCGGGCTCGAGGACGTCGCCGACCACTTCGACGGCCAGCCCGGCTTCACCAAGACCGGCGGCGTCGACGAGGAGCGCGTCGAGGCGCGCGCGGTGGGCGCCACCTGCGGCGGCGTGCGCGTCTGGAGCCTGTACGTGCCCAACGGGCGCGCCATCGCCGACCCGCACTACCAGTACAAGGTGCGCTGGCTGTGGCGGCTGCGAGACCGCGTCAAGCAGCGCCTGGAGTCCCACCCGGAGGCGCGCCTGGCGCTGATGGGTGACTTCAACATCGCGCCGCAGGACCACGACGTGTGGGACCGCGCCTTCTTCGAGGGCCGCACGCACGTCACCGAGCCGGAGCGCGCCGCCTTCGAGGGCCTGTGCGAGGCCGGCCTCGAGGAGGTCACCCGCGCGCGCACCGGGGAGACCCCGTACACCTACTGGGACTACACGGCCGGGCGCTTCCCGCGCAACGAGGGCATGCGCATCGACTTCCAGCTGGCCAGCGCCCCGCTGGCCCGCCGGATCACCGGCGCCTTCATCGACGTCGACGAGCGCTCCGGCAAGGGTGCCTCCGACCACGCCCCGGTGGTGGTCGACTACGGCGTCGCCGACTTCGACGCGGTGCGCTGACACCGGGGCCTCGGACACTCGCGCATGGGCCTCTCCTTCAGCGTCGACCTGGACACCTGGCAGCTCGTCGGGTTGATCATCGACTACGCCATCAAGATCATCGCCATCGGCTACGTGCCCGAGGGCCGCCGGCCGAGCTCCTCGACCGCCTGGCTGCTGGCCATTCTGCTGCTGCCGTTCGTCGGCCTGCCGCTCTTTTTGCTCTTCGGCTCGCCCTACATCAACCGCCGCCGCCACCGCATCCAGCAGGAGGCCAACGCGATGATCGAGGACATCCAGGCCGACACCCCGGACCACCCGGAGGGCATGGACCTCTCCGACGACCTCGACGCGATGATCCGGCTCAACCGGAAGCTGACCAACCTGCCGGCCGTCGTCGGCGAGGACCGCGCGCTGCACACCGACTACGAGGAGTCCATCGCCGCGATGGCCGCCGCCATCGACCGCGCCCGCGACTACGTCCACGTGCAGATCTACATCATGGCCTGGGACAAGACCACCGACGTCTTCTTCGAGGCGCTGGGCCGGGCCGCCGACCGCGGGGTGCGCGTGCGCCTGCTCTTCGACCAGCTGGGCTCGTTGAAGTACCCCGGCTACCTGAAGCTGGGCCGGCGCCTGGACAAACTCGGCGTGGACTGGCACCTGACGCTGCCGCTGCAGCCCTGGCAGCTGCGCTTCCGCCGACCGGACCTGCGCAACCACCGCAAGATCGTCATCGTCGACGGCGAGGTCGCCTTCCTCGGCTCGCAGAACATGATCGACCGCAGTTACCTGGTGCGCGGCAACGTCAAGGCCGGCAGGCGCTGGGTGGACGTGATGCTGGAGCTCGCCGGGCCGATCGTGGACTCGATGGAGATGGTCTTCGCCACCGACTGGTACAGCGAGTCCGGCGAGGAGATCCCCCTGCACGGCCGCGAGCAGCCGGCCGGCGCGCCGCCGCGCGACTCGAGCGCGAACGTCGTCCAGCTGGTGCCCTCCGGACCGGGCTACACCACCGAGCCGGCGCTGCGCATGTTCAACTCCGTGGTCTACCACGCCAAGGAGAAGCTGATCATCTGCTCGCCGTACTTCGTGCCGGACGAGTCGCTGCTCGAGGCCGTGATCACCGCCTGCCACCGCGGGGTGGACGTGGAGCTGATGGTCTCGGAGAAGGCGGACCAGTTCATGGTCCACCACGCCCAGTCCAGCTACTACCAGGCCCTGCTCGAGGCCGGGGTGCGCATCCACCAGTTCCCCGCGCCCTACATCCTGCACACCAAGTTCGTGCTCGCCGACCCGGGCGAGGGCGGCGACGAGACGGTCGCCGTGGTCGGCTCCGCCAACCTGGACATGCGCAGCCTGGGTCTGAACTACGAGGTCTCGCTGCTGGTGGCCCGCGGCGACCTGCTGCTCAAGCTCCACGACCTCGCCGAGGCCTACCGGCGCACCTCCAAGGAGCTGACCCTGGCCGAATGGCGCCACCGCGGCGTCATGCGCCGCTACGTCGACAACGTCATGCGCCTGACCTCGGCGCTCCAGTAGGGCGGGGCTGCGCGGGCCGCCGCCGCGGGGCCTCCCGGCCCCTCCCAAAATTTTTCCTGGGACCGTGCACGTCGGTGATAGATTAAGAGCAGCTGAACAGTAGAGGAACACCGGTCCCGGACGAGCGGGAGGAGGAAGCGGCAAGTGGTGCCCAGCCCCGCCGAGAAGCGGCGTCCGCGACCCGTCCCGCCGGTGGTCGACCTCCCCGGGTCCCGCGTGAACCGCCGCCACGGCCTCGACCACGGCGGGGTGCCCGCTCCCCCGCGGCGCGGCTCCGCCACCGCCGCCGGTGCGCGCGCGGCCCGGATGGCACGCAGCACCGCCGGCCCCCTCGGCGTCGAGCACTTCATGAACCCCAAGCAGATCCCCGAGGCCGAGGACATGGTCATGCTCTCCGGCTGGGGCCGCCTGGCACGCTGGCCGGCCGTCATCGGCTGCCTGGCGCTGGCGTTCCTGGGGCTCTACCTGCTCATTGACGGCGTCTACACGCTCGGCTCCGGCCCTCTCGAGGGCCTGCTGCAGCGCGCGATGCACCCGCTGGCAGGTCTTCTGCTGGGCATCCTGATCACCGCCGTCGCCCAGTCCTCCACGGCGACCACCGCGCTGACCATCGCGGCGGTGGCCACCGGCTCGGTCAGCGTCCCGGTGGCGGTGCCCGTGATCATCGGCGCGAACATCGGCACCACGGTCACCCCGCTGCTGGCCTCGTTTTCCTACGCCGACGACCGCGGCGCGTTCCGCCGCGCGTTCTCCACCGCCTCGCTGCACGCCTGGTTCAACGCCTCGGCGGCGCTGCTGCTGTTCATCCTCGAGGCCGCCTTCCACCCGCTGGAGCGGATCTCCGAGGTCACCGCCGAGGCCGTCGGCGGCGGCCGCACCGAGGCCTTCGACGACGCGCGCGTGACCTTCGTCGGCTTCTTCCAGCCGGCCGTCGACGCGCTGGGCACACGCGGCCTCGCCGGGCAATTGCCCGGCGAGATTACCGACGGCGTCGTGTGCATCGCCCTGGGTGCGATCCTCGCCCTGGTGGCGTTGCGGGTGATGGCCCGCCAGCTGCGGGTGCTCTTCGCGGCGACGACGCGCTCGCTCTTCGAGCGGCTCTTCGGGATGAACCCGCTGGGCGGCTTCAGCGTCGGGCTCTTCGGCACCGCCACCGTGCAGGCCTCGGCGGTGACGGTCTCGGCTCTCTTGCCCTTCGCCGCCACGCGCATACTGCGGCTGACCGAGGCGCTGTGGGTGATCCTGGGCGCGAACCTGGGCACCACGATCAGCGGCCTGGTCGCCGCACTGACGGTGCCGGGCGCCTACGGTGTCTTCGGCCTGCAGGCGGCCCTGGTGCACGTCTTCTTCAACGTCGCGGCGGTGCTGGTGGTGACGCTGGTGCCGGGGCTGCGCCGGCTGCTGTACCGACTGTGCGGGACGAGCGCCCGGCGCGCCCGCCGCAGCCGGCTGACCGCGCTGGGCGTGGTGCTCTCGGCGTTCTACGTGCTGCCGCTCCTCGCCTTCGGCGCATTCCTCCTCTTCGCCTAGGTCGCGACGCGTCAGGCGCCCGGGTGTGAGGCGTCAGCCTCACACGTCGCGCTGGTAGAGCACCCCGACGCCGATGATGAACAGGCCCACGGCCCACAGGAGGAAGTAGGCCAGCGAGGCGCTCTGCGTCCAGTCCATGCCGGTGGCGTTGCCGCCGGCGATGAAGTTGTTGAGGTGCCTGAACGGCAGCCACTCGCCGATGCGCTGGCCGACCTTGGGCAGGAAGGCCAGGATGTCCTCGAGGGCGAGGATCCAGGCCAGCAGCAGGGCCACGGCCCCGGCGGTGTGGCGCAGCAGCAGGCCCACGCCCTGGGCGAGGCAGATGACCAGGAAGACCGCCAGGGGCAGCACCCACAGCACGCGCAGCACGGCGGGGTCCGTCATCGAGTAGATCGGGGCGGAGTCGCCGACGCGGATCTTGGCCACGCCCAGGCACAGCAGGGCGGTCAGGAAGGTCAGCGCGGCGGCGAAGGCCCCGTAGACGAGCAGCTTGGCCACCGGTACGGTCCAGCGCCGGGGGCTCGCCAGGTAAGCGGTGGCCTGGATGCGGTAGCGGTACTCGGTGGTCACCACCATCACGGCCTGCACGATGAGCACGGGCAGTCCGATCGAGGGGATGCCGTAGACGACGGTGTAGGGCTCGATCTGGAAGACGAACAGTCCCATCGGCTGCTGCGGGGCGACGGTCAGCAGCAGGGAGATGCCGAAGCTGAGCAGCACGAACAGCGCGCTGGTCCACCACACCGAGCGCGTGGTGAACAGTTTGATGATCTCGGCCCGGACGGTGTTGAGCAGGTTCATCGGTCCGCCTTTCCGTTCTGCGTCGGCCCGTTCTGTACCGGCCCGTTCTGCGCCGACAGCCCCGGCGCCGCGGCGTGGTACTCCACGGCGTGGCCGGTGGTCTCCATGAAGGCGTCCTCCAGCGAGGCGCGCCGCTCGGCGAGCTCGGCGAGGGGCACGCCGGCCTCAAAGGCCAGCGCGCCGATCTCGTCGGGGGTGCGGTCGGCGATCTCGAGGCGCTCGCGGCCCTCGGGATCCCTGCCGTGGACGACCTCCATGCCGCGCGCCTCGAGCGCGGCGGTGAGCTCGGCCAGGCGCGGCGAGCGCACCAGGGTCGTCGTCGCCGAGTGCCCGGAGATGAACTCGTGGGTGGTGGTGTCGGCGATGAGCCTGCCGCGGCCGATGACGATGAGCCGCTCGGCGGTCTGCGCCATCTCGGAGAGCAGGTGGGAGCTGACCAGCACGGTGCGCCCCTCGGCGGCGAGTGCCTGCATCAGCCCGCGCACCCAGCGGATGCCCTCGGGGTCCAGGCCGTTGACCGGCTCGTCGAGGAGCAGCACCTCCGGGTCGCCCAAGAGGGCGACGGCCAGGCCGAGGCGCTGGTGCATGCCGAGCGAGAACCCGCCGGTGCGCCGACCGGCGACATCCGAGAGCCCGACAAGCCCCAGGACCTCGTCGACGCGGGAGCGGGGGACGCCGCCGGCGGCGGCGATCCAGCGCAGGTGGTTGGCCGCGGAGCGGTTCGGGTGGGTCGCGCGCGCCTCGAGCAGGGCGCCGACGGTGTGCAGCGGGCGCTCGAGGCCGGAGTAGGGCACGCCGTTGATCGTGGCGGTGCCCTCGGTGGGGTGGTCCAAACCGACGATCATGCGCATCGTCGTCGACTTGCCCGCCCCGTTCGGCCCGAGGAAGCCCGTGACGGCGCCCGGCTCGACCTGGAAGGTCAAGTCGTCGACCGCGCAGGTGGACCCGAAGCGCTTGGTCAGGTTGGCTACTTCAATCACGGCAACAAGACTGCCACACCTTGCTTGCGGCTTCCCGTGCTCACGTGCACAGTCCGGGGGTAATTCCCCCCCCGCCGTCCCCCGGCCTACTCCCCCGCGAACCAGGCGGGCACCACCCCGGGAAGCGCGGCCCGGATGCCGGGCAGGGCGGCGGCGAAGGCGGGCATCAGCGGCAGCTGCTCGACCTCGTCGAGCGGCACCCAGCGCAGCTCGAGGGACTCGTTGTTGGCCTCGGTGGCCAGCGCCGCGCCGGTGACCGTGGCGGCCACGACGGTCGTGTAGGTCCAGCCCCCGGCCAGCTCGGGGCGGGCCGGGTCGGCGTCGAAGGGCCCGGCGGTCACCCGCTCGCCAGCCACCGAGACGTCGCCCGGGGCGATGCCGGTCTCCTCGTGGGCCTCGCGCAGGGCGGCCTCGACGGCGGTCTCGTGCGAGTCGCGGGCACCCCCGGGCAGCGCCCAGGTGCCGCCGATGTTGGTCCACAGGGCACGGTGCTGCATCAGCAGCCGGGGCGCGTGCGGGTCCGCGAGCAGGAAGAGTCCGGCCGCCCCGAAGCGGCCCCACTGCCTGCCGCCCGCGGGTCCCGCGGCCCAGCCGTTGCCGTCGCCGTCCATGGCCCCCAGGGTAGCCGCCTCCTTCCGGGGCAGAAAGGTGTGCCCGCCGGCGCGCAGACGATACAGTGAAGGAATGAGCCGCGAGACCAAGACCGGCCGGTCGGGCCGGCAGTCGCGCCGCTCCCGGGAGATCCGGGTCGACCGCTCCGAGCTGCCCGTGGGCACCCAGGACCACTGGCTCGACGAGGTCTCCGAGGACACCGACGAGCGGCCCTCCGGGCTGCGCTCGTGGCTGCACACCGGCTTCTCGGTGCCCACCTACTACCTGCGCAAGATCGGCTCCTACGTCCTGACCACCCCGGGCCGGATGATCACGCTGACCATCGTGCTGGCCCTGGCCATCTTCGCCGCCGGCTACTCGATGTCGCAGTCCTCCGCCGCGCGCCAGGACAACCTCGACGAGCTGCTCACCGTCACCGAGCCGACCAGCTACGCCGCGCACAACCTGTACACGCAGCTCTCGCTGGCGGACACGGTGACCACGAACTCGCTGGTGCGCTCCGGCGCGCAGCCGGCCCACGAGCTGCGTTCCTACTACTCGGCCATCGACGGCGCCTCGCTGGCCGCCTCCGAGGTCGCCGCCGGCATCCGCGACGAGGACAGCCGCGCCGCCGAGCTGATCGCCACCATCCAGCGCGAGCTGCCCGTCTACACCGGACTCGTCGAGACGGCACGGGCGAACAACCGCCAGGGCAACCCCGTGGCCTTCTCGTACGCCGCCACGGCCTCGGCGCTGCTGCGCGACGAGATCCTGCCCACCGCCGCCGAGCTCTTCGACCACACCAGCGCCGAGGTCGCCCGCGCCCAGGCCGAGCTGACCCGCCCGCAGTTCGTGCCCCTGTCCGGCCTGCTGGCCGCTGTCGCCTTCCTCACCGCCGCCCAGTGGTGGCTGTGGCGGCGCACCCGCCGCCGTTTCAACAAGGGCTTCCTGGCGGCCACCGCGATGATCGTCGTGGCGATCCTGTGGGTCAGCGCCTCCAACCTGGCCAGCTGGCAGGCCAGCTCGCGCGGCTTCGACCAGGCGGCCACCCCCTGGGACTCGCTGACCACCTCGCGCATCGAGGCCCAACAGGCCCGCACCGCCGAGACGCTGGCCCTGGTGCGCCGCCAGCCGCTCGGCGAGGACGGCACCGACCCCTTCAACGAGGCCACCCTGCGCATCACCCGCGCCCTCGACGACGTCGAGAAGGGTGACTCCGCCGTCGGCGACTCCCCCGACTCCGCTGCCCTGGTCCACGAGGCGCGCACCGCCCTGCAGGAGTGGCGCACCGCCCACGGCGAGCTGACCCGCGCGCTCAACGCCGGCGACTTCGCCGCCAGCGAGCGGCTGACCACGGACACCACCCGCGAGTCCGACAGCGCGCCGACCACGGCCACCGCCTTCAACGACCTTGACCGCGCGCTGGCCGAACTGATCGCCGAGTCGCGCACGACGATGCGCTCCTACATCGCCGACGGCCTGGCCGCGACCACGCTGGTCGCCGCCTCGGTGCTGCTGCTCTCCCTGGGGGCGGTCATCGCCGTGGTCGTCGGCATCCGCCCCCGTTTCCAGGAGTACCTGTGACGCGCAGAGAGATTTCCGACGCCGCGCGGCGCGCCGTCGCCGCCGGCCTCACCGTCGCCGTGGCCTTCGGCGCCGCGGCCTGCGGCCACGACGCCGGGGGCCCACCCGCCCTGGTCGAGCGCCACGCCCCGGCACGCGACGACGGCCCGCCGCTGCCGGCCGGCGCCAGCGTCGAGCACTACGGCGAGCACGCCGCCAACCCGCAGAGCACCGAGAACCTCGTCGGCTCGCTGCGCCCCGACGGGCGCACCGCCCGCGAGCGCATCCCGACCATCGTGCAGCGCGGCCGGCTGATCGTGGGCGTGGACCAGTCGCTGTTCCTGCTCAGCTTCCGCGACCCGCAGTCCGGCGAGCTGCGCGGCTTCGAGGTGGAGCTGGCCCGCGAGTTCGCCCGCGACATCTTCGGCGACCCGGACCGGGTGGAGTTCCGCTTCCTCGAGTCCGCCCAGCGCCGCGAGGCGATCGCCGCCGGCCAGGTGGACATGGTGCTGCGCTCGACCTCGATCACCGAGGAGCGCCAGGAGACCATGGCCTTCTCCGTGCCCTACCTGCGCGCCCAGATGCGGCTGCTGGTGCAGAAGGAGCCCGGCATCTCGGGGCCGGCGGACCTGGGCGGGCGCACGGTGTGCGTGGCCGACGGCTCCACCGGACTCGAGCACGCCCGCGCCGACGCCGAGGGCGCGACCCTGCTCAAGACCCGCAACTGGTCGGACTGCCTGGTCGCCCTGCAGCAGAACCAGGCCGACGCGATCCTGGCCGACGACACGATGCTCTCCGGCATCGCCGCCCAGGACGACTTCACCGAGATCGTCGGCGAGCCGCTGACCCGCGAGTACTACGGGGCGGCCATGGCCCAGCCCGAGGACCCGGCCGATGAGTCCGACGAGGCGGCCGGGCTGATCCGCCAGGTCAACGAGACGCTGCGCCGGGTGACCACCGACGGGACCTGGCAGCGCCTCTACGACCGCTGGTTCGGGCCCTACCTGCCCGCCCAGTCGCCCCCGCCCGCCATCTACCGCGAGGAGGAAGCCCAGTGACCGAGCCGCGCAACCGCCCCGAGCAGGACGACGAGGGCCCGGCGACCGAGGCCGTCGCCTTCGACCCCTTCGCCGCCGAGGACGAGGAGGGCCCGGCCACCGAGGCCGTGCCCTATGACCCGTTCACCGACGAGGACAACGGGCGCGACGCGCCCGCCCCCGGCACCGAGGCCGTCGCCTTCGACCCCTTCGCCGCCGAGGACGAGGACGACGAGGACGAGTTCCAGGTCGACCCGGCGAACCTCGCCGGGCTCTTCGCAGACCTGGACAAGATGCGCGACAACCGCGGTGCCGGGGCGCCGCGGCCACGCACCGACGCCGAGCGCAGGCGCGATGCGTCGGAACGCGCGCGTCGGAAAGCACTGGACACCTTCCGCTCGCGGCGCGGGCGGCGCCGGCAGGACTGGGTGGTCGCCGACGGCATGGTCACCCTGCCGTTCATCGACCTCGTCCCTCCCGAGGCCGCGCTGAAGGACCCCGAGGCCGCCGGCGCCAAGGTCGACCCGCCGCAGCTGAGGCGCGGCGACGTCGTCGCCGGGCAGTACGAGATCCTCGGCGTGATCGGCCACGGCGGCATGGGCTGGATCTACCTGGCCGGCGACCGCAACGTCTCCGAGCGCCTGGTGGTGCTCAAGGGCATGCAGTCGGCGGCCGGCGACAAGGACGCCGGCGTGGCCGCCGCGGAGCGGGAGTTCCTCGCGGACATCACGCACCCGGGCGTGGTGAAGATCTTCAACTTCATCGACGACCCGCGCGTGCCCGGCGGCTTCATCGTCATGGAGTACGTCGGCGGGCCGAGCCTGAAGGACCGGATGCGCGACTACCCCGGCGGGCTGATGCCCGTCGACGTCGCCATCGCCTACATCCTGCAGGTGCTGCCCGCCCTGGAGTACCTGCACGTGCGCGGGGTGGTCTACAACGACATGAAGCCCGAGAACATCATCGCCACCGAGGACCAGGTCACGCTGATCGACCTGGGGGCCGTGACCGGCATCGGCTCCTACGGCTACATCTACGGCACCCGCGGCTTCCAGGCCCCCGAGGTCGCCGCCGAGGGCCCGTCGGTGGCCAGCGACATCTACACCATCGGGCGCACCCTCGCCGCGCTCACCCTCGACCTGCCCGTCGAGGACGGCGCCTTCGCCCCGGGCATCCCCTCGCCCTCGGAGGAGCCGCTGCTGCGCGGCTACCTCAGCTACTACCGGCTGCTCGAGCGGGCCACTCGCCCGGACCCGAAGAAGCGCTTCTCCGACATCCGCGCGCTGCGCAGCCAGCTCTACGGGGTGCTGCGCGAGATCATCGCCCTGCGCGACGGGGTGCAGCACCCCAACCAGCACTCGCTGTTCTCCCCGCAGCGGCGCACCTTCGGCACCAAGCACGTCGTCTTCCGCACCGACCAGCTGCTCGACGGCACCGAACGCTCCGCGGCGATCACCGCCCCGGAGGTCGTGGGTGCCCTGGCCGTCCCGCTGGTCGACCGCCACGACGTCGGCGCGCCACTGCTGTCCGGGTTCTCCTACACCGAGCCCGAGGAGGCGCTGGAGACCCTGCGCCAGGCGATGCACACCGAGGAGTACACCCGGTCCGCGGAGATCCCGCTGGGCGTGGTGCGCGCGATGCTGGACCTCGGCTTCACCGGACAGGCCCGCGAGTGGCTGGCCAGCCTCGAGGAGTCCCTGGGCAACGACTGGCGCTTCCACTGGTACTCCGGGGTGACCTCGCTGCTGCTCGACGACCTGATGACCGCGCAGAAGCACTTCTTCGAGGTGCTGACCATCCTGCCCGGCGAGTCCGCGCCGAAGCTGGCGCTGGCGGCCGTCGACGAGCTGATCCTGCAGAACCTCGGCTACTCGGGCGTGGCCCTTCTCGACCCGCACGACGCCCGCGCGATCGCCGGCGTGCACGCCACCCTGGAGGAGCTCAACGGCGGCTTCGTCTCCCGGCTGCCGCACGACTGGTCGCACGTGAGCACCGACCCGCAGGTGCTGCGCTTCCACACCATCCGCCTCTACGGGCTGGTGTGGGCGGCCAACCCGACCACGGTGTCCAGCGCCTTCGGCCTGGCCCGCCAGCTGATGGCGGAGAACCAGCTGGAGACCGCCGTGCGGGCACTGGACCGGCTGCCGCAGGCCTCGAGGCACCACCGCATGGCGCAGCTGACCACGATCCTGCACCTGATCGGCGGGCAGCTGACCGAGTCGCGCGTGCGCCGGGCCGCCCGCCGGCTCTCGGAGATCCCCACCAACGAGCCGCGCTTCCTGCAGATCCAGGCCGCGGTGCTCTCGGCGGGGCTGAACTTCCTGCGCGACGCCGACGTCGAGGCGGCCGCCAGCCCCAACGACCTCTTCGAGTTCCCCTTCACCCAGCGCGGGCTGCGCGCCGGGCTGGCCGACACGCTGCGGCGCCTGGCGCGCAACGCCCCCTTCGCCCGGCACCGCTACGCGCTGGTGGACATGGCCAACCAGGTCCGCCCCGAGACCTGGTTCTAGTGGCGCGGCTGACGCCGCGCCACCGGGAACAGGGCCTGCGCCGGCGGGTTACTGCGCGAAGGCCACCGCGTAGCGGGCGATGGCCAGCTCCTCGTTGGTGGGCACCACGAAGACCTTGACCGCGGAGTCGTCCGTGGAGATCTCGCGCGGGCCGTCGTTCGGGCCGGCGTTGCGGTCCGGGTCGATCTTGACGCCGTAGGTCTCCATGCCGGCCAGCGCGTCGGCGCGCACGTGCGAGTCGTTCTCGCCCACGCCGGCGGTGAACGTGATCGCGTTGACCCGGCCGAGCGAGACCATGTAGGCGCCGATGTAGCGGCGCAGCTGGTGGATGTAGACGTTGTAGGCCGTCCAGGCGTCCTCGTCCTCGTCGCGGATCATGTCGCGCAAGGCGCGGAAGTCGTTGACCCCGGCCAGGCCCTTGACACCGGACTTCTTGTTGAGCAGGTTGTCGATCTCGTCGATCGACATGCCGTTGCGGTAGAGGTGGAAGACGATGCCCGGGTCGATGTCGCCGGAGCGGGTGCCCATGGCCAGACCGGCCAGCGGGGTCAGCCCCATCGAGGTGTCGACGGCCAGCCCGCCGCGGATGGCGGCGGCCGAGGCGCCGTTGCCCAGGTGCAGGGTGATCTGGTTGACCGCGGCCGGCGGCAGGCCGAGCAGCCCGGGGACCTGCTGGGAGACGTACTCGTGGCTGGTGCCGTGGAAGCCGTAGCGGCGCAGCGAGTATTCCGCGGCGACGTCCTTGTTGATCGGGTAGATCGCGGCGGCCGGCGGCAGGGTGTGGAAGAAGCCGGTGTCGAAGACGGCCACGTGCGGGATGTCCGGCAGGATCTCGCGGGCGACCTCGATGCCGGCGATATTGGCCGGATTGTGCAGCGGCGCCAGCGGGATGAGGTCCCGGATCATGTCCAGGATCTGGTCGTTGATCAGCTCGGGCGCGGAGAAGAGGATGCCGCCGTGGACCACGCGGTGCCCGCAGGCGATCACGTCGACCTGCCCCGGGCCGCAGTGGTGCTTGTCCATCAGCTCGAAGGCGAGCTGCAGGCCGGCGGTGTGGTCCGGGATCTCCTGCTCGACGGCGAAGGTGCCCTCCTGCGTCTTGAGGGTCACCGCGCCCTGCGGCTCGCCGATCTGCTCGACGACGCCGACGACGAAGGGCTTCTCGGTGGCCGAGGCCAACGGGTTGACCAGCTGGAACTTGATCGAGGAGGAGCCGGAGTTGAGGACGAGTGCGTACGACATGGCTAGCGGTTCCCTCCCGCCTGGATCGCGGTGATGGCCACGGTGTTGACAATGTCCGGCACCGTCGCCCCGCGCGAGAGGTCGTTGACCGGCTTGTTGAGCCCCTGCAGGATCGGGCCGACGGCCAGCGCGCCGGCGGTGCGCTGCACGGCCTTGTAGCCGATGTTGCCGGCCTCGAGGTCCGGGAAGACGAAGACGTTCGCCTGGCCCGCGACCGGGGAGTCGGGCATCTTCTTGGCGGCCACGCCCGGGTCGCAGGCGGCGTCGAACTGCAGCGGGCCGTCGACGGCGAGCTGCGGGTCGGCCTTCCGCGCGGTCTCGACGGCCGTGACGGCGCGCTCGACGTCGGCGCCGGAACCGGAGGCGCCGGAGGAGTAGGACAGCACGGCGACCTTCGGGTCGATGCCGAAGCCGGCGGCGGTGCGCGCGGAGACGACGGCGATCTCGCCGAGCTGCTCGGCGGTCGGGTTGGGGTTGACCGCGCAGTCGCCGAAGGCCCACAACTTGCCCGGCAGCACCATCAGGAAGATCGAGGAGACCACGGAGGCCTCCGGGGAGGTGCGGATGATCTGCAGGGCCGGGCGGATCGTCTCGGCGGTGGTGTGCGCCGCACCGGAGACCATGCCGTCGGCGGCGCCGGTGTGCACGAGCATGGTGCCGAAGTAGGAGACGTCGTCCATCTGCTCGCGCGCCTGCTCGAGGGTGACACCCTTCTTCTCACGCAGGCGGGCGAACTCGGCGGCGAACTCCTCGCGGCGCGGGTCGGTGCGGTGGTCGACGACCTCGGCGTCCGAAAGGTCCAGCCCGGCGTCCTTCGCCCGCTTGGCGACGTCCTGGGGGTCACCCAGGATGGTCAGGCGCGCCACGCCGGCCTTGAGCAACTGGTCGGCGGCGGCCAGGATGCGGTCGTCGTCGCCCTCCGGCAGCACGATGCGCGCGCCGACCTCGGCGGCCTGGGCGGCCAGGCGGCGCTCGAAGACCTCCGGCGACATGACCGGCTTCGCGTCGTCAGCGACCGCGGCCAGCGCCGCGCGCACGTGGCCGGCGTCGGCGAGCTCGGTGGCCGTCAGGGTCGCGGCGACCACCGCACCGGCTGCCTCGGCCTCGGCGACGGCGAGGCGGCCGACGCCGGCGGCGTCG
Source organism: Corynebacterium sp. MSK006 (assembly GCF_030232385.1). Taxonomy (NCBI): domain Bacteria; kingdom Bacillati; phylum Actinomycetota; class Actinomycetes; order Mycobacteriales; family Corynebacteriaceae; genus Corynebacterium; species Corynebacterium sp. MSK006. The sequence continues at coordinate 85,111 of NZ_JASPJZ010000007.1, forward strand.
TTAATCACCAGCAGCAACGGCACGCCGAGGGCGGCGGCGACGCGGGCGTCGTGCGCCAGGGCGCCGGTCCCCCGGATCAGGGTGGCACCGGAGTCGGTCAGCCCGGCCGCGAGCGCGGCGCCGACGGTGGGCTCCACGCGGGCCAGGTCGGCGTGGGCGAGGTCCAGAGACTCGGCCAGGGCGGCGGTGTCCAGGCCGTCGAAGGTGCGGTTGACCAGGGTGAGGAGTGCCGAGGGGGCCGCGGAGGGCGCCGGGTTAGTCATGCGGGAAGCAACCTTTCTGTGGGCGTCTGCTGCGGACGTGAGCCGTCAGGCGCGGGGCACCGGACATAATAGTGTGGCGCAGCGCACCGCGGGCTTTTTTCGTGATTGGTTTTTCTTTTCGCTCCGGCCGCGCGGCGGGGGCACCGCGACCGCACCTCGGCGGGAAACATTCACGCGACAACCCCCGAGGGTACCCTCGCCACACCGGCCCAACATCCGCAGCGGCGTCGGCCCCGCGCATGCGCCCCACGCTGGTGTCACACCCCGGTGCGGCGGCGCGCGGGCCCACATGCGGCGGGGGTTTCCCCACCGCGCCGCGGCGGTTAGACTGGGCGCCGTTATAGACAGCTCGGTGCAAATTCCGCCCACCAACGGGTATGGTGCAGCACACGTACCGAAGCGGGCGCGCCAGCTGCGCCCCGGAAACTGACCCAAGAAGTAAAGGAACCCACGTCACGATGTCTCGCCCCCTGCGCGTCGCCGTCGTCGGTGCCGGCCCTGCCGGCATCTACGCCTCCGATCTCCTCATCAAGTCCGGCCAGGAGGTCTCCATCGACCTCTACGAGCGCATGCCCACCCCGTTCGGCCTGATCCGCTACGGCGTCGCGCCGGACCACCCGCGCATCAAGGGCATCGTCAAGTCGCTGCACAACGTGATGGAGAAGCCGGAGATCCGCTTCCTGGGCAACATCAACGTCGGCGTCGCCGTGAGCGTCGAGGAGCTGCAGCGCTACTACGACGCCGTGGTCTTCTCCACCGGCGCGACCGGCGACCGCGTGCTCGACATCCCGGGCGCGGACCTGGAGGGCGTGCACGGCGCCGGCGAGTTCGTCGGCTTCTACGACGGCAACCCGAACTTCTCGCGCGACTGGGACCTCTCCGCCGAGCAGGTCGCCGTGATCGGCGTGGGCAACGTCGGCCTGGACATCTCCCGCGTGCTGGCCAAGACCGCCGACGAGCTGCACGTCACCGAGATCCCGGACAACGTCTACGACAACCTCAACGCCAGCGCCGCCCGCGAGGTGCACATCTTCGGCCGCCGCGGCCCGGCCCAGGCGAAGTTCACCCCGCTCGAGCTCAAGGAGCTGGACTACTCCGACACCATCGAGGTCACCGTCGACCCGGAGGACATCGACTACGACGAGGCCAGCGAGAAGGCCCGCCGCGAGTCGAAGTCCCAGGACCTGGTCTGCCAGACCCTCGAGCACTACGCCATCCGCGACCCGAAGGGCGCCCCGCACACCCTGCAGATCCACTTCTTCGAGTCGCCCGTCGAGATCCTCGGCGAGAACGGCAAGGTCACCGGGCTCAAGACCGAGCGCACCGAGCTCGACGGCAACGGCGGAGTCACCCGCACCGGCAAGTTCACCGTCTGGCCCGTCCAGGCCGTCTACCGCGCGGTGGGCTACCGCTCCGACGCCGTCGAGGGCGTGCCCTTCGACGACAAGCGCGCCGTGATCCCCAACGACGGCGGCCACGTCGTCGACGAGGACGGCGCCGCCGTGCCGGGCCTCTACACCACCGGCTGGATCAAGCGCGGCCCGGTGGGGCTGATCGGCAACACCAAGTCCGACGCCAAGGAGACCACCGGCATGCTGCTGGAGGACTACAACGCCGGCAAGCTCGCCGAGCCGGAGTCCACCGACCCGGACGAGGTGCTCGCCTTTCTCGAGGGCAAGGGCCTGGCGGTGACCACCTGGGAGGGCTGGCACCGCCTGGACGCCGCCGAGCGCGCCCTGGGCGAGGCCGAGGGCCGCGAACGCAAGAAGATCGTCGAGTGGGACGAGATGGTCGCCCACGCCGGTCCGCAGGACAAGTAGCCCGGCCGCGGGGCGTCGTTAGCCCGGGGGCGAGGCGTCAGCCTCGCGCCGCCACGGACTCCCGCTCCACCAGCGGCATGTCCACCAGGTAGGCCTCCCCGACCGGGCCGGGGAAGGCCGCCGCGGCGGCCCGGGCCTCCGCCATCTGCACGCCGGTGCGGGTGTGCTTGCGTCCGCGCAGCTTGCGCGGCTCGAGCACCAGCTCCGTGGCCGCCCGCCCCATCTCGAGGTACGGGATGGCCACGGTGCTCAGGCCCGGGTCCAGGTAGGAGGCCAGCACCTCGTCGTCGAAGGACATCACGGAGATCTCCTCCGGGATGCGCACCCCGGCGTGCGCGGCGGCCTGGAAGAAGCCGAAGGCGATGCGGTCGTTGCCCGCGATCACCGCGGTGACCGGCTCCTCCGGGTGCTCCGCGTTAAAGGCCTGCACCCGCTCGAAGGCGCGCGCACCCAGCGGCGGCTCCCACACCGCGCCCTGGACCTCCATGGTCAGGCCCAGCCCCGCCTCCGCCAGCGTGGCGTCGACGGCGCCGAAGCGCACCGAGACGCACACCGAGACCGCCGGGTCCAGCGTCTCCTTGCTCCGCCCGACCAGGGCGATGCGGCGGTGACCCCGCGCCAGCAGGTACTCGGCCGCCCTGCGTCCGGCCACGGGCTCGTCGGGAAGCACGGCGGGCAACTGCCGGTCGGTGCCGGCGACGGTGGCCGTGCCGTTGACGATGACGGCCTTCATCGAGTCCGGCAGGCGCGGCACCGTGACGTGGCGGGCCTGCATGAGCGCGAAGATGATGCCGTCGACGCGGCGGGAGACCAGCCCGCCGACGGCGCGCTCGAGGCGCTCGGCGTCGAAGGGGCACTCGTTGATGAGCACCAGGTTGCCGCTGCGCTCGGCGACGTCGATGCTGCCGCGGATCAGCGCGGAGGCGAAACGGGTGGTGGCCACCTCGTCGGAGACGAAGCCGACCGTCAGCGAGCGGCCGGTGCGCAGGGAGCGGGCCGTGGGGTCGGGCCGGTAGCCGAGCTTGTCGGCGGCGGCGCGCACCCGGCGCGCGGTCGCCTCGGAGATGCGCGTGCCCGGCCGCTTGTTGAGCACCAGGCTCACGGTCGCCGGCGAGACCCCGGCCTCCTTGGCGACCTGGGCGAGCGTCGGGCGGCGGGAGTTCATTCTCCCCAGGTTAGTCCGCGCCCATATGCCCCGGGGACGCATCCACGCCGATCGGCGCGGAGGGAGCGCGGGCGACACCGCCGACCCCTTGAAAGGCGTGGCATAGCGGCGCGGAGGCCAAATAATCGGTCACAGCGATTTCCGGGCGGGCACGCGCCGGGGTTATGCTTCCCCGCCATGACCAACTACTTCGCGGTTTCCGCGCTCCGGGAGATGTCTCCCGTCGAGCTGCACCAGCTCTACAAGCTCCGCGTCGACGTCTTCGTGCACGAGCAGCAGACCCCGTACGCCGAGATCGACGACACCGACGCCCTGGACACCACCTTCCACGTCCTGGCCTGGACCCGGAAGTCCGAGCACGGCCACACCGCCCTCATCGGCTGCGCCCGCCTCTATCCCGGCGCCGACGGCGACGAGACGGTCCACCTGGGCCGGCTGACCACCGCCGCCGACCACCGCGGCGAGGGCCTGGGCTCCAAGTTGCTGCTGCAGACCCTGCGCCTGGCAGCCGAGCGTTTCCCGGGCCGCACCGTGCGCCTGGACGCCCAGAGCCACCTGCGCGGCTTCTACGAGCGCTTCGGCTTCACCGCCGGCGGCGCGGAGTTCGACGACTCCGGTGTCGCCCACCTGCCGATGACGGCCACCCCGGCCACCATCGCCGAGGCCGTCAAGGCCCTCGACGCCGCGGCCTAGGCTCGCGGCCCAGTCCCCCCTTCGGGCAGGCGCTAGAGCCTGCCGCCCTCCTGCGGCACGATGCGCACCGCCTGCGCCGCCGCACGCGCCCGGTCCAGGGCCGTGGCGACGTCCTCGGCGGTGGCCAGCGCCACCCCCATCGCCCGGCCGACGGTCGCGCCGCGCTTGCCGAAGAGCTCGACGGTCGACTCCGGCACCGCCACCGCCTCCGCGAGGCCCTCGAAGCGCACCGCCTCGGCCTCGACCGGCGAGAGGATCGCGCTCGAGGCGCCCGGGGAGACCAGCGTGGCGTCCACCGGCAGGCCCAGCGTGGCGCGCGCCTGCAGGTCGAACTGCGAGAAGCGCTGGGTCGCCAGCGTGACCAGGCCCGTGGTGTGCGCCCGCGGCACCACCTCGGAGAAGTAGACGTCCTCGCCCTCGACGAAGAGCTTGACGTTGAACACCCCGCGCCCGCCGAGCGCGCCCGTCACCCGGGCCGCGACCGAGCGGGCGTTGTCCAGCGCGTCGGGGTTGACGGCCATCGGCTGCCAGGACTCGACGAAGGCCCCGTCGCGGTAGAGGTGGCCCAGCGGCTCGCAGAACCAGGTGGCCATCCGCCCGGTCTCCGGGTCCACCGAGCGCACGGCGATGATGGTGATCTCCGCGTCGAAGTCCACCAGGCGCTCCACGATCACGCGGGAGTCCCCCGCCCCCTCGGTCAGCGCACGCCAGGCCGACTCGACGTCCTCGGGCGCCTCGATGCGCTGATTCGGACGCGCGTCCGGCCCGTCCACGTTCGGCTTGGCCACGCACGGGTACCCCACGGAGCCGACGGCGACCTCGAACTCGGTCAGATCCGAGGCGAACTGGTAGGTAGTGGTGGGCAGCCCCAGCTCCTCGGAGGCCATGCGGCGCAGGCCCTCGCGGTTGGTGGCCAGGCGCACGGCCTTCGGGCTGGGCACCACGCCGGCGGCACCGGCGGCCTCGGCGGCCTCGAGCACGTCGACGGCGATGGTCTCGATCTCCGGGATGATGAAGTCCGGGTCCACGCGGCGGATCAGGTCCGCCACGGCCTGCGGGTCGGTGACGTCGACGGTGTGGGCGACGTGGGCGACCTGCTGGGCGGGCGCGCCCTCGCGGCGGTCGACGGCGTGCACCTCCACCCCGAGGCGGTGGAAGGAGACGGCCAGTTCCTTGCTCAGCTCCCCGGACCCCAGCAGCATCACGCGGGTGGCGCCGGGACTCAGCGGCGTGCCGATCGACTCAGGTGCACTCATGCCCGCAAGTCTAACCCGGCGACCACCCCGCCCCGAGGGGTAGCGTCGCGGCCATGGACACCGCCACTTCGCCCACCGAACCAGACGCCGGGGACAACCGCGGTCTGGCCGCCCTCTTCGACGCCCTCGAGTCCAGCCGCGCGGACCGCGAGGAGTTCTACACGTGGTTCCACCGCCACCCGGAGGTGGCCATGAAGGAGCACGAGACCTCCACGCGCATCGCGCAGGAACTCGAGGCGCTCGGCCTGGAGCCGCTGCACATCGGCGGCACCGGCGTGGTCGCCGTGGTGGAGAACCCGGAGAACCCCGACGGCGGCTCGGTGCTCGTGCGCGCCGACTTCGACGGCCTGCCGGTCCCGGAGGACTCCGGCAAGGACTACGCGGCCGACCCGGAGCGCGGCCGCTCGCACGCCTGCGGCCACGACGTGCACGCCACTGCGCTCCTGGGCGCGGTGCGCGCCCTGGTGGAGCACCCGGAGGCCTGGCACGGCCGTATGGTCGCAGTCTTCCAGCCCGGCGAGGAGCGCGCCGCCGGAGCCCGCGCCATGGTCGAGGACGGCCTGGCGGAGAAGATCCCGGACGTGGAGGTGGCGCTGGCCCAGCACGTGCTGACCACGCTGCCGGGCGGGGCCGTCGGCGCGGCGGCCGGCCCGGTGCTCTCCACGGCGACCACGGTCACGGTGACGATCCCGGGCGCGGGCAGCCACGGCTCGATGCCGCACCTGGCCAAGGACCCGGTGGTCACGGCGTGCGCGGCGGTGACGCGCCTGCAGACGATCGTCTCGCGCGAGCTGGCCCCGGGCACCTTCGCGGTGGTCACCGTGGGCTCGGTGCAGGCCGGCGACTCGGCGAACGTGATCCCGGACCACGCCACGCTGAAGCTGAACACCCGCGCCTACGACGAGGACGTCGCCAAGCACCTGCACGAGGCCATCGAGCGCATCGTGCGCGCCGAGTGCGCGGCGGCGGGCATGCCCGGCGAGCCGACCTTCGAGTACTCGGACGTCTACCCGCTCACGGACAACGACGCGCAGACGGCCGCCACGGTGCAGGAGGCGTTCGCCGCGCACCTGCCGACCGTGGAGTTCGACCCGGCGACGGCCAGCGAGGACTTCTCGGTGATCCCGGACGCCCTCGGCGTGCCGTACTGCTACTGGGGCCTGGGCGGGTTCGCGGAGCCGGAGAAGGCCCCCGCGAACCACAACCCCGGCTTCGCCCCCGATCTCCAGCCGACGCTGGACCGCGGCTCCCAGGCCATCCTGGTCGCCGCGTCCCCCTGGCTGCTGAGCTGACCCCCGAGCCCCCGAGCCCCCGGCAGAGCCGGCCCGAGCTAGCTCTGCATCACGTCGTTGATGACGATGGTCTCGTCGCGGCCCGGGCCGACGCCGACATACGAGATGCGGCAGCCGGAGAGCGCCTCGATGCGGTGCAGGTAGTCCTGGGCGCGCTGGGGCAGCTCCTCGAAGGTGCGGCAGCCGGTGATGTCCTCCTCCCAGGCGGGCATCGTCTCGTAGATCGGCTCGGCGTGGTGGAACTCGGACTGGGTCAGCGGCATCTCGTCGTGGCGCACGCCGTCGACGTCGTAGGCCACACAGATCGGGATCTCGCCGATGCCGGTGAGCACGTCGAGCTTGGTGATGAACAGGTCGGTGAAGCCGTTGACGCGGGTGGCGTAGCGGGCGACCACGGAGTCGTACCAGCCGCAGCGGCGCTTACGGCCGGTGTTCACGCCGACCTCGCCGCCGGTGACCTGCAGGTACTCGCCCCACTTGTCGAAGAGCTCGGTGGGGAACGGGCCGGCGCCCACGCGCGTGGTGTACGCCTTGGCGATGCCCAGCGAGGAGGTGATGCGCGTCGGGCCGATGCCGGAGCCGACGCAGGCGCCGCCGGCGGTCGGGTTCGAGGAGGTCACGAAGGGGTAGGTGCCGTGGTCGACGTCGAGCATGGTGGCCTGGCCGCCCTCCATGAGCACGCTCTTGCCCTCGTCGAGGCCCTTGTTGACCTCGTACTCGGCCTCGATGACCATCGGGCGCAGGCGGTCGGCGTAGCTGAGGAAGTACTGCACGATCTCCTCGGCCTCGATGGCGCGGCGGTTGTACAGCTTGACCAGGATCTGGTTCTTCACGTCGAGCGCGGAGGTGATCTTCTGGCGCAGGATCGACTCGTCGAAGACGTCCTGGACGCGCAGGCCGACGCGGGCGACCTTGTCGGAGTAGGTCGGGCCGATGCCGCGGCCGGTGGTGCCGATGGCGCGTTTGCCCAGGAAGCGCTCCTGGACCCGGTCGAGGGTGCGGTGGTACGGCGCGACGAGGTGGGCGTTGGCGGAGATGCGCAGGCGGGAGGCGTCCGCGCCGCGGGCCTCCAGGCCGTCGATCTCCTCGAAGAGGGCCTCGAGGTTGATCACGGTGCCGTTGCCCAGGATGGGCATGGCGTTCTCGGAGAGCAGGCCGGCCGGCAGCAGCTTGAGCTGGTACTTCTCGCCGTTCACGACGACGGTGTGGCCGGCGTTGTTGCCGCCGTTGGGCTTGACCACGTAGTCGACCTGGCTGCCCAGGATGTCGGTGGCCTTGCCCTTTCCTTCGTCGCCCCACTGGGCGCCGACGATCACGATCGCTGCCATGGCGGAATGTCCACTTCCTCGGGTCTGGGTTCTGGGTGCTTGCTCACGGTGGCGTGAGTGCGGCGCGGCACGCGGTTCCCGCGCCCGTCCAGGCGATTATTCTACCCGTCCGACGTCCAGCTCTAGAATGCTGTCCATGCGTGTGCTCATCCTCCGTTGCGGCCCGGCCGCCCAGGGGCTCAACGCCCCGGCGGGTGCCGAGGTGATCGACCTGCCGCAGGTGCCCGCCCGCGGCGACCTGCGCGTGCTTGACGCCGCCGCCCGCGCCGTGCTCCCGGAGGATCCCACCCCGTCGCTCGATGAGATCGCCGCGCGTCCCGACGTCCGCCACCTCGGCGCCCCGGGGCCGGCACCCCAGGCGCCGTTCATTGACGACGCCCTGCGGGTGGTCGTCGTGGGCTCCGACGCCGCCCTGTCGGCGGTGCTCACCCGTGCCATGCGGGCGGACTTTCTGTGGGTGGAGTTCGGCTACGTGCCGGTCGAGCCGTCGCCCGCGGCGACGAACTGGGCGCTGCCGGTGGGCGCGGGCGCGTTCCCGCTGGCGGTGCACGGGGCGGTCAACCCGGCGCCCCTGAACCGCTCGGACCGGGGCCTGGCGGTGGCTGGCTCGGCGCTGCTGGAGGACTTCGCCCACGGCGAGTACACCGGCGAGATCATCGTCGACGACGCGACGATCCTCTTCCGCAAGGGCGAGGATCCCGTTTCCCGGCCGCGGGCTTCCTCTTCCCGGGCGCGGACTTCCTCTTCCCGGCCGCGGGTGGCGAAGCCCCCGCGGCGTGGCCTGTTCGGCGCCCGCCTGGTGCCCATGACCGACGCCCCGGGCATCGCCGCCGCCGTGCTCACCACCCCCTACTCCCCCGTCGACGCCGGGCGCGGCCCGCTGGCCAGGCTGCGCGGGGCGCTGCGCCCACACGGGGAGGTCGACGAGGCGAGCCTGCGCACGGGTAGGGCGGTGCAGTCCGGCGGACGCGACATCCTGGTCACCGTCGACGGGGTGCCGGCCAAGCGGCCGGTCAAGCGCGCGACGTTCTACCGCCACATGCGCGATCTCCAGATCGTGCGTCCCTGAGCCCGCGCCCCTGGCCCTGCACGGGACGCGAGCCCCGCGCCCTCAGTCGTCCCAGACCTCCGGCGGGTAGGCCGGGGTGCGCGAGGTCGGCGCGAGCACGGCCAGTGAGGAGGGCCGGGACATCCCGCAGATCTCGAGCAGGTCCACGATGATCGAGCGGGTCTGGGCCAGCACCACGTGCGCCGAGAGGACCCGTCCCTCCACCAGCGACATGTTGGCCCGCGCGCCGAGGCGGCGCAGCTGGTTGACGATGTTGGGGATCTCGACGGCCTCGGAGACCTCGGCGCCACGCTCGTAGAGCTCGGAGAAGCTGAGCAGGATGCCGGAGAGCTCGGAGATGATCTCGATCTGCTCGTCGGAGACGGTGTCGCCGTCCTCGGTGAGCACACGCGAGCGCCGGGCGAGCACGCGCACGTTGCGCACGGCGTTGTCGACGGGCCCCAGGATGCGCTCCAGCGAGCGCACCCGCCGGCGCGAGCCCCACATCAGCGGCGAGAGCGTCGAGGCCTCGCGGCCGACCTTCGCCGAGTCGAGCATCGAGTTGATGTCGCCCTGGGTGTCACGCACGGCCTGCAGGGCGTTGGCCAGGCTGCGCGCGTCGCGGCTGCGCAGCGCCTCGGCGACGTCGTCGAGCACCGAGGAGGCGATCGCCATGACCTTGGAGATCTCCTGGCGCGCGGCGTTCAAGGGGTTGTCGGGCAGGATGGCGATGACGAGGATGCCCACCGTCGAGCCGATCACCGCGTCGATCATGCGGTCGGGTCCCCCGGTGCCGGCCGGGGTGATGCCGCCGGGCGGCATGATCGTGGCGATCAGGATGGCGCCGATGGCGATCTGGTTGTTGACCAGCGGCGACTTCGAGATGAGCGAGCCGAAGACCAGCGCGCAGGCCACGGCGACGGCGATCTGCCAGGGCCCGGAGCCGAGCAGCGGGACGAGGAGGTCGCCGAGGCCGACGCCCACGATGCAGCCGAGCGACATCTCGACGGCGCGACGCAGGCGGTCGCCGCCGGTCATGCCGAGGATGATGATCGCGGCGATCGGCGCGAAGAACGGGAAGCGGTGGCCGAAGACCTCCTGGGCCACCCAGTAGGAGGCGCCGGCGGCCACGGCCTGCTGGGTGATCGCCCAGGAGCGCTTGCGCACCCGGCCCATCCGGCTGGCCAGGGACTTGTCCACGGTGCGCAGCCGGTCGAGGGTGTTGAGACGCTCCTTTGCCATGTGCCCCAGGATAGGCCCCCGCCGTTACCGTCATCACACGGGCACGAAGACGCCCCCGCGCACCGCACGCAGGTGCGGGACGCGGGGGCGGGGCGCTGGCGCGATCAAGCGACGCTCGGCGCGGGACTTACTTGCTCAGGGTGGTGCCCACCGAGTGCAGGTCCTGACACGCCTCGATGACGCGCTCGGACATGCCCTGCTCGGCCTTCTTCATGTAGGAACGCGGGTCGTAGACCTTCTTGTTGCCGACCTCGCCGTCGATCTTGAAGACGCCGTCGTAGTTGGCGAACATGTGGCGCGCGACCGGGTTGGTAAACGCGTACTGGGTGTCGGTGTCGACGTTCATCTTGATGACGCCGTAGTCGAGGGCCTCCTCGATCTTCTCCTTCTCGGAGCCGGAGCCGCCGTGGAAGACGAAGTCGAAGGGCTGGGCGTCGGCATCCAGGCCGAGCTTCTTGGCGGCGACGCGCTGGCCCTCCTTGAGGACCTCCGGACGCAGCTCGACGTTGCCCGGCTTGTAGACGCCGTGGACGTTGCCGAAGGTGGCGGCCAGCAGGTAGCGACCCTTGTCACCGTGGCCGATGGCGTCGATGGTTTTCTCGAAGTCCTCCGGGGAGGTGTAGAGGTTCGCGCCGTGCTTGGCCTCGACGCCGTCCTCCTCGCCGCCGACGACACCGATCTCGACCTCGAGGATGATGTTGGCCTTGTGGGCCTTCTCCAGCAGCTCCTGGGCGATCACGAGGTTTTCGTCGATCGGGATGGCCGAGCCGTCCCACATGTGCGACTGGAACAGGGGCAGCTCGCCGCGGTCGACGCGCTCCTGGGAGATCGCGATCAGGGGGCGCACGTACTCGTCGAGCACCTCCTTCTGGCAGTGGTCGGTGTGCAGGGCGACGTTGACGCCGTAGTTCTCGGCGGCCTCGTGCGCGAAGGCGGCGAGGGCCAGGGCGCCCTTGACCTTGTTCTGCACCGCCAGGCCGGAGCCGAACGAGGCACCGCCGGTGGAGAACTGGATGATGCCGTCGGACTCCGCCTCGGCGAAGCCCTTCAGGGCGGCGTTGATCGTCTCCGAGGAGGTGCAGTTGATCGCTGGGTAGGCGAAGCCCTCCTTCTTGGCCCGGTCGAGCATCTCGTTGTAGATCTCAGGGGTTGCGATGGGCATTGAAGCTTCCTCCCAAAAGGTGCCTCTGGACGGTGGTCTTTTTCCGCACGGGCCCCGACGGTTGTCCGGTCCCGTTCGCTGCTCCCAGTATGCCAGGTCTCGCGCGTTTTCGCTGCCCGACCACACAGCAAATGCCACACGTTCGGACATATCCGGGCATTTCGGTACTGGCAGGGGGCTTGCCGACGTCGCGCCGCGCCCCGCTGTGGTGTTCGTCATACCCGTCCGCGTACGCCCCGGTTGGCCGCTTTCGACCGCGCTGCGCTGGGGAAAAGAGGGCTTTCGGGCGTACTGTTCTTGCCATGCATGACGCCCTCGTCACCACCATGGCCCTCGGACCGACCTGGATGGACCCCATGTACCTGCTCAGCGGTTCGGGCCCCTTCGGGAGTCTGATCCTGCCCGGAATCGCCCTGATCGTCTTCATCGAGTCCGGTCTGCTCTTCCCGCTGCTGCCGGGCGACTCGCTGCTGTTCACCGGCGGCATGCTCGCCGTGCAGCCCGACTCCTTCGCCCCGCTGTGGGCCGTGATCGCCGCCTGCATGTGCGCGGCGTTGCTCGGCGACCAGTCCGGCTACTGGATCGGCCGCAAGTTCGGCGAGGCGCTCTCGAAGCGCCCGGACGGGCGGATCTTCAAGCAGGCCTACCTGGCCCAGTCCCACGAGTTCTTCGCCAAGCACGGCCCCATCACCGTGATCATCTGCCGCTTCGTGCCCATCGTGCGCACCTACGCCCCGCTGGTGGCCGGCATGTCCCGGATGAACTACCGCGTCTTCCTGCCGTTTTCCGTGTGCGGGGCGACGCTGTGGGGCGGCGGGGTCACACTTCTGGGCGCGTGGCTGGGCCACTACGACTTCATCCGCGAGAACATCGAGCCGATCTTCCTGCTGATCGTCTTCGTCTCGATCCTGCCGGGCATCATCGGCGCGGCCAAGAAGTTCCTCGACGCCCGCCGCGCGGGTGCTGCGGCTGAGGCGCCGGAGGCCCCCGAGGCGGCGCCGGCGAGCTAGGTTTCGGCCAGGTCCCGGCGGGTTCTCGCCGGGCTGTTGCCCGGTCCGGCGCCGTCCGGGCGCCGTCCGGGCGCACGCGAAGGGCCCTGTCCGTTCCGCACGATGTGCGGTCCGGGCAGGGCCCTTCGGCGTTGTACTGCGGGGGCTAACCCGCCGGGTCCCGGCCCGGCTCACGGGGAGCCGGGCTCAGGTCGCGGCGCTTAGGCCTCCGGGTCGGTGGTGTCCTCGTCGGTGGCCTCCTCGGCCTCCGGTTCGGTCACCTCCTCCTCGGCGGCGGCGTCCTCGCCGTTGGCGTCCTCGGCCTCCGGCTGGGACGAGCCCTCGGACTCGTTCTCACCGGAGCCGATCGGCTTCAGGTCGGAGGAGCCGGGGGAGCCGTAGCCGCCCTCCGGGGCACAGGCGTTCAGCATGATGCCGCCGATGGCCAGGCCGGCCAGCAGGAGGCCGATGCCGCCGACAGCGGCGCGGACCTCAGGACGGGCCATCTGAGCGTTGAACTCCTCGGCCATGCGGGCCAGCTCCGGGTTGAAGAGACCGGCCTCCTGCTGGAGGCGGGTGTTCAGCTCGCGGATCTGGGGCTCAATCTGAGCCTGCCACTGGGAGACACCGGGCAGGTTGACCTGGCCGGCCAGACCCAGCGGGGCCAGGAGCAGCAGCGGGAGACCCAGGCCGACGCCGGCGGCGATGCACTTGCCGATGTCAGCCGGCTCGGAGGAGCCGTTGTCACCAGGCTCGCCGTTGTCGTCAGAAGGCTTGCTGTTCGGATCCTTGGGATCAGAACCCTTCTCCTTCTCCACCTCATCAGAGACGCCGTCGTCGTCGTCATCCTCATCAGTGACGTCCGGCTTACCGTCCTTGTCGGTGTCACGCTGAACAGTGATGGTGACCTTCTCGGTCTTCTTCGAACCGTCCTTGTTCTCGACGGTCACCGAGATCTCGAAGTCACGCTCCTCTTCGTCCTTGTCCCAGTCATCGATCTCCGGAGTACCGG
>NZ_JASPJZ010000007.1:98480-118660 GCF_030232385.1 Corynebacterium sp. MSK006
GAATCCTTGGGATCAGAACCCTTCTCCTTCTCCTCCTTGTCGGTGTAACCGTCGTCGTCGTCATCCTCATCAGTGACATCCGGGGTGCCATCACCGTCGGTATCACGCTGAATAGTGATGACCTTCTCCTCCGGGCCGGCAACAGTCCCGTCGTCGGCGCCCTTGATAGTCACCGTGGTAGTGACATCACGGGTCTCCTCGTCCTTACCCCAGTCAGTCAGCTTCTCCGGGGTACCGGTGACCTCACCGGTGGCAGAATCAACAGTCAGACCCTCCGGCAGGCCGTTGACCTCGACCTTACCGTTCTCCGGAATATCCTTCGCGGTCTCGAACGGATCAATCTCCTGCCCCTCAACCCCAGTCACCTTGTCAGTAACAACAGACGGGGTCGTCTCGGATTCGTTGTCGTCACGGTCCTTCTCGTGACCGTTGACCGGAACCTCGACCTCGGTCTTACCGCCGTCAAGATCCGGATCCTCGATGATCACCGTGATCGGACCATCAACATCTTCACCCGGGGTGACAACGACATTACCGTCGTCGTCGATACGAACCGGCACGTCCTTGCCGTCCTCATCCTTGGCAGACACCTTCGTGTCCTCACCCGGATTCTTGACGTCAATACCGGTGTCCTGCTCCTCATCGGTCGGATCAACCGGGGTGACCTCACCCTCAACAGTCGTCTTTGCCTTGCTCGGCTCGAAAAGCACTGAAGTGTTGTCGGTCGTCTCGTCCGGATAGGTGACAACGACCGGGACATTGACCGAGTCCGCCGGCTGCTCCGCCAGAGTGACTACACCGGTATTCTCGTCGATCGTCGCCCCCTCTGGAGCGTTCTCACCGAGAGCGAACTTGGTGCCCTCAGGCATCTCGGTCGCTTCGCCTTCGCCTTCCGTGGGCTGCGTCTTGAAGCTCGGCTCACCAGACTTGACGTTCTTGGTGCCGGGCTCATGCGTGGACTTCTCGTAGCTCGGCTCAAAACGGTCGGCGTACGGATCAGCGTCCTCGACGATGAACGAGTCCGCGGCGATGTCCTTGCCCCCGGAAACCAGGACGGCCCTGAAGAACGATCCGTTCTTTGCATTAGCCGGGACCTGGAAGTTCTCACAGCCCTTGAGGTCCGCCGTGGAGGTGATGTCCTCACAGGTCTTTAGAACCTTGCCAGATCCGTCACGCCACTCAATCTTGTTCGTCAGATCCGGCAGACGCCCATTCAGCTTCAGCTTGGCGGTATCGCCCGGCTGTGCAGGGTGTTCCGTAGTGTCGAAATTCGTGATGTCGAGGTTCAGGATCTTGTGCGGGATTACTGCGAAGTCCACAGCATTCCAGCGCACACCTGAGAAAACCGGCTGGCTGGCAGCCCACTGAGTCAGCTTGGCAGGGCTCTGGAAAACGTTGTTCGCAAAGCTGGTGTAGGCCGGCATCGGATCGCCCGCGCGATCCTCAACCCACATGTAGATGTTGTCACGCAGCGAAGCAGTGTTGAAGTAGGTCTTATCCGGGAAGCGCAGTGCGTACTGTCCATTGGCGTCGGTCTTGCCCTTCACGGTAAGACGCACGTACTCAGGGTGCTCCGCGATGATGCGCTTGGTTTCAGCTGCCCATTCTTCCACCGGCTTCTGTTTCTTCATCCGGTCGAATGCTGCAGCGCCTTCTTCAGTCGGCACTGAAGCGTAGACCGTGTACTCGCGTGCATTGGGATCCCCCGAGTAAGTGGCACTCTTAAAGAGGTCCAATTCGCCAGTAGACTCCAACCAGACGCGACCGGTGATGGCATTCATCGACTCACTGGCTGCCATCGGAAAGCCCTTGGGGTCAGTCTTGACTTCCGCAGCCTTCATGTAGTCGCCTGGCAGTTCGTGCATCCACACGCCAGTCTCAAGTGTTGAACCCACTTTACCAGTCGCACCGAGCTTCGGGGTGGTCGACGTGAAGGCGCCGGGGAAGTAGCCGCCGGCGGAGCGGATCTGAACCAACGGGTTACCCGTGTCCGGGTGAGTCGTCGGCTCCGCCCAAACACGATACTTCTGGTCGGTAGCAGGACCGTAAGTGTGCTCCTTGCCGTTAGCATCTTTCCACTTCGGGAACTTGAAAACGTAAACACCGTCTCCCTTGCCCGTGAGATTGTGGGTCTGCGCCTGGTAGACAGGCGAAACTGCACCGTCACCGTCGACCCACTGTGCGTAGACCGTCATACCGTTCACGGCCGAGAAGTATTCTTCCGCCGCCCCCAAAAGAGCACCACCCTTGGGCGTCACATACTGAAGACGACCCTGCAGCGTGTGCTTGCCCGCATCGTAACGGATGGGATTAATCACCTGCTCCATACGGGTGATGGTCCCCGCCGCGATCGCATCAGCGTCGATCGGCGCTTCGGGCGAGACGTCGTCAGTGTCAACTTCCGCAGCAGCTTCAGCGTCAGCGTTCTCGCTTTCCTGCGCGACGGCAGCCGGCACGATACCGGCGCCCTGCGGGGCAACAACAGAGCCCGTGACGGCCAGAGCGGACGCCGCACCGGCGGCGACCAGGATACGGATCCGGCGCTTGAGGCTCAGACCCTCGACGGCGTTGCGCCGAGAGCCCCCCCCCGCCGGAAAATAATCTGTGAGCTGTTCAAGGAACTTGTTCCTTCCAAGACGTCCGGCACCTCATCGAGGGGCCGGTCCTACAAGACAGGGGCGACCGGACGCCAGCGGGATAGTTACGTGCAGCTGGGTAAATCTTGGACGCCGCCTGAACTCACCTTAGATGCTTTTTCAGGTTCCTCCGCGGCCCCCGGCTTGGGTAATGACCTCAAAATAGACCCCATGCCTCAATCTGCGCGTATGTATACACATAAGTCCAGAGCACAGGCCTATCAATTTGACCGTCTTATATGCATATTCGCACCGAAAGGTACAGGTCACACCCCTTTTCGCGATACAGAACCTCAACACCCCCTTGACAGGTTCCCCACAGATTGAAACCCATTCAGTAATATTCCTCACAGCCGGGAACCATTCTGAATTTCTCGGCTAATTCCCCCGATCCGTGGTCAACCTTTCGGATGGCCGAATCTACAACCCCCGGCCCCCGAGCCCCACCTAGGCCGCAGCCTGCGTGCCCTGCAGCTCGATGCGCGCGGCGGCCTCCATGAGCATCCAGCCCGAAAGCTGCACCGAAAGGTCCCGCTCGGCGATGCGCACCATGCCCGTGTGCTCGGCCAGCGAGTGCGGGCCCAGCCCGAAGTTGTGCGGCAGGCGGGCGTCGTCGGTCCAGTCCGTGGCGAAGACGGGCAGGCCGTCGACCTCGAGGCGGTGGTTCCAGACGCTGTCGGCGGAGTTGAACACCAGTCGGCGCGCGATCTTCTTCGTCGCCCGGTTCGCCGGGCTATCCGCCGGCAGGCGCACGGCCACGTCCGCGAGGTAGCGCGCCAGGATCCCCTTGAACAGCCCACCGTCGCCGTCGCCGGTGTCCCAGTCGATCACGCCCTGCGGCGTGGCCATCTCCAGGGCCAGCGCGTGCACCAGCGAGCGCACGAAGGTGATGTAGGGCATCGCGTCATCCACCCGGTCCGCGTCCGCCCAGCCGGAGATCGACTCGTCGGCGCTGAAGCCGGCGCGCTCGCGCAGCGCCAGGGCGATCTCGAGGCACGCACCCAGCATCACGCCCTGGCAGTAGGGGTGGATGTCGCGCACCAGCTCGGGGCCGTGCATACGCATCCTCAGGCCGTCCATGACCAGGCCGTCGTCGTTGATCAGGTTCTCCATGACCCAGTAGACCACGGCGATGGCCTGGTCGAGGCGCCCGGTGCGCGCCATCATGATCGCCGCCGGGCCGTTGGAGGGCACGTTGTAGAAGGTCTCCCCCACCCGCCAGGGCAGCACGCCGGTCAGCCCGTCGATGCCCGCCAGAATCGCCTGTTCGAGGTCCCGGGTCTGCTTCTTGGTGCCCCGCCCGGTGTGCTCGTTGATACGCCCCAGAGCCAGCGAGAGCCACGCGCGGTCGTCGTAGTAGCGGTTGCGGGTCAGCTTCCCGCCGTTGCGGATGCGGATGCCCCGCACCGTGTGGCGCACCCGCGCCCGGCGAGTCTTGGTGCCGCGGCGCTCGAAGGCGTCGATCAGGCAGTCCAGGTAGTGCGCCTGCCACCAGTAGTGCCAGCGCACGAACAGCGACTCCTTGGTCGTCGGCGGCCAGGCGGTGACGGCGAGGTTCGTGCGCGGCAGGCCCCACAGCTTCGACGCGTGGCGCTCGTTGATGGCGTTCTCCGCGAGGTCGGCGCGGTGCGCCCACTTCTCCGAGGCCGCGTGCTCTGTACCGGTGGTCTCCGCCACGTCTCCCGTCCTGTGCTTCCAGCTCGCCGCGCGCCCGCGCGGTCGTGGTTGTCGTCCCGTCACATATTAGCGCCCACAGTGGGTAGTGCTCACCACGCGGCGGAAAGATCCGCGTGCCGGCGCACCCAGGCGTGCATCGCGATGCCCGCGGCCACTCCGACGTTGATCGAGCGCGTCGAGCCGAACTGCGCGATCGAGCAGGTCATCTGCGCCGCCTTCTGAGCCGACTCGGTGACCCCGGGGCCCTCCTGACCGAAGAGCAGCAGGCAGCGCCGCGGCAGCTCGGCGGTCTCCAGGGGCACGCTGCCCGGGGTGTTGTCCACCGCGACCACCGTCAGGTCCTCCCCTGCGGCCCAGTCCATCAGGTCCGCGACCGTGTCGTGGTGCATCAGGTGCTGGTAGCGGTCGGTGACCATCGCCCCGCGCCGGTTCCAGCGGCGCCGGCCGACGATGTGGACGGTGTCGACGGCGAAGGCGTTGGCGGTGCGCACCACCGTGCCGATGTTGGCGTCGTTCTCGAAGTTCTCGATGGCCACGTGCAGCGGGTGGCGGCGGCGGTCGATGTCCGCCACGATCGCCTCGCGGCGCCAGTAGCGGTAGGCGTCGACGACGTTGCGCCGGTCGCCGACGGCCAGGAGCTCCGGGTCCAGGCGCGCGTCGTCGGGGACGGGCTCGCCGGGGTGTTCCTCGGCCCAGGGGCCGACACCGTGGCGACCCTCGTTCCACTCGGTGGGGCCGGGGGCTCTGTTACTCGAGTCCAAGGTCGGCCAGGCCCAGCAGGTGGCGGTACTCCAGGCCCGCGTCCGCGATGACCTTGTCCGCGCCCGTCTCCCGGTCGACGACCGTGGCCACGGCGACGACCTCGGCACCGGCCTCGCGCAGCGCCTTGACGGCCGTCAGCGGCGAGTTGCCGGTGGTGGTGGTGTCCTCGACGACCAGCACCTTGCGGCCGGCGACGTCGGGGCCCTCGATGCGGCGCTGCATGCCGTGCTTCTTGGCCTCCTTGCGCACCACGAAGGAGTCGATCGGCCGGCCCTCGGCGTGCAGGACGGCGGTGCCCACCGGGTCGGCGCCCAGGGTGAGGCCGCCGACGGCGTCGAAGTCCAGGTCAGAGGTCAGCTGGCGCAGCAGCTTGCCGATCAACGGGGCGGCCTCGTGGTGCAGCGTCGCCCGGCGCAGGTCGACGTAGTAGTCGGCCTCGCGGCCGGAGGAGAGGATGACCTTGCCGCGCACGACCGCGAGTTCGCGGACGAGTTCGGCCAGGCGGTCGAGATCGGAGGTGGCGACGTCGCTGATGCTCATAGCCAGAAAGTCTAGCGCCCCGCGTCGTCGCCCCGGGCCGTCTCCTCCCCCTCGGCGCCGCCCTCGGCGAGCGGGTCGTGGCCGAGCTCGGCGGTCAGGTCGTCGAAGATCGAGGACCCCATCGAGCCGCGGCGCACCACGCGGGTGCCCTGATGGTCATCGGTGGCCTCGCCGGTATGCCCGCCTTCGGCGATGGCGTCGACCTCGTCGCCGCCGAGCGCGCGCGGCTCGACGACGCCGTGGGCCTGGGCGCGCGCCCGGGAGGGCATCTCGAGCGGCTCCTCGGGGCGGGCCACCGGGTTCTCCGGGGCCTCCGGAGCGTGCTCGGGCTCGCGGGCGCCGGCCTCGGGCTCGTGCGGCGGCGGGGTGGTCCGGCTCGGGTCCAGCCCGTCGGTGTCCAGGGGAACGCCCGCGCCGCGCGGCGGCAGCACGCGCGCGGCGTCGGAGAGCAGGCACAGCGGGGCGAGGGCCGCCTCGGCCTCCTCGACGCGGGTGCCGCGGGCGAGCTCGGCGAGCGTCCAGCTCGACTCGCACCAGGCGGCGGTCACGGCCGAGGGCATGGCGGAAAGCGCCCGCCCGACGCGGGCGTCGAGGAAGCGGGCGGCCGCACCCTGGTCGGAGGCATGCACGGTGAAGCCGGCGGCCTCGGTGACGTCCACCAGGTCCGAGGACTCCTCGCCGACGGAGCCGGCGCGGCGCATGTCCACCACGACCGGGGAGGCCGCGCCGCGGCGCACCGCGAGCACCGGGCTGCGGCCGAGGTCCAGCAGATGGAACTCGTGCTCGGCGCCGACCTCGTCGGCGAAGGTGCCGCTGACGACGTCGCGGGCGGGTGCCCCGGCCGCGGCGGCCCCGCGGGACCACTCGTCGGTCAGGTACTCGTCGGCGCGCGCGAAGCTGAAGCCGTTCTCCTCGGCCCAGGCGCGGCGCTCGCGGCGCAGCGCGCCCGGCAGGTGCAGCCCGCCGCGGCGCTGCGGGGTGGGCTCCGGCTCGGGGGTGGGCTCGGGTTCGGGCTCAGCCTCGGGTCCGGGTTCCGGCTCGGCTGCGTTCACCGGCGCGGCGGCGGACGCTGCGGCCTCCGGGGTCTCGGGCTCCTCGACGACCTCGACGTCGAGCGGCTCCTCGTCCACCGGCTCAGGCGCAGGCTCCCGCTCGGGTTCGGTCTCAGCCTCGGGGGCCTGCCCGGCCTCCCGCTCGGCGTCAGGCGCCGGCTCGGGCGCCGGGGCCGCCGCGCCCGCCTCCGGGCGGGCGTCGGGCGCGCCCGTGGAACCACCGCGGCGTCGGGAATCGAGGCTCCACAACGCCAGGGCGGCAAGCAGCGCGAGGGCGGCGAGCAGGAAGAGCAGAGTCGGAATCACGCTCTAGAGCCTATCGTCACCGCGCCCGGCCACGCGGGCGGGCGGGGCCGGGGATCCGTCTAGAGGGAGCTCTCGATGGGCAGGTCGTGGTAGGACCACTGCGACCAGCCGCCGATGTAGTGCGCCGCGCCCGGCAGGCCCGCCAGCTCCATGCCGGCGAGCAGCTGCGCGGAGTGGTTGCCCGAACCGGAGTAGACGCAGGTGCGCTTCGCGTCCTCGGGGCCGGTGATGCCGACGGCGCCGAAGATCTCGCGCAGCTCGCCGGGGCTGCGGAAGGTGTTGTCCTCGTTGAGCAGGCTGCGCACCGGCACGTTGACCGCGCCCGGGATGTGCCCGGCGCGCACGTCGAGAAGCTCGCGGCGCCCGGCCCAGCGGTCGGCCTCGCGGGCGTCGATGAGCAGCCCGTCGAACTCGCGGACCTCCTCAAGGTTGAGCACCGGCATCTCGCCGACCTCCGGCTCGAAGCGCGAGGTGCCCGGCAGGGTGCCGGGGCCGGCGATGTGCATGCGGTCCTCGGAGAGCCACTTGGCCAGACCGCCGTCCAGGATGCGGACGTTGGTCAGGCCGGCCCAGCGCAGCGTCCACCAGGTGCGCGCGGCGAGCAGGCCGCGGCCCTCGTCGTAGACGACGACGTAGCTGTCCTCGTCGACGCCCCAGTTCTGGATCCAATCGCGCAGGCGCATCGGCTCCGGCAGCGGGTTGCGGCCGACGTGGAAGTCCGGCACGCTGCTGAGCGCGGCGGCCGGGTCGCAGTAGACGGAGGTGGGGATGTGCTCGGAGGCGAACCGGGTGAAGCCCGCGTCCTTGTGCGGGCCCCAGTAGGTGGCGATGAGGCTGACCGCCGCACCGCGGGCGAGGAGCTGGTTGAGCTGGGACGTCGAGACGAGGTTGGTCATAGGTCCGATCTTATGCAGACCGGACCGGGTGCGCAGTGTGACTTAGAACGGCAGCAGACCGCTGTTCATCAGCCACGCGCCGATCGGGATGAGTATCGAGATGACGCCGAAGATGATGCCGATGATCTTGCCGGCCTCGGTGTTCGAGCTGAGCGAGGAGAGGTCGGGGACGTTCGGGGTGTAGTTGCCGTCGCCCGGCTTGGTGGTGTCGCCCGGCTTGTCGCCGGGCTGCTCACCGGGCTGCTCGCCGGGCTTCGGGGTGCCACCCTGGTTGCGGAAGGTGAAGCCGCCGGGGTCCGGGGTGGCCGCCGAGAACTCCGTGGTGCCCTTGATGTCCAGCGGTGCCGTGCTCGAGGGGAACGAGCTGTGCTGGGTCGAGCCCCACTTGCCGATGAAGGCCGCGCCCACGTAGTCACTGGCGGGGTTGAGCACGTTGTGGAGGTGGCCGCCACCTGAGAAATCTCCCTTGGCAGCCCGCAGGCCACGCTCCTCACCGTAGGTCAGCGCCTTGAGGCAACCGGTCAGCGAGAAGTTCCCACAAAGGTTCTCGCCCCACGCGCCGTTGCCGTTGACCGTGGCGGACGAGGAGCTCGAGCCGTCCGGGCGCGTGTGCGAGAGCCCACGGGCGTCGTACTGCTCGAAGGCACGCTGGTAGGCGATGCGCTCCAGGTCACCGCTCCACTGCAGCCGGTTGACGTAGGCGGCCTTGTCCGGCTCGAGCTGCTGCAGGCCCGTGCCCTCGAAGGGCATGTTCCTGTCCCACATGTCCGCGCGGACCTTCTTCAGGTAGTTCAGCGCGGTCTCACGGTCAGCGGCGGTGTTGACGTTGACGGTGCGGGTGACGACGGTCCCGTTGCCCATCTCGACCCCGAGGGTCTGGGAGGGGGCGGCGAGAGCCTGGACGGGGGCGGCCAGCACGGCGAGCGCGGCGCCGGCGGCAATGATGATCTTCCTCATGCCCGGAATTTTATATTGTGGGCAGTTTATTTTCAGCATTCCTTAAAGATTTCGGGGAGTGCTCCGCACTGCGAGCGATCAGGGAAGACGGGGCCGGTGAGAGGCCGGAGAGCAAAGATCCGGCAGCAAAAAGGGCCGCAGTTCGGCGTGAACTGCGGCCTTTTTTGTGCTTACCGCCTCAGCGGAGTGCCGCTCAGCGGGCCGCCTCGATGGTCAGGTTCTCGCCGCCGTCGGCGACGTCCACCTCGACGGTGTCGCCGTCGACGATGTTCCCGGCGAGCAGCTCCTTGGCCAGCCGGTCGCCGATCGCCTGCTGGATCAGGCGGCGCAGCGGCCGGGCACCGTAGGCCGGGTCGTAGCCGCGGTCGCCGAGCCAGCTCTTCGCGGCGTCGGAGACGTGCAGGCTCAGGCGGCGCTGCGAGAGCCGCTCGGCCAGGCGCGCGACCTGGATCTCGACGATGTGGGTCAGCTGCTCGTGGCTGAGGGAGTCGAAGATGACCACATCGTCGAGGCGGTTGATGAACTCCGGCTTGAAGGCCTTCTTCACCGCCGCCATGATCTCCTCGCGCGAGCCACCGGCGCCCAGGTTCGAGGTCAGGATCAGGATCGTGTTGCGGAAGTCCACGGTCCGGCCCTGCCCGTCGGTCAGCCGACCGTCGTCGAGCACCTGCAGCAGGATGTCGAAGACGTCCGGGTGGGCCTTCTCCACCTCGTCGAAGAGCACGACGGTGTACGGGCGCCGCCGCACGGCCTCGGTCAGCTGGCCGCCGGCGTCGTAGCCGACGTATCCGGGGGGAGCGCCGACCAGGCGCGCGACCGAGTGCTTCTCGCCGTACTCGGACATGTCGATGCGCACCATCGCGCGCTCGTCGTCGAAGAGGAACTCGGCCAGCGCCTTGGCCAGCTCGGTCTTGCCCACGCCGGTCGGCCCCAGGAAGAGGAAGGAGCCGGTCGGCCGGTTCGGGTCGGCCACCCCGGCGCGCGCCCTGCGGGTCGCGTCCGAGACCGCCGTGACGGCGTCGAACTGCCCGACGACGCGCTTGCCCAGCTCGTCCTCCATGTGCAGCAGCTTCTCGGTCTCTCCCTGGAGCATCTTGCCGGCGGGGATGCCGGTCCACGCGGAGACGACCTCGGCGATGGTGTCCGGGGTGACCTCCTCGGTGAGCATGGCGCCCGCACCGCGGGTCTCCGCCGCACCCTCGGCCTCGGCGAGCTCCTTCTCCAGCTCCGGGATGCGCCCGTAGCGCAGCTCGGAGACGCGGGCGTAGTCGCCGTCGCGCTCGGCGATCTCGGACTCGTTGCGCAGGTGCTCGAGCTCCTCCTTGGCCTTCTGGACCTTCTCGATCGCGCCCTTCTCGTTGGCCCACCGGGCCTTGAGCTCGGCGAGCTTCTCGCGCTCGTCGGCCAGGTCCGCGCGCAGCTGGGTCAGGCGCTCGGCGCTGGCGGCGTCGGACTCCTTCTCCAGGGCGATCTCCTCGATCTCGAGGCGGCGCACGATGCGCTCGGCCTCGTCGATCTCCTGCGGGGAGGAGTCGATCTCCATGCGCAGCCGGCTGCCCGCCTCGTCGACGAGGTCGATGGCCTTGTCCGGCAGGAAGCGGCTGGTGATGTAGCGGTCCGAGAGCTGCGCGGCGGCGACCAGGGCGGAATCCTGGATGCGCACGCCGTGGTGCACCTCGTAGCGCTCCTTGAGTCCACGCAGGATGCCGACGGTGTCCTCCACCGAGGGCTCGCCGACGTAGACCTGCTGGAAGCGGCGCTCGAGCGCGGCGTCCTTCTCGATGTACTTGCGGTACTCGTCGAGCGTGGTCGCGCCGACCAGGCGCAGCTCGCCGCGGGCGAGCATCGGCTTGATCATGTTGCCGGCGTCCATGGAGCCCTCGCCGGTGGCACCCGCGCCGACGATGGTGTGCAGCTCGTCGATGAAGGTGACGATCTCACCGTTCGAGTTCTTGATCTCCTCAAGGACGGCCTTGAGGCGCTCCTCGAACTCGCCGCGGTACTTCGCGCCGGCGACCATGGAACCCAGGTCGAGCGAGATCAGCGTCTTGCCCTTGAGCGACTCGGGCACGTCGCCGGCGACGATGCGCCGGGCCAGGCCCTCGACGATGGCGGTCTTGCCCACGCCGGGCTCGCCGATGAGCACCGGGTTGTTCTTCGTGCGCCGGGAGAGGACCTGGACCACACGCCGGATCTCGGAGTCACGGCCGATGACCGGGTCGATCTTGCCCTCGCGGGCCCGGGCGGTCAGGTCGGTGGAGTACTTCTCCAGCGCCTGGAACTGCCCCTCGGGGTCCTGGTTGGTCACCTTGTGGGAGCCGCGCACCGTCGGGAACGCGCCGGTGATCGCCTCGTAAGTCGCGCCGCGGCCCTTGAGCAGGTCGGCGGCGTCGGAGTCGCCGCGGGCGATGCCCGCGAGCAGCACCTCGGTGGAGACGTACTCGTCGCCGAGCTCGCCGGCCAGCTCCTGCGCCGCGGTCAGCGCGTTGAGCGCCTCGCGGTTGAAGTTGGGGTTGGCCATGTTCTGCCCGGAGGCGGAGGGGTAACCCTCGACGAGCTTCTTGGCCTCGTCGAGCACGGACTGCGGGTCCACGCCCGCAGCCTTGAGCACGGGCGCGGCCACGCCCTCCTCCTGCTCGAGGACGGCGACCAGCAGGTGCGCCGGACGGATGTCGGGGTTGCCGTTCTGGGAGGCCGACTGCAGGGCCGCCTGCAGCGCCTCCGAAGTCTTCGTGGTGGGGTTAAAGGAGCTCATAAGTGTGTGTGCCTTTCATTGACGACGCCGCGCCGGTCACCCCGGCGCGCGCCGCACGGTTTATTGTTCACCCTCCACAACGCCGCAGAGGTTGAGTCCATTCCACTCAAGACAAAATTCTTTGAGTCGTTGTCGCTCAACTTTAGCGATCGAGACTCAAGCGCGCCACGTGCCGGCAACGCACATCCCGACCCCACGCCGCGCATTGGCGCCATCTCCGCAAATCGCGCACGATTCCGGCGGTTGACCGATTCGTGTGAGATTAAGACCCCCGAGAATCTCACACGGTCACGCCATTTCCGCAGTTCGTGTGAGATTAGCCCCCCACCTAATCTCTCAAAGTTTCGCCCGATCGCACACCCTTGAGAGTTTTCGCCCTCAGGCGTCACGTCTCAGACGCCGCGTCTCGGTTTATTTATCACAGCTGTGATACTTTCGGCCCCATGCCGAAAATTGTCGACCCCGCCCGCCGCCGGGCCCGCATCCTCGACGCTGCCTTCCGCGTCGTGGCCGAGGAGGGCGCCACGGCCCTGTCCTTCCGCACCGTCGCCCGCGTCTCCGGGCTCAACGTGGGCAGCGTGCGCAACACCTACGCCACCGCTCGCCAGCTGCTCGCCGACGCCGCCGAGGAGGCCGGCGAGCGCATGGGCCGCCGGCTGGCCGGCCACGACCTCTCCGGGCGCCCCGGCAGCCACGACATCGACTCCGCGCTCGCCGTCCTCGCCGAGCTGCTCCCGCTGGACGCCGAGCGCCGCGCGGAGAACACCGTGCTCATCGAGTTCATGGCCGCCGCCCGCACCCACGAGGTCTACCGCGCGACCACCGAGCGGATGTCCCGGGACATGCGTGCCGTGGTCGCCGCCGTGCTCACGGCCCTGGGCGCAGACCCCGCGCACGCCGAACCCGTCACCGCGCTGATGGTCGGGCTGACCTTCGAGGCCGTCACCGGCCACGGCGGACTCACCGCCGACGAGATGCTCCGGCTGGTGCGCGCCGCCCTTACCACGGGGGTCGACGGATGAGGAAGCGACCGCCACCCCCGTGGCTGGCGGTGATGCTGCTGACCGCGCTCGTGCTCTACACGGACGACTACGTCATCGCCGGCATCCTGCCCGACATCTCCGCCGACCTGAACGTCTCCGAGGAGGCCGCCGGCCAGCTGGTCACGGCGTTCTCCCTGACCGTCGCGCTCAGCGCCCCGTCGGCGGCGGTCCTGCTCGCCGGGGTGCGCCGCAGCCGGCTCTTCACCGTCGTCCTGGGTGCCTTCGCCGCCGTCAACGTCGCCGCCGCCTGCGCCCCGCACTTCGCGGTGCTGCTCGCGCTACGCGTGCTCGCCGCCCTTTGCACCGGTGCAGTGACCCCGGCGGTGTTCTCCTGGACGGCCGCCCAGGCCCCGCCGGCGAAGGTGGGACGCTACGTCGCGGTGGTCGCCATGGGTGTGACCGGCGCGATCGCGCTCGGCGTGCCCGTGGGCATCACCGTCGCGCACGCGGCCGGCTGGCGGGCCAACTTCCTCGTGCTCGGGGCGGCCGCCGTGGTTTGTCTGCTCGCGGTGCGCGCGGCGATGCCCTCCGACCCCCGCGGCGAGCCTGCAGCCTCGCCGCTCGCCCAGCTGCGGGCCGTGGCCTCCCGACCGGTGGCCACCGCGCTCGTCGGCAACCTGGTGGCGATCAGCGGGTCGATGATGGCGCTGACCTACCTCGCGCCCTACCTCGCTTCCGTCCACCCCGGCCAAGATCTGCGCGCGGTAGCCTTCGCCGCTTCCGGGGCGGCGGGTGTCGCCGGGGTCCTCCTCGGCGGGGTACTCGCCGACCGGCTCGGGCCGCGGTGCACCCTCCTGCTCGGCGCCGGGATCCTCACAGGCGGGCTCGCGGGCGCCGGGCTGCTCGCCGTGGACCCGCCCGCCCCGGCCTCGGTACTCATCGCCGTCGTCGCCGCGCAGGCCTTCGGCGCCTTCGTCCTCTCCCCGTCCCTGACCTCCTGGTACTTCACCGTCGGCGGCGACGGCGCGGAGAGCGCGGTCGCGCTCAACACCTCCGGCACCTACCTCGGCGTCGCCGTCGCCGGCGCACTCGGCGGGTGGGTGCTGGCCACCGGTGGGCCCGGGGTCGTGCCGCTGGCCGCCACCGGCTGCGCTCTCGCCGCTCTAGCCGCCTTCGCCGCCGCGAGGTGGCGCACCTCCCCCTGATTTCCCCGGCGCGACCGACACAGACCTGCGAGACTGTTGCCATGGCAAAACTCCTGCGCCGCCTCCGCTCCGCCACCGCCCTGGTCCCCTTCCTGCCCGCCGACCTGCCACCCGTGCGCCCCGGGGAGACCGCCCTGGTCACCGGCGCGACCAGCGGCATCGGCAAGGCCGTCGCCGAGGCCTTACGCGACGCCGGCTTCCGCGTGCTGGGCACCTCGCGCGCCCCGCACAAGGCGAACGCGCCCGAGGGCGTCGAGCTGCTCCCCCTCGACCTGGCCGACCCCGCCTCCATCGCCCTGCTGCCCGGCGAGCTGCGCAACCGCGGGCTCTCCGGCAGCGCGAACGGCGGGGTGACCGTGCTGGTCAACAACGCCGGCGAGTCCCAGAACGGACCCGTCGAGGAGCTGCCCCGCTCCGCGCTCGAGCGGATCTTCCAGATCAACACCATCGGCCAGATCGAGGTCACCCAGAAGGTGCTGCCCGGCATGCGCAATTCCCGGCGCGGCCGGATCGTCTTCATCGGCTCGATGCTCGGCAGCTTCCCGCTGGCCTACCGGGGAAGCTACGGCGCCTCCAAGGCCGCCGTGCGCCAGTTCGCCTTCGCCGCCCGCCGCGAGCTGCGCGGCTTCGGCGTCGGCGTCTCCGTGGTCGAGCCCGGCGCGATCGCCACCGGGCTCTCGGCCCGGCGCACCGTCTACGTCGACCCCGCCGGCCCCTACGCCGACGAGTTCTCCACCATGTTGCGCCGGCTCAACCGCAACGAGTCGCGCGGCATCCCCGCCCACCGCGTCGCCGCCGAGGTGATGAAGCCGGTCACGGCCGCCCGCCCCGCGGCCCTCTACGCGGTCGGCTCGCAGGCCCCGCTGGCCTTCGCCGCCGCCCGCCTGCTGCCCCGCGACGCGATGGCCGGCATCCTCGCGCGCCGCCACGGCCTGGACTGACCCGGCCTGCGCTGACCCCGCCTAACCTGGGTGCCATGTCCATCCGTGTCACCCCGGCCGAACTGCCCGCGAAGCTCGACGAGTACGGCCCCGGCATCCTCGTGCCCACCCCCGAGCGCGACTTCCCGCGCGTCCACGAGGTGCTCGTGCGCCCCGCCGGCGAGGGCGTGCTCGAGATCCCCGGCTCCATGGCCGGCCCCGCGCTGCGCCGCCTGCCCGAGAACGACCACATGACGCTGATCTTCCAGCCGCGCGACCCGCACGGCTGGGTGCTGCTCGTCGACGCCCGCGGCGCGGCCGTGGCCGCGCCCGCCGCCGACGGTGACTGGTTCTGCGACGGCGATCGGGTGGACGTCGGCAAGCAGGAGACGCTGCTGCGCCTCACTGTCGCCTCCGCGATGCTGCACCGTGCCGGCGAGCTGAAGCCGGGCAACTAGGCGGCCGGCTCCTCGGTGATCGTGGTGACCTTCGCGGCACCCGCGCCCTCCTCGGGGCGGCGGATGAACGCGGCGAAGACGACGGCGACGGCCAGCAGCACCGCGTTGACCAGGAACGCCCAGCCGGCACCGGCGCCCACGGCGGCCGGGTCGCCGCCGCGGGACTCGGCGACGACCTCGTAGACGGCGATGGAGACCGCCGTGCCGGCCGCGCCCGCCAACTGCATGACGGTGTTGAAGATCGCCGAGCCGTGGCTGTAGATCTCGCTGGGCAGCGAGGACAGCGCGGTGGTGATCAGCGGGGTCAGCGTCATGGCCATGGAGACCGCGAAGAGCGCGTAGATGGCCAGGATCAGCCCGTAGGGGGTCTCGTGGTCGACGGTGGACAGCCAGAAGAGCGCCACCGCGCCGACGGCCACGCCGGGCCCGATCAGGGGGCGCGGGCCGAAGCGGTCGAACATCACACCCGAGACCGGCGAGAGCACCGTCTCGACCAGGCCGCCGGGAAGCGTGGCCAGGCCGGCCAGCAGCGCCGTGGTCAGCAGGGCCCCCTGCAGGTAGAGCGGCAGCAGGTTGGCCACGCCCAGCATGGCGGCCTGGAAGAAGAGCAGGACCACCGCGCAGAGCACGAAGTTGCGCACGGTCAGCGGGCGCAGGCTCAACAGCGCCCGCTCCCCCATGGCCAGCTGGCGCCAGACGAAGAGCGCCAGGCCGATCACGCCGACCACGGCCATGGCGACGGCGATCGGGGCGGCGTCGGTGCCGCGCACGATCGCGCCGATAGAGCTGAGCGCGTAGACCAGCCCGCCGAAGGCGAAGGCGGAGAGCACCACCGAGACCGCGTCGAGCGGGGCGATGCGGGTCTCGCCGACGTTGGTCATCCGCCAGGCGGCGAAGAGCCCGGCGACGACCACGAGGCAGGTCATGATCCAGAAGGTCGTGTGCCAGGTGGAGACGGACATCACGGCACCGGCGAAGGTCGGCCCGAGTGCGGGGCCGACGGCCATGACCACGGAGATCGCGCCCATTACGGTGCCGCGCCGGGCCGGCGGCACGATGGTCATGACCACGGTCATCTGCAGCGGCAGCACCATCGCGGTGCCCACGGCCTGCAGGATGCGCCCGCCGAGCAGCACGCCGAAGCCGGGAGCGAGCGCGCAGGCCACCGAGCCGAGCAGGAAGAACACGGCCGCCGAGAGGTAAACGGTGCGCGTGGTGAAGCGGTCCAGGATCCAGCCGGTGGTCGGCATCATCACGGCCATCGTCAGCATCACGGCCGTGAGCAGCCACTGGGCGGTGGCGGCGGCGACCTCGAAGTCCGCCATGATCACGGGCAGGGCGACCGAGAGGGCCGTCTCGTTGAGCAGCATCACGAACGAGGTGGCCACCAGGGTCGCGATGACGGTCACCGCGGTGGCGTCGAGCTTCTCGGACTCGGGGGCGGGTGTCTGGCTCATACGCGCTCCTTCAAAACAACGAAAAAGGCCTCCGCGCATTCGTCCGGTTGCGCGGGGCCTTCAATGAAATTGTGGTTGGTGCAGGTCAAGCGAAGGGCAGTCTATCCACGCATCACCCGACCCGCAACGGTCAGCCGATTATTTTCCGTCTGGCCTCGTCCTGGGTGTGCCCGGGCAGCCAGCGGAAGACGAACGGCGTGGCCAGCACCACCACGGCTATCACCGTGGAGACGATGCCGAGGCCCATGGTCCAGCCGGCCACGGCGGCGATCGGGGCGACGATGGTCATGCCGATCTCGAAGGGGACGAAGCCGATGTAGGCCACGCCGTACTCGTTGAGGGTGCCGGACTTCATCTTCGGGTCGACGATCTTGAGCAGCGCGATACCGGTGGCCACGGCGGCGGTGGCCCAGCCCCATTCGAAGAGGCCGCGCTCGAGCCAGTTCTTGCCGAAGTAGATCGGCGAGGCGATGAAGAAGAACAGCGTGCACCACACGGTGCCCAGCACGAAGAGGATGACCAGCGGGACCAGGTAGTCGGCGATGGCCGAGGGGATGATCGAGGCGATGCCGAAGGCGATCAGGTAGTCGGTGGCGCCGCCCGAGACGGAGTTGACCGTGTCGCGGTCGAGGTAGTCGCGCGCGCCGACCATGTTCATCAGCAGCTTGACCACGATGCCGACGACGAAGGACATGGCGAACAGCGGGATGGAGACCGCCGGGAAGAAGTCCTTGATCAGGTCGTTGACAGAGTAGGCGATCATGATCACCAGGGCGATGACACCGACGTGCAGGGTGACGGCCTCAATCGAGGAGGGGTTGGTGGTCGCCTTGCCGATCGAGGGGCGCGCCTCCTGCTCGGAGATGTAGCCGGAGCGCATCTCCTTGGGCAGCACGCCGGGCACGGTCGAGGCGCGCCCGGTGCGGATGCCCCAGTTGGCGAAGATGACGCCGCCGACGATGGCCGCCAGCGTGCCCACGGTCGCCGAGGTGAAGCCCAGCGAGCTGGCCACGCCGTCGGCACCCGCGGCATCCAGGGAGGAGCCGACGGCCGCGGCGGTGCCGAAGCCGCCGATGAAGCCGGTCGGCAGCATCATGCCGAACCAGTCCTCGGTTCCCCAGACCGGCTTGAACAGGAAGATGCCCAGCAGGATGAACAGGCCCCACTGGATCATGAACATGCCGGTCGAGTAGGACCACATGGTCTTCGCGCCCGAGCGCACGGAGCGGTCGAAGACCATGGAGAAGGGCATGGAGGCGAAGACGGCGGCGATCAGGATCGTCGTGTAGTCGCCCATGTTCTCGGAGAACCCGATCCAGCCCAGCGCGCCCGGCCCGAGCAGCAGGCCCAGCAGGCCGCCGATGATCGGACTGGGCAGCAGCAGCTGCTGGAACCAGGGGACGGTGCGCCGCAGCACGTTGCCGATAACCATGAGGATGGAGATCCATCCAACGTCGATCAGCAGGGAAAAGGGGGTGTATTCCACTTCTGCTCCTCGTGAAGATCCGTCAGGGTCCGGGACCGTCCGGAGACTGTCCGATTCGCGGACGGCGCACCATCCTTCGGGAGTGCACCAGACAACTACTTTAGTTCCCGGCGTCGGGCGCCACACCACCAGCTCGGTCACACCACGCTCCCGATAGGCTCGGTGACATGTACACATCCGTCGACGTCGTCGTCATCGGCGCCCCGTGCGCGTCGAGTCGGTGCGCGCGATTGACGACGTCCTGGTGGTCACCGCCGCGGGCGGCGCCCGTTGGCGCGCCGCGGCCGGTGGTCGAGAACACCGGCATCCCCTCCTGACCGGAGTACCTCGAGGGCGTGGCGGCCGGCACGCTCGTCTCGCGCGGGCCGCTGGCCCCCGCCATGGCGCACGATGTCGTCTTCGGCGAGTCGCGCGACGTCGCCAAGCAACAACTCGTGGTGCCGGACAGTCGGGCGCCGCAGCCCCGGCCCGCGCACGCCGACGTCATCTTCTTCAACACGGGCTTTAGGCCCGCGCTCGGACATCTGGCGCCGCTGCGGCCGCGCAAGCCGGGCGGCGGGATCCGGATGCGCGACGAGGTCGCCCCCGAGCGCGAGCCACGGGTGCCGCTCGCGGGCTACGGCTCGACCGCGTCGACGGTGGGTGCGACGCGTGCGGGACGGGATAAGGGGCGTGCGGCCGCGAAGTTGTTGACACGTCATCCATAGTGGCCGCATGAAATACTTCGGATGCCTCTCTTCGGACACCACGCCATCGGGCACCAGAGCGGCCCCGACGCCGGCGAGAGCCTCACCCAGGCCGTCGAGCTGGCCCGGCGCGCCGACGCGATCGGCGTCAACGGCGCCTACTTCCGCGTCCACCACTTCGCCCCGCAGCACTCCTCGCCGATGAGCCTGCTCGGCGCGGTGGCCGGCGCGACGGAGAACCTCGAGGTCGGCACCGGCGTGATCGACATGCGCTACGAGAACCCGCTGCACCTGGCCGAGGAGGCCGCCACCCTCGACCTCGTCTCCCGCGGGCGGGTCGCTCTCGGCGTCTCGCGCGGCTCACCCGAGCCGGCGCGCCGCGGCTGGGAGGCCTTCGGCTACACCGCCGAGGCCCCCGACGGGCGCGACATGGCCCGGCAGAGGTTCCTGCGCCTGCTCGCCGCCGCCGACGGCGAGGCCATGGCCGTCTCCGACACCCTGGAGAACCAGTACCCGCAGATGTACCACCCGGGCGTGGGGCTGCCGGTCTTCCCGCAGTCGCCGACGCTGCGCCGCCGCATCTGGTGGGGTACCGGCTCGCACGCCACCGCCGAGCAGGCCGCCCACGACGGGGTGAACCTGATGAGCTCCACCCTGGTCAGCGAGGCCGACGGCTCCTTGCTCGGCGACCTGCAGACCGAGCAGATCGAGCGCTACCGCACCGCGTGGAAGGCCGCGGGCCACCCCTGGACCCCGCGCGTGTCCGTTTCCCGCTCCGTCTTTCCCATCGTGACGGGGCGCGACCGCGAGCTCTTCGGCACGCTGGCCTCCGGCGACCAGGTCGGCTCGCTCGGCGAGGGCGTGCCCGTCACCTTCGGCGGCACCTACGCCGCCGAGCCGGACAAGTTGATCGAGCAGCTGCGCGCCGACTCCGCCGTGATGAGCGCGGACACCCTCATGCTCACCATCCCCAACCCGATGGGCGTGGAGGTCAACGCCTCGATCCTGGAGAACTTCGCCCGCCACGTCGCCGGCGAGCTCGGCTGGCGGCCGGGCACCCCGGCCACCGACATGACAGGGCTGGAGTGACCCTAAGATTGGGCCCATGCCCGCCAGCTTCGCCGACCTCGCCCGCCTGATCCGCGGCCACGCCGACATCTTCGCCGACGCCGTGCGCGGGCGCCTGGCCGAGGACCTCGGCCAGGCCGCGGCCGCGCCCTCCCTGCGCGCCGCCGAGCCCACCGTCGCCCACGCGGCCGCCTGGGTCCTCGAGCACAACCCGGAGCCACGCTCCGGGCACCTGCCCGTCCTCTCCGACGAGGTCGCCGCGCGCCTCGCCGCCGTGGCGCGCGCCGAGCGCCGCCACGGCCTGCCCGCCGCCCGCTACGCCGCCCAGGCCACCGC
>NZ_JASPJZ010000008.1:0-105497 GCF_030232385.1 Corynebacterium sp. MSK006
CTCGCTGCTGCCGGCACGTCGCCGAATCACACAACCCGGCCCACTGGCCGGGCGATTCGGCATGCGCGAAACCGCAGGCCGCCCGCGTCACCGCACAGCGAGCCGCCCGACGGGGGAGCGCCCCACGCACAGCTCCAGCCCGTCGCGCGCGCTGACCTCGAGCCGCTCGCCGCCGCCCTCGAGCTGCACCCACACCTGGTTCAGCCCCGCGCGCGCCGGTACCGCGACCTCCCGCCCGTCGAGCCGCAGCGCGAACTCGCCGTCGCGGTCGGCGAAGTAGTTGAACTCCACGACCCACTCGGCGTCCATCAGCGGCCCGTCCAGTGCGAGCGCCTCACTGCCGGTCACCCGCACCCCGCAGCCGGGTTCGTCTCCGGGCACCGTCGCGCGCATCGTCACCAGCCCCGCGGGCACGAGCCGCCCGTCGGCGTCGACGAGCGTGGGCTCCCGCGTCCAGTCCGCCACCACCTCGTCGCCGCCGAGTCCCGGCGCGATCGCCGAGAGGCGGTTGTACGGGTGCACCACCGGCAGCAGCACGTCGGCGGGCAGGTCCTGGTCGAGGACCGGCCCGTCGTGGCCGGCGAGCTCGCCGCGCAGCGTCGTCACGTACTCGCGCGTCGGCTGCTGTGCCCACGACCGCGCGTACGCGAGCGTCGACACCCCGGCCGAGACGGCCAGCACCACGCCCAGCATCCCGGCCGCGCGCCGCCACCGCAGCGCACCCGGCCCCGCCAACGTCACGGCGAGCCCGGCGGCGAGCAACACGGCGGCCTCGGAGAAGTGCCGCAGCGTCTGCGTGATCTCGAGCGCGGTGTCGGGCCCGCCGCGCGCCACGCCGAGCGCGAGTAGCGGTAGCACCGGGTAGACCAGCCCGGGCACCCACGCCAGGGCGCGCCGCCCGGACCACACGAGCACCGCCACCAGCACCACGCCGCCCGCGACCACGCCCGCGAGCCCGGCGTCTGCGAACGGCGGGCCCGGCTGCCACCGCGGCCACGCCCATGGCCCGCCGGCGAGCGTCGGCAGCAGCCCGTGCACCCAGCCGTGCCAGGTCAGCTCACTTGCCGACGGCCCCGTGCCCCACCCCCGCGGGTCCCCGACGGCGAGCGCGTAGACGACGGCCCAGATTGCCGACGCCACGCCTGCCCCCGCGCTCAGCGCAACCACCGCCGTGAGCGAGTGCTTGCGGCGCGTGTGGTGCAGGGGCGCTGGAGCGTCAAGCGCCTCCGGCGCCGCAGATCTCGGCGAGGGCGACCTTGACGGCTGGGCGGGAGTCCGTCCCCGTTGGCAGGCCAGGCAGCAGACGAGGAAGCCGGGCACGACGACGGCGGCGGCCATCGCCCGCTCGCTGAACAGGCAGCCGGCCAGCACGATCGCCGCGACCCCCAGCGCGGGCATCAGCACGGGCCGCAGCATGGGACCGAGTGATGTCGTGGTGCGCAATCTGGTCGCTGTGGTCTCCTCGAGGGCACGGTCGGCGGCTCCGGATCGTGCCCGGGTCGGGGGCCCTGCGTGTCTGTTGGTGCGGGCGCTGGGCCGAGGGCCGGGGCTGGAGTGTGCGGCGCGTTTGAGGGTGCGCACCGAGAGCGCGAGCGCGGCCGCCAGCGCCGCGTGCAGCGGCAGCACGTTGACCGCGTTGGCCAGCCACGTCGTCGACGTCAGCGTCAGCGGGGTGAGCAGGTAGGCCGCCAGCGGCACCGCCGCCCGGCGCCCCGGGCACAGCTCCGCGCACAGCCACGCCACCGCGGCCGCCGCGCACAGCTGCAGCATCGTGAGCGTGCCGACGGCCACCGGCCAGCTCAGCCCCGCGGAGTGGGCGAGAGCGTACTCGACGAGCCACGCCCCGGGCATCAAGTGCCCGTCGTGCGGCGTGGCCAGCAGCCCGGCCAGCCCGCCGCCGGCGTCCGTTGCCTGGGCGAAGAGCGTCAGGTCGTCCCAGTAGAACCACCCGCGCGCCGCCACGGCCGTGCGCAGCACGACACCGGCGACGGCGACCACCGCCAACCACGCCACGGTGGTCCGCGCGGTGCGGGAGGTGGGCGCGACGTCGTCAATCATGGCTCAACCCCCGAACAGCGCGGCGATGCCCAGCATCACGGGCAGCGCCAGGAAGGTGGACAGGAACACGGCGTCGCGCGCGACGATTTCGTCCTTGCGGTAGGTCGCCGCGTAGTTGTAGACGTTCTGCGCCGTCGGCAGTGCGGCGAGGATCAGCGCGGCGTAGAGCTGCGTGCCCGACAGCCCCAGGGCGAGGCTGAGCACCAGTGCGACGGCCGGCATCAGCACCAGCTTCATCGCCGTGGCCACCAGCGCGGTCGGGCGGTCGGCGGGGGAGTCGAGCATCTTCTGCTCGGTAAGCGAGGCGCCGAAGCTCATCAGGATCAGCGGGATCGACGCCCCGCCGAGCAGCTCCAGCGGCGCCATGACCGGCTGCGGGATCTCCCAGCCGGTCAGGCAGACGACCAGGCCCGCGATCGAGCCGAGCACCAGGGGAGTGGCCAAGACCGCGCGGAGCGAGTGGCCGACGCGGCGCGCGGGAGGCGCCGCGGTGGTCCTCGGCGGTGATCAGCGCCAGGATCAGCGGGGTGAACAGCACCACCTGCAGCACGATCACCGGTGCGACGTAGGCGCCCGTGCCCAGCACGTAGATGCCCACGGGCAGGCCGATGTTGTTGGAGTTGACGTAGCTCGCCGCCGCCGCGCCCATCGTCGTGGTGGTCAGGTCGCGGCGGAAGAACACCGTCGAGACGGCCGCGTAGATCAGCGCCGTCACGACCGCCGCCAGCAGGCTGACCAGGATGACCGGGGAGAACAGCTCTGCCTGGTCCGACTTGGCCACCACCGTGAACAGCAGCGCCGGGGTGGCCGCGTGGAAGGCGACGCGGTTGAGCACCAGGCGCCCGCCGTGGCCGCCGAAGACGCCGGCCCGGCCCAGCGCGAAGCCCGCCCCGACCACCGTGAAGATGATGGCGAAGCCGGTGACCACCCCGATCACGGCGTCACACCCCGGGCAGCCAGCCGGTCGGCGCCAGGGCCAGGGCGGCGGCGGTCAGCAGCGCCCACACCAGCATCGCGCGGCCCGTGGCGCCCAACACCGGGATGAGGTCCTTGCCGAGCGCCCCGCCGACGACCGGGCGCGCCCCGGCGAGGACCAGCGGCGCGGCGACCAGCCCGGCCAGCGTCGGCCAGGTGGCGAACGCCAGCGCCACCGAGGCGACCAGCGGCATGCACGCCAGCGCGACGAACATCCGGCGCGAGCCGGCGTCGCCCAGGCGCACCGCGAGCGTGATCTTGCCGGTCGCGGAGTCGGAGGGGATGTCGCGCAGGTTGTTGGCCAGGTTCACCGACGCGGAGATCGAGCCGACCGCCACCGCGCACACCACACCGGTCCAGTCGACGCGGCCGGCCTGGGTGAACTGGGTGCCCAGCACGGCGACCAGGCCGAAGAAGACGAAGACGGCGGCCTCGCCGAGGCCCCGGTAGCCGTAGGGGTTCTTGCCGCCGGTGTAGAACCAGGCGCCGGCGATGCAGGCCACGCCGACGAGGATAAACCACCACGCGCTGGCCAGCGACAGCGCGATGC
This sequence comes from Corynebacterium sp. MSK006, assembly GCF_030232385.1. Taxonomy (NCBI): domain Bacteria; kingdom Bacillati; phylum Actinomycetota; class Actinomycetes; order Mycobacteriales; family Corynebacteriaceae; genus Corynebacterium; species Corynebacterium sp. MSK006. The sequence continues at coordinate 3,584 of NZ_JASPJZ010000008.1, forward strand.
CGGCCACCGCCGCCACCCCGAAGCAGCCGAACGCCGCGGCCTTGACCTTCCGGGGCTCGACGAGCCCGGAGCCGGTCAGCCGCAGCGGGCCGGAGCGGTCGTCGTCGGTGCCGCGGATGCCGTCGGAGTAGTCGTTGGCGAAGTTCACCCCCACGATCAGGGCCCAGGCGACGACGAGCGCGAGCAGCGCGCGCCACCAGCTGAACCCGCCGAGGTAGGCGGCCGCGCCCGAGCCGACGACGACGGGGGAGATGGCGTTGGCCCAGGTGTGCGGGCGTGCGCCCTCCTTCCAGTCGGCGAAGGTGGCGGTGCGTCGCGCACCGCCGGGGGCGCCGGCCGCGGGGCCGGTGGGGGTTTCGGGAACGTCGGACATGGCTGCCATTGTCCCGCACCCGGGTGCGCCCCGCCCACGCCGGGGCCGTGGCGGTGGTAAGAATCTTGGGAGTCGCGGCGCACGGCCGCGCGCGTCCGACGCGATCAGCGACAGTCAGCAGCCAGAGAGGAGCCGCCGGATGTGGGTCAGCTACGTCGCCGGCCAGGTGGTCTCCTTCGTCTTCACGCTCTTCCGCCTGATCCCGCTGGCGTGGGCGAACCGCGTTGGCGGCGCGCGCATCCCGGCCGAGGGTGACGTGGTGGTCTCGCTGACCACGCACGGTCGCCGCCTGGCCTCGGCGTTCTACGCGGTCGAGTCGGTCGCGCGCGGCAGCCGCCCGGCGCCGATCGTGCTGTGGCTGGACCCCGAGGACTACGACGGGCCGTGGCCGCCGTGCCTGAAGCGCCTGGTCGACCGCGGCCTGCAGGTCCGCCGCGGCAGCGGGAACCTGGGCCCGCACGCGAAGTACTTCGACATGTTCCGCGCGCTGGCGGGCACGGACACCCGCGTGGTCACCGTCGACGACGACATCATCTACCCCGAGTGGTTCCTGGAGAAGCTGCTCGAGGTCGGCGGCCTGCGCCCGGACACGGTGGTGGCCTACCGCGCGCACCGCGTCGAGCTGCGCGACGGCCGCCTGCTGCCGTACATGCGCTGGACGGCGGCGGACACGTGCCGGGCCAGCGTGTTGCACTTCGCCACGGGCGTCTCGGGCGTGTGCTACGCCCCGGCGTTCGTGGACTACGTCGCCGCGCGCGGCGAGGAGTTCCGCGGCGTGGCCCCGCGTGCCGACGACGTCTGGCTGCACCTGTGCGCCCTGCGTTCCGGTTTCCGCGTCCGCCAGGTCTTCGCCAAGCCGCGCAACTTCGCGATCGTGCCGCTGACCCAGCGCGGCGCCCTCGTGCGCCGCAACGGGCCGGGCGGCGGCAACGACGCGCAGATCGCGCGTGCCTACACGATTGACGACGTCGCGGTGCTCGCCGCCGCCGCGGCGGCCGAGGACTAGGGCGCGTCCCCCACGTTTCCTAGCTGAAGAGGGCGGCGACGGCGGGGCGGTCGACCTTGCCGGTGGCCGTCAGCGGCAGCGCCGCCACGCGGCGCAGCTCCTTGGGCCACTGCCAGCGCGGCAGCTCGGCGAGCGCCTCGTAGATCTCGGCCGGCGAGGCCGTGCCGGTGTAGGCGGCGACCGCCGCCTGGCCCTGGCGCGGGTGCGCCACGCCGGCCACGCACGCGGCGTCGACACCCGGCACGCGCAGCAGTTCCGTCTCCACGACCTCGGGGTGCAGCTTGAGCCCGCCGGTGTCGATGACCGCGTCGAGGCGGCCCTTGACCACCAGGCGGCCCTCGGCGTCGAAGGCGCCGGCGTCCGAGGTTGCCCACCAGCCCTCCTCGGCGAAGGACTCGTGGCCGGGGCGGTTGCGGTAGCCGTGCGCGATCGTGGCGCCGCCCAAGTGGATGCGCCCGGAGACGTCGAGCTTGACGCGCGCGCCGGGGATGGGACGACCGTCGTAAATGCAGCCGCCGGAGGTCTCGGAGGCGCCGTAGGTGGCCACGACGTGGATGTTCAGGCGGCCGGCGGCGGCGCGGGTGTCGGGGTCGAGCGCGGCGCCGCCGACGAGGACCGCGTCGAAGGTGCGCAGCGCGTCGATGCCCTCGAGGGTGTCCATGGCCTTCATCAGCTGCATCGGGGTCAGCGAGGTGTAGACGCGGTCGCCGGTGGCGGCCAGCTCGGCGGCGCCGCGGGCGAAGGCGGAGACGTCGAAGCCTCTCGAGAGGTCGAGGCAGTACGGGTCCACGCCCGCGACCAGGGCGCGCACCAGCACCTGCAGGCCGGCGATGTAGTGGGCGGGCATGGCCAGCAGCCACTGGCCCTCGCCGCCGAGGACGCGGTGGGTTGCGTCGGCGCCGGCGACGAGGTTGGCCGGGGTCAGCTGCGCGCCCTTCGGGGTGCCCGTGGAGCCCGAGGTGCCCACCACCAGGGCGACGGCGGGGTCGATGGGGCGGCCGGCGCCCTGGGAGGAGCGCAGCAGCTCGGCGCGGCCGGGGTCGTCCGCGGGCACCGGCAACAGCGAGACCCCGCCGCTGATCGCCTGCTCGAGGTCGGGCAGGATCGCGGCGGGGTCGTGCGCGTCGACGGGGAGAACGTCGAGGTTACGGAGGGCCATGACGGTCGATGTTACGCGGGGCGCGCGGGTGCGGCCCGGGTGGTTCGGGTACTCCGGGAGCGCCCCGGGGAAGGTGCGCTCCGGCGGTCCCGGGGGTCTTTAGGCGGTCGTGGTGGTGCGGGCGGCGACGGCGCCGTCGGCGTCGGCGGTGGTCACGCGGCGGCGGTTGAGCACGGCGTCGACGCTGAAGACGCCAGCCCCGGCGCCGGCCAGGGCGAGCGCGGCGGCACCGATGGCGCCGACCAGCTCGAAGCCGCCGTCGGCCGCGGCGACGCCGTTGCCCATGTGGGCGAAGAAGTAGGCGCCGAGCATGACCAGGAAGACCAGGGAACCGGCGATCGGGGTCATCAGGCCGATCAGCAGCAGGATGCCGCCGCCGAGCTCGATGACCGCGGCGACCACGGTGGCGACCGAGGAGGCCGGCACGCCCATGGCGGCGAAGTTGTCGGAGTAGTCGGCGAGGTGACCGAACTTGTCCCAGCCGTGGTAGATGAGGATGACGCCCAGGATGACGCGGGCGAGAAGCAGTGCGACGTTCTTAAATGCTGACATGACACCAAAAAGTAGCGGCCGCGGTTTCCCGGGGCAATAGCTGGGGCGGATTTTTCGCGCCTGCGTGAATCGGAGCTGGACGCGGGGACCGTTGGGCCGGCCCTGCTCAACGCGCGGCACGTGCGCGCCGACGCGCACCACCGGGGCGTCGTCAAGCGCGCGCGGATATGTTGTACCCATGCACTTCCGCAGGGGTGACCTGATCCTCGCCGGGGCCGCCGCGCTGCTCGCGGCGGTCTACGCCCTCGGCGTGAACTCGCCGCACACCGCGGCGCAGGCCGTGCTGTCCTGGGGGTTCGTCGCCGCGGCCGCCGTCTACCGCACGCGCCCGCGCGCCTCGGCGGAGGCGGTCCTCGTGCTGCTCGGCCTGTGGGCGGCGGTGTGGCTGACCGCGCCCGTGAGCCTCGGCGTGACCCCGTGGCTCGTCTTCGCGCTGCTGGCCGTCTACGGCGCCGAGCGCTACGTCGGCTCGCGCGTCTTCGGCCGCGCGGTGCTCGGCGTCGCGCTGGCCGGCGCGCTGGTCTCGCCGGTGATGTGGACCCTCGACACGAACCTCGACTGGCGCTACCGCACCGGCGTCGACTGGGCCGTGACCCTGACCGCGCACTGGGCGCTGCTCGTCGTCGCGCACCTGCTCGCCGCCGAGCAGCGCACCCGCGCCCGGGCGCGCGAGGACCACCTCGCCGCGCTGCGCGAGGAAGAGCGCCTCACCCTCGCCCGAGAGCTGCACGACGTGCTCGCCCACTCGCTGGTGCTGATCAAGGTGCAGGCCAACGCGGGGCTCGTCGCAGGCGAGGAGCGCGCGGCGCTGACGCAGGTGCGCGACCTGAGCTCCGAGGCGCTCGGCGAGGTGCGCGGGATGGTCGACGCGCTGCGCGGCCACGACGCCGGCCTCGAGCCGACCGCGCAGCTGGCCGGGCTCGACGGGCTGCTCGACTCCTTCCGCGCCGCCGGGCTCGACGTCGAGTACCGCGGCACGCCGCCGGCGCGGCTGACCGGGCTGCCCGCCGTGGTCCAGCTCGCCGCGGTGCGCATCATCTCCGAGGCGCTGACCAACGCCGTGCGCCACCAGGTCGACGCCCGCGCCGTGGTCACCCTGGCCGCCGTGCCGGGTGCCGACGCCGCGCTGACCGTCACCGTCGCCTCCACGGGCCCGGACCGGCCCAGCTCCGGCGGGCGCGGCGAGGTCGGCGGCAAGGGGCTGCTCGGCCTGGCGGAGCGCGCCCGCGCCGTCGGCGGCTCGTTGCGCACGGAGCACGTGGGCGACGTCTTCACCCTCCGCGCCGAACTGGGGAGGCGCCCGTGATCCGCGTGCTGCTCGCCGACGACCAGACGCTGCTGCTCGGCGCCCTGACCACGATCCTCAACGCCCAGGACGACATCCGGGTCACCGCCACCGCGGCCGACGGTGCGGCGGCCGTGCGCGCCGTCCGGGACGCCGCCGGCGGCGTCGACGTCGCCGTGCTCGACATCCGCATGCCAGGCCTCGACGGCATCGCCGCCGCCCGCGAGATCCTCGCGCTGCCGGAGGCGCCGGCCGTGATGATGCTGACCACCTTCCGCGACCCCGCGCTCGTGCGCTCCGCCATCGCCGCCGGGGTGCACGGCTTCCTGCTCAAGGACGCCGAGCCGGACGTGCTTGCCGACGCCGTGCGTACCGTCGCCCGGGGCGAGTCCGTGCTGGCCAGCGGGGTGACCGGCCCCGTGCTGGAGGGCTACCGGCAGGCGGTGGCCGCACGCAGTGCGTTGCGGCCCGAGGAACGCCAGGGCCTCAGCCTGCTGACCGCCCGCGAGCTGGAGGTGCTCGCCGAGATCGGGCGCGGGGCCACCAACCCGGAGATCGCGGAGTCGCTGCACATCGCCGAGACGACCGTCAAGACCCACGTGTCGAACCTGCTGGCCAAGCTCGGCGCGCGCGACCGGGTCGCGCTGGTGCTCCTCGTGCAGCGCGCCGGGCTCCTACCGCGGTAGGAGACGCCCGCGCGGAAACGGTCCCGCGGCCCGATGTGCGCACCCCGCCCGGCCGGGGAGCATCGGCCCCATGAACGCACACAGTGACCCCGTACCGACCGACAGCCCCCGGCGCGCCGCGCAGCCCGGGCGCACGGGGCGCCCAGAAGACGTCGCTTCCGCATCACCGGGTACGGCGGCTCTCGCCTGCGAGGGCGTGACCGTCTCCTTCGGCGGCCGCCGCGTCCTCGACGACGTCGCCCTCGCTGCCCGCCCGGGCCGCGTGCACGCCCTGCTCGGCCGCAACGGCGCCGGCAAGTCCACCCTCTTCTCCGTGCTGCTGGGCCTGCTCGCACCCGACGCCGGCACCGTCACCGTCGCAGGCTCCCCCTTCACCCGCGACTCCCTGCGCCACATCGGCGCCTCCGTCAACGGCCCCGCCTGCTACGGCCACCTCTCGGCGCGCGACAACCTGCGCGTGCACACCACGCTGCTCGGCCTGCCCGACGCGGAGGTCGAGCGGGTGCAGGCGCTCGTGGGGCTCGGCGACGTCGGAAAGAAGAAGGCGAGGAACTTCTCCACGGGCATGAAGGCGCGCCTGGCGCTGGCCCAGGCGCTGCTCGGCGAGCCGGAGATCCTCGTGCTCGACGAGCCGCAGAACGGGCTGGACCCGCAGGGCATCGCCGACCTGCGCGGCTTCCTGCGCGAGCGCGCGGCCCGCGGCGGCACCGTGCTGGTCAGCTCGCACCAGCTCGGCGAGGTCCGCCACCTCGCCGACGACGCCACCGTGCTCGCCGGCGGGCGGGTGCGCTACTCCGGCCCGCTCACCGAACTCGCCCCCGGCGCCGACGGCGCCGACGGCGACCTCGAGGCCGCCTTCCTCCGCCTGACCGCCGAGGACGCCCGATGAGCGCCGCGCGCCCGGCCGCCGCGCGCCGCCCGCACCGGCCCGGCCACCTGCGTGCCGAGCTGATCCGCGCCCGCGGCTCCGCGCTGGCCCGCCTGCCGCTGCTCGGGCTGCTGCTCGGCGCGGTCACCGCGCTCTTCGGCCCGCTCTCGGCGCCCCCGGGTGCCGACGCCGCCACCGTCCTCAACTGGCAGGGCCTCTACCTGACCGGCATGGCCGCCCCGCTCGTCGGCCTCTTCGCCGCCGTCGCCGAGTCCCGCGAACGCACCGCCCGCGCCGGCGGCACGGCGTGGCGGCCGGTCCCGGTGCGCCGGCAGCGCGCCGCGCGTCTGGTGGTGGTCTGGCTGGCCGTCGCCGCCTTCCACGTCCTCAACTTCGGGGTGACCTTCCTCGCCGCAGTGCTGTTCGGCATGGCCCGGGCGTGGCTGGTCGCGGCGGTCGGCGCGGCGGCGCTGCTCGGCGCGCTCGGCGTGGCGGGGCTCGCGGCCGCCCTGGCCCGGCGCCGCGGCACCGTCGCGGTCCTCGTCGCCGGCGTCGTCTGGCAGATCCTGGGCGCCGCGGTCGCCGCGCCGTGGTGGTGGACGCTGCCGCCGACGTGGCCGTTGCGCCTGGTCCTGCCGCTGCTCGGCGTGCAGTTCAACCTGCTGCCGCTCGAGCCGGGCTCGCCGCTGGCCGCCCAGACGCCGTGGTGGCCCGCCGCGCTGTGCGGCCTGCTCGCGCTGTTCGGCGCCGCCGCCGCGGTCACGGTGCCGCCCCGCGGGCGCCGCCCGCGTCGTCCAATTGCCGACGTCCCGCCTGCCCCCACGGGCGCGGTACCGACCACCGCCCGGCGCGGTGCGGGTGCCGAGGGTGCTCCGGACTCGTTCGGGGTTGGGTCTGGTGTGCGGCACGCGCCGCGAGACCCGGTGCGGTCAGCGCGCCGCCCGGCGCTGTCGGCCGCGGGTTCAGCCCTGGCGGCGCTGCGGGCGACCGCGCGGGTGGCCGCCACCCCGGCGGTGCTCGTCGCGGTGGGTCTCAGCGTGCTCGCGCTGGCGGTCGCGGCCGCGGTCTACGACGCCTCGTACGTGCGTGGGCTGTTCATCTTCGCGGTCCTGCCGCTGGGCGCCGGGGTGCTGCCCGTACTGGTCTGGCCCGCCCTGGCGGGGGCCTGGCCGCTGGTCCGGGTGGAGAACCCCCGCGTGCCGGGGGCGCTCGTGGCCTGGATCTTCCTGGTCGTCGCCGGCATGTGCGTTGTCGCCGCGCTCGCCGTGGTTTTCGCCGGAGCCGGCGAGGGCGCGGGATTGTCCGCCGCGGGTGTGGATACCGCAGCAGCGGTCCAGGTGATCACCGCGACGGGTTCCGGCACCGCGACCGCGTTCGCCGCCCTGGTCCGCTGGGCGGCCGTGGCCTGCCTGAGCGGGTGCGTGCTCGCGGCCGTCGCGCTGGCGCTGACCGTGCGCCTCGGCACCGCGTGGGCCGTCGCCGCGGCCGTGGTGTGGACGGTGGTCTCGGCGACCCTCGGCGGTGACGTCCTCGCCCAGACCCCGCTGTGGCTGCCCGCCCTGCCGTCCTGGGCGCAGACCGCCGACACCGCCGCACGCCTCACCACGGCGGCCGCGCTCGGCCTGCCGCTGCTCGCCGCCGCGACCTGGGCCGCCCGCCGCGCGCTGCTCAGCGTGCGCTGACGCGGGTTGCCGGATGGCGGCGGCCGGCCGGGGACCCGGGCTACGGTGCCCGCCCCACGCACCCACGCCGCACGTGCGCGCCGACGGCGCCCACCGGGACGTCGTCAATCGACGGTCAGTAGTAGTAGGGGAACTGCGACCAGTCCGGCTCGCGCTTCTCCAGGAAGGAGTTGCGGCCCTCGACGGCCTCGTCGGTCATGTAGGCCAGGCGGGTCGCCTCGCCGGCGAATACCTGCTGGCCCATCATGCCGTCGTCGGCCATGTTGAACGCGAACTTGAGCATGCGCTGCGCCGTCGGCGACTTGCCGTTGATCTCGCGGGCGGCGCGCACGGCCTCGTCCTCCAGCTGGCCGTGGTCGGCGACGATGTTGACCGCGCCCATGCGCTGCATCGTCTCGGCGTCGTAGGTGCGGCCCAAAAAGAAGATCTCGCGGGCGAACTTCTGGCCGACCTGCCGGGCCAGCAGCGCCGAGCCGAAGCCCGCGTCGAAGGAGCCGACGTCGGCGTCCGTCTGCTTGAAGCGGGCCTCCTGGCGCGAGGCGATCGTCAGGTCGCAGACCACGTGCAGCGAGTGCCCGCCGCCGGCCGCCCAGCCGTTGACCACGGCGATGACGACCTTCGGCATCGTGCGGATCAGGCGCTGCACCTCGAGGATGTGCAGCCGGCCGCCCTCGGCCTTGGCTCGCGCGGCGTCGACGGTCGAGGCGTCGGCGGTGGCGTCGTCGTGGCGGTGCTCGGTGGCGTACTGGTATCCGGAGCGGCCGCGGATGCGCTGGTCGCCGCCCGAGCAGAACGCCCAGCCGCCGTCCTTGGCGCTCGGCCCGTTGCCGGTCAGCAGCACGCAGCCGACGTCCGGGGTGCGCCGCGCGTGGTCGAGCGCGTGGTAGAGCTCGTCGACGGTGTGCGGGCGGAAGGCGTTGCGCACCTCGGGGCGGTCGAAGGCGATGCGCACGATCCCGTCGGCGCGGGTCTCGCCCACGTGGCGGTGGTAGGTGATGTCGGTCAGGTCCTCGAAGCCCGCCACGGGCCGCCACTGCGCGGCGTCGAAGGGCTGGTCGGTGCTGTAGCTCGGCTGCTTCATGCCCGCCCAGTCTAGGGCGCGCCCGCCTACGCTGGCGGGCATGATCGTCCAACCGCCGCCGCCCGTCCTGCCCTCGCCGCTGCCCGCCGTCGAGGAGATCCTCGCGCGTACCCACGTCGTCGCCCTGCCGATGCGCGTGCGCTTCCGCGGGGTGACCGTCCGCGAGGCCGCGCTCATCGAGGGGCCGGCCGGCTGGGGCGAGTTCGCGCCGTTTCTCGAGTACCCGCCCGCCGAGGCCGCCGCGTGGCTGGCGGCCGGCCTCGAGACCGCCTGGTTGGGCCTGCCCGCGCCGGCGTCCGGGTCCGTCGAGGTCAACGCCACCGTGCCCGCCATGGACCCCGCCGGCGTGCCCGGGCTGCTCGAGCGCTACCCCGGCTGCACCACCGTCAAGGTCAAGGTCGCCGAGCGCGGTCAGACGCTTGACGACGACCGGGCGCGCGTCGCCGCCGTGCGCGCCGCGCGCCCGGGCGCGGTGGTGCGCGTGGACGCCAACCGGGGCTGGAGTGTTTCCGAGGCGGTGCGCGCGGCCGAGGTGCTGGGGGAGCTGGCCTACCTGGAGCAGCCGTGCGCGAGCGTCGCGGAGCTTAGGCAGCTGCGCGCGGAGCTGGACCGGCGGGGGATCGCGACGCCGATCGCCGCCGACGAGTCGATCCGGCGCGCCGCCGACCCCTACCTGGTCGCCGGGTCCGGGGCGTGCGGCTGGGCGGTGCTCAAGGTCGCCCCGCTGGGCGGGGTGCGCCGCCTCGCCGCGATCGCGGAGCACCTGCGCGGCGCCGGCATGCACGTCACCGTCGCCAGCGCGCTGGACACGGCGGTGGGCATGAACGCGGGGCTGGTCGCGGCGTCGCTGCTCTCCGAGGCGCCGGCGGGGCTGGCCACGCAGTCGCTGTTCGCCGCCGACGTCGCCGCCCCGCGCGAGCTCGTCGGCGGGCGGCTGCCCACCGCGCCCGCGGTGCCGGAGCCGGAGCGGCTGGCGGAGCTGGCGGCCGCGCCGGAGCGGCGGGACTGGTGGTTCGAGCGCATCCGCGCCGCGCACGCCTGCCTGGCCGAGGCGCACCGGGAGACTGGGGCGGGGGAGTAGGGCGGGCTGAACCCCCGGAGGTCAGGTGGTCGGCGTCGGCGTCGCCGGCGCCCGGCCCGGCCGGGCCCGCCGCGGGGCGGCCCCCTACAGTGGGGCCCATGAGCGCTGAGACCACCCAGAGCACCGCCAACACGCCGACGGACCCGAACGACGACGGCATGATCCACGTGCGCGGCGCGCACCTGCACAACCTCGCCGGCGTGGACGTCGACGTGCCGCGCGGTCAGCTGGTCGCGGTCACCGGCATCTCGGGCTCGGGCAAGTCCTCCCTGGCCTTCGGCACCGTCCACGGCGAGGCGCAGCGCCGCTACTTCGAGTCGGTCGCCCCGTTCGCCCGCCGCCTCATCGGCTCGGCGACGGACCCGCAGGTCGAGGCCGTCGAGGGCCTGCCGCCGTCGGTGGCGCTGCAGCAGAACACCTCGGCCGGCGGGGCGCGCTCGACGGTGGGCACCGTCTCGACGATGTCGAACACGGTGCGCCTGCTCTACTCGCGCGTCGGCGACTACCCGGCGGGCCTCACCCGCCTCGACAGCGACCACTTCTCGCCGAACACGGCCGTGGGCATGTGCCCGGACTGCCAGGGCACGGGTGTGCACTACGAGCCCACCGAGGCCTCGATGGTCCCGGACCCCTCGCTGAGCATCAACGACGGCGCGATCAAGGCCTGGCCCGGCGCGTGGGCGGGCAAGAACTTCCGCGACATCCTCGACACCCTGGGCATGCCCATGGACACCCCGTGGCGCGACATCGACCAGGCTACGCGCGACTGGATCCTGTTCACCGACGAGACCCCCGTGGTCACCGTGACCCCCGACCGCCGCGCCGACCAGGTGGAGAAGCAGTACCAGGGCACCTGGCGTTCGACGGCGAACTACCTGCGCAAGACCCTGGCCGAGACCGAGTCGGACACGCTGCGCAAGCGCACCATCTCCTTCATGGAGGAGTCCGTCTGCCCGACCTGCGACGGCCGCCGCCTCGGCCGCGACGCGCTGTCCGTGACGTACGCCGGCCTGCCCATCGACGAGCTGGGGCAGGTGCCGCTGGAGCGGCTCGCCGACATGCTTGCCGACGTCGCGTACGCCTCCTCCGAGGCCGAGCGCCTGCTGCTGGGTGCCCTGCGCCCCATCCTGGACTCCGCCCTCGAGCTGGGGCTGGGCCACCTCTCGCTGGACCGCCCGGCGCGCACGCTCTCGGCCGGCGAGCTGCAGCGCGTGCGGCTGGCCTCGCAGCTCAAGACGGGCCTGTTCGGGGTGATGTACGTCCTCGACGAGCCCTCGGCGGGGCTGCACCCGGTGGAGCGGCGGGCGGTGCTCGACATCGCGCGGCGCTTCATCGCCCAGGGCAACACGGTCATGCTCGTCGAGCACGACATGGACCTGGTGGCGGCCTCGGACTGGATCGTCGACGTCGGCCCGGGCGCCGGCACCGGCGGCGGGCGCATCGTCTACTCCGGCCCCACCGCGGACTATCTCGAAGCGGCCGTCGCTTCGCAGGGCGCTGCGGGGAGCAGCGACGCGCCGGGCACGGACTCCGCCGGACGGACCGAGCGCGCCGGGAACACGCCGGGCACCGGTGCGCAGGGCGGCACGCACGCCGTACCCTCTCCGACGGCCGCGGCCCTGGCCGTGGGCGCGCCGCGCCTCAACGACGCACCGCGGGCCGCGTCGGGAATGTTGGAGCTGCACCAGGCGTCGTCAAGGACGGTGCGCGACCTGGACCTGGAGGTCGGCTTCGGGCAGTTCACGGTGATCGCGGGCGTGTCGGGCTCGGGCAAGACGACGCTGCTCGACATGCTCACCGACGCCGCCGAGGAGCAGGCCGGGCGCGTGCTGCCGATCTCGCAGAAGCCGATCGGGCGCACGCCGCGCTCGTGCCTGGCGACCTACACCGGCTTCTTCGACACGGTGCGCCGCCTGTTCGCCGGCACCGAGGAGGCCAAGAGGCGCGGCTGGACCGTCTCGCGGTTCTCCTACAACGTCAAGCAGGGCCAGTGCCCGACCTGCCGCGGCGAGGGCGAGATCGAAGTCGAGCTGGTCTTCCTGCCGGGTTCGTACACGACGTGCCCCGACTGCGGCGGGCGGCGCTACAACGACGAGACCCTCGAGGTGACCTGGAACGGCCACACCATCGCCGACGTGCTCGCCATGACCGTCGACGAGGCCGCCGAGGTCTTCGAGGACCAGCCCGTGATCACCACGCTGCAGTCGATGGGGCTGGGCTACCTGCGGCTCGGGCAGGGCGCGCCGACGCTGTCCGGCGGCGAGGCCCAGCGCATCAAGCTGGCCACCGAGCTGACCAAGGCGCGGCGCGGGCGCACCGTCTACCTGCTCGACGAGCCGACCACCGGGCTGCACCCGGCCGACGTCGACCGGCTGCTCGCCGTGCTCGAGGGGCTCGCCGACGCCGGCGGGACGGTCATCGTCGTCGAGCACGACCCGCGGGTGATCGCCGCGGCCGACCGCGTGCTCGAGACCGGGCCGGGCGCCGGCGAGCGCGGCGGGCGCATCATCGCCGACGCCACCCCGGCGCAGCTGGCGGCCGGCGACACCGCGACCGGGCGGGCGCTCGCGGCAGCGGGGCGGGAGCGTCGCGCGGAGTAGCGCGCGGCCCGGTGCGCGCCGGGGTCGGGTGAAAAGCCAGCTCCCCGGACAGCGGACCCGACGCCGTTGTGCAGCCGCGGCTACGCCGACCGGCCGCGGACTGCCAGGCTGCGGCGGTAGAGTGCCCGCAAGCACGGCGTGCGTCCATGCGCCACCGTCGAGAACGACCCCGGAGGAGCGAGATGGCCAACGACAACTACCGCTACGGCGGTTCCGACGACGACTCCACGCGCTACCTCGGCCCCTCGTCGGGACGGGAACCGGGGGGACGTCGCGACGCCTACGGCGACGGGGAGGGCACGCGGTACTTGGGCGCGGCGTCGGAAAGCAACTACCGCGGCCGCCCGGGCGCGGACTCGACGCGCTACCTGGGCGCGGCCGGCGAGCCGGGGCCGCAGCAGCCGCGCCAGTACATCCCGCCGCGCGACGCGCGCTACGACGACGGTTACGACGACGCCTACTACGACGACGCCTACTACGACGACGGCTACGACGACTACGACAACCGCGACGAGCGCGGCCGCGACCTACGCCACTTCGAGGAGCGCCCGCGCCGCTCGGGCGGCTCGGGGTCGGGCACCGGCAAGGTCATCGGGGTGACGCTGGCGGTGCTGCTGGCCGGCGCGCTGCTCTTCCTGCTCGGACGCACCACCGGCGGCGACGGCGAGTCGACCGAGGTGACCACCACCGAGGAGGTCACCTCCACCGAGCGCACCACCGTCACCGAGGAGCCGACCGGGCCGCGCTTCGAGCTGCCCAGCGAGCTGCCGAGCTTCGACACCTCGCAGCTGCCCGAGCTGCCGGAGGAGGCGCCGACCGACGAGGCGCAGCTGCGCGAGCTGTGGGACGACTTCCTCGGCAGGCTCACCGGTGGGGACGGCGCGCAGCCCGGCGGCGAGCCGGCGCCGGACACCGCGGGCTGAGGCGGGGCGCGCCGCACGCCCGCCGGGTGCCGCGCGCCGGGGCTCTAGAATCGGGGGCCATGAGCGATTCCCGTGATGCCGCACCCTCGACCGCACTGGCCGCCGAGGTGGTCGACCGGCTCGCCGGCTTCGTCACCGACGTCGTCGTCTGCCCCGGCTCGCGCAACACGCCCCTGACCCTGGCGCTGACCGCCCGGCGCGACCTGCGCGTGCACGTGCGCGTCGACGAGCGCTCCGCCGCCTTCCTCGCCCTGGGCCTGGCCCGCGCGCAGCGCCGCCGCGTGGCGGTGTGCATGACCTCCGGCACGGCCGTGGCCAACTGCCTGCCCGCCGTCGTCGAGGCCGCCCAGTCGCACACCCCGCTGGTCGTCCTCGCCGCCGACCGCCCCGCCCGCCTGGTGGGCACCGGCGCCTCGCAGACGATCGTGCAGCGCGGCCTCTTCGGCGGCTACGCGCCGACCCTGCAGGTCGACCACGTCGGGACCGGCGAGGGGGCGGCCGCGCAGATCGACGCGTTCCTCGCCGCCCACGCGCAGGCCCACCTCAACGTCGCGCTGGACAACCCGCTGGTGCCGCCGGTCGCGCCCGAGCCGGTCGGTGGGGCCCGTACCACGCGCCCGCGCCCGGTCACCCCGGGCGTCGACCACGGCGAGGTCGCTGTCGACCTCACGCGCGACACCCTCGTCATCGCCGGCGACGAGGCCTGGGAGGTCCCCGGCCTCGAGGAGGCGCCCACCATCGCCGAGCCCAGCGCGCCCGCCCCGCTCAACCCCGTCCACCCGTTGGCCGCCGCCGCGCTGCGCCCCGAGCAGGTCATCGTCGTAGGTCACCCCACCCTGCACCGCGCCGTGCTGCGGCTTGCCGCGGGTGTGCTTGACGACGTCGCGCCCGCCGGCGCCGGCGGTTCCGCGGCGGCGCCTGCGACGCCGCCGGAGGTGATCGTGCTCAGCCGCACGGAGACGGTCACCGACCCGGAGGGCGCTGCCTCCCGCGTCGGCTCCCGGGTCAGGGCCTCGGGCGCCCCGCGCCGGGAGTGGTTGGCCGCCTGCGAGCGCGCCTCCCAGCTGGCCGCCGAGGCCGTGCGCGCCGGGCTGGCCGACTCCGAGTACGGCTTCACCGGCCTGCACGTGGCCGCCGCGGTGGCCGACGAGCTCGGCGACGGCGACACGCTCTTCGCCGCGGCGTCGAACCCGGTGCGCGACCTCTCCTGGGTCGGCCTGCCGTTCGCCGGCGTGCGCACGCTGACCCCGCGCGGGGCGGCCGGCATCGACGGCTCGGTCTCCCAGGCGGTCGGCGCGGCCCTGGCAGCCCAGGCCGAGCACCCCGAACTGCCGACGGCCCCGCGCACCGTCGCCCTGCTCGGCGACCTGGCCTTCCTGCACGACGTCGGCGGCCTGCTCATCGGCGCCGACGAACCGCGCCCGGACAACCTGACGGTCGTGGTCGCCAACGACGACGGCGGCGGCATCTTCGAGTCCCTCGAGATCGGCGCGCCTGGCCTGCGCCCGGGCTTCGAGCGCGCCTTCGCCACGCCGACCGGCGTCGACCTGGGCGAGCTCTGTGCAGCCTACGGGGTGGAGCACGCACGCGTCGGAAATCTCGGGGAACTCGTCGACGCCCTCGTCGACGCCGCCGGGCACCCGCGCTTCCACGTCATCGAGGCGCGCACGACGCGCGCCACGCGGCGCGCGCTGACGGAGACCGTGCAGAAGGTCGCCGTGCGCGCTGTCGGGGAGGGCGCGTAGTGGACAGCGGCGGGCTGCGCAAGCGCGTGCGCCAGTTCATCGTGGCGCTCTACACGCTGGCGTGCCTGGGCTGCGCGGCGATGGTCATCGGGCCCGCGCTCAACGACCGCACCATCGCCGCCGACCCGGGGCGCGCCCTGGCCGAGGTCACCGACGTCGGCTGGCGGCGCACCACCGTCGACTACCAGGACGCCGAGGGCATCTTCCACTCCCCGCCGGGCGGGGTGGCCTACCCGGGCGGGCTGCAGGAGGGCCAGCGCGTCTGGGTCACCTACGCCGTCGACGACCCCGCCCTGGTCAAGATCGAGGGCCGCGGGTGGACGCTGGCGCTGACCCCGGCGGCCTCCTCGTGGCTGGTGTGCACCGTGGTCGCGGGGCTGCTGTGGTGGCTGGCGGGCAGCGTCGGCAACCGTCGGCAACGGCAGGCGCGGGTGGGACGCGGCCCGCGCGGGTGACACAGTTCACCGCGACTTCTCTTAAGCTTCAAACTAAGTACCACCGGTGGACAACACCCGGCAGTGGCGCACGGAAAGGATGACAGGCATGCGGATCGGTATCGTCACGGAGTCATTCCTGCCCAACGTCAACGGCGTGACCAACTCGGTGCTGCGCGTCCTCGAGCACCTCGAGGCCACCGGTCACGAGGCCGTCGTGGTCGCCCCCGGCGCCCGCGGCTTCGAAGAGGAGATCCCCGAGTACCGCGGCTTCCCGATCCACCGCGTGCCCACCGTGCGCGTCCCGCTCGTCGACTCGCTGCCCGTCGGCGTGCCCACCCCGACCGTGACGGCCGTGCTGCGCGACTTCGAGCCGGACGTGGTCCACCTGGCCAGCCCCTTCGTCCTCGGCGCGGCGGGCGCCTACTCGGCCGCGCAGCTGGGCGTGCCGGCCGTCGGCGTCTACCAGACCGACGTCGCCGGCTTCTCCGGGCGCTACCACCTCGGCCCCCTGGCCACCGCCGCCTGGGAGTGGACCCGCCTGGTGCACAACGCGTGCGCGCGCACCCTGGCGCCGTCCTCGCCGACGATCGCCGCGCTGACCGCCCACGGCGTGCGCAACGTCTACCGCTGGGGCCGCGGCGTCGACGCGGAGCGCTTCAACCCGGCCAAGCGCTCCGCCGAGCTGCGTCGCAGCTGGGAACCGACGGGCCGCAAGCGCGTCGTCGGCTTCGTCGGCCGCCTCGCCGCGGAGAAGGGAGTGCACCGCCTCGCCGTGCTCTCCGGGCGCCCGGACATCCAGCTGGTCATCGTCGGCGACGGCCCCGAGTGCGACCGCCTGCGCGAACTGATGCCCGACGCCGTGTTCACCGGCCAACTCGGCGGCGACCGGCTCGCCGAGGCCTACGCCTCGCTCGACCTGTTCGTCCACCCCGGTGAGTTCGAGACCTTCTGCCAGGCCGTCCAGGAGGCGCAGGCCTCGGGCGTGCCCACCATCGGCCCGCGCGCCGGCGGCCCCGTCGACCTCATCGAGCAGTCCGTCACCGGCGAGCTCCTCGACGTCGCGACCTTCTCCCGCGACCTGCCCGCAGCCGTGGAGCGGCTGCTTGACGACGCCGTGCACGACACCATGGCGCGTACCTGCCGGGAGACCGTGGAGAACCGCACCTGGTACGCGCAGGGCGAGAAGTTGCTGGGGCACTACCGGGAGGTCATCGGCCGGTTCCGGCCGACCGGCCTGGCGGCGCTCAAGGCGGCCTACCGCCCGCTGTGGACCGCGGACCTGGCGGCCGGCCACGCGGTGCGAGGCGCCCGCGCCGGGCGCGCCGGGCGTGCGGGCCATCTCGCCGGCGACGCCCGCAACGCCGGCGCCGCTTAAAAGGCCTTCGGGCGCGGGCCGGTCCGGTTGCGCCTTCCCTGAGCGGCGCTTCACCCGGGCAGCCGAGTGCGTGCGCCGCCACGCACCAGGCCGTGGGGGACCGCCGACGTGCTCCGCGCGACGTCGGCAAGCGGATGGACGGTAGACTCGGCCGACGTGGCTAAGGCAGACCTGGACAAGAAGCCGCTCGACGTCGCGGGGATGTTCGACGACGTCGGCAAGCGTTACGACATCACGAACACCGTCCTGTCCTTCGGGCAGGACCGCTACTGGCGGCGCCGCACGCGCGAGCGCCTCGACCTGAAGCCCGGCGAGAAGGTCCTCGACCTGGCCGCCGGCACCGCCGTGTCGACCGTGGAGCTCTCCCGCTCCGGCGCCTGGTGCGTGGCCTGCGACTTCTCGCGCGGCATGCTCAAGGCCGGCCGCGACCGCGACGTGCCCAAGGTGTGCGGCGACGCGATGCGCCTGCCCTTCGCCGACGAGACCTTCGACGCGGTGACCATCTCCTACGGGCTGCGCAACGTCCACGACTTCCGCGCCGCGCTGCGCGAGATGGCGCGCGTGACCAAGCCGGGCGGACGCCTGCTGGTCAACGAGTTCTCCACGCCCGTGGTGCCCGTCTTCGCGACGGTCTACAAGGAGTACCTGATGCGCCTGCTGCCGCAGATCGCGCGGCTGGTCTCCTCGAACCCCGAGGCCTACGAGTACCTCGCCGACTCGATCCGCCAGTGGCCCGACCAGGTCGGGCTCGCCCGCGAGATCAACCGCAACGGGTGGACCGACGCCGGGTGGCAGAACCTGACCCTCGGCATCGTCGCGATCCACTCCGCCGTCAAGCCCGGCGCCTAGCTCGCCGGGGCGACTTCCGCGGGCGCCCAGAGCGGCGAGCCCGCGCGGGCGGCCTTCGTGACCGCGCCGGCCGCCCGCCACACGCGCGCGACCAGGTCGCGGTCCTCGTCGGTGACGAGGTTGCCCATCAGCCGCGCCGCCGCCGGCATGATCACCCGCGCCGCCGGGCCGCGCAGCCCCAGCGGGCCCACCGCCGGCAGGAACCGCGGGTGCGTCAGCGCGCGGGCCAGCGTGCGCGCCAGCAGGAACGCCTCGCCGTAGTGCTCGTTGAGCAGCGCTGGCCAGGCGGCCGTGAGATCCCCGCCGTCGCCGCCGGCCGCGCAGATCAGCGCGACGACCTGCTCGGCGGTCTCCAGGGCGTAGTCGATGCCCTCGCCGTTGAGCGGGTTGACACAGGCTGCCGCGTCGCCGATCAGCGCCCAGTTCGGGCCTGCGACACCGCTGACCGCGCCGCCCATCGGCAGCATCGCCGAGGTCACGTGCTGCTCCTCGCCGAGCGTCCACGCCTCGCTGCGCGCGGCGGCGTAGTGCGACAGCAGCTTCTTCGTGTTGACCTTCGCCGGGCGCGCCGCCGTCGACAGCGCCCCGCAGCCCAGGTTCACCCAGCCCGCAGCGGAACCGCCTGCGCCGGGCGCGTCAGCGCCCGCATCAGCGCCGCCACGCAGCCGCGCCGCAGCGGCGTCGGGGTCGCCGCCCACCGGGGCGTCGCCAAGCGGGAAGATCCACCCGTAACCGGGCTGCACCACGCCGTCGGCGTCGCGCAGCTCCAGGTGCGAGTGGATCCACTCCTCCCGGGCGCGCGGGCTGCGACAGTACGAGCGCGCCGCGATGCCGTAGACCTCGCCGCGGTGCCACTTCCGGCCCAGGCGCCGCCCGAGCTCCGAGCGCACGCCGTCGGCGACGATCAGGTGCCGGCAGCGCACGCGCCGCTCGGCCCCGTCGCGCACGAACGTGACCTCCCGGACCGCCCCGGCGGCGTCGCGCTCGACCGCGCTCGCGCGCGCCCCGCCCCACAGCTCGGCGTCGGCGTCGGCGGCGGCCCGGACCAGCGCGGCGTCGAAAAGCGTGCGCGGCACCGCGGAACCCTCAGCCCCGAAGCGGCTGTCGGGCCACGGCACCGTCACCGAGTCGCCGAAGCCGTGCAGCTTCAGGCCGCGGTTGCGGTAGGCGCCGAGCACCTCGCCCGCGACGCCGAGCCGGCGCAGCTGGTGCATCGCGCGCGGGGTCAGCCCGTCGCCGCAGGTCTTGTCGCGCGGGAACCGCGCGGCGTCGGCGAGGATCACCCCGCGTCCGGCGCGCGCGGCATGGATCGCCGCCGCGGAGCCCGCGGGCCCGGCGCCGACGACGAGGACGTCCGTGTGCACTTGCTCAACCACGCCCGTCATTGTCCCATCGACGCTTGACGACGCCCGCGTGGCACCCCCGGGTGCGTCCCCTGCGGCGACGCATGCGGCCCGGGTGCACTTTCGACGGGTGCGTGGGCTACGGTTGTGGGCGAGCTCCGACGCGCTGTTGGCGCGTCGACAACCGAGGTGCGCGGCCGCGCCCGGCCACGCACGCACAGGCCTGTGAACGGTAAGGACACCAATTTTGAAGATCCACGGTGAAGGCACCCCGGACGTAGTCTCCGGGTCCCTCCCCTTGAGCGACGAGGCCCTCGCCGCCCGGCTGAACGACGCCATGGCACGCGTGGAGGACCTGCTCGAGCGCAAGCTGTCCGAGGGCGACGAGATCGTCTCGGAGAAGGTGCTGCACCTCGCCAAGGCGGGCGGCAAGCGCTTCCGGCCGATGTTCGCGCTTTTGGCCAGCGAGTACGGCGACCGCCCGATGTGCGACGACGTGGTCAAGGCCGCTGCGCTGGTCGAGATGACGCACCTGGCGACGCTGTACCACGACGACGTCATGGACGAGGCGCAGCGGCGCCGCGGCGTGGAGTCGGCGAACGCGCGCTGGGGCAACTCCGTGGCGATCCTCGCTGGCGACCGGCTGCTGGCCCTGGCCTCCGGGCTGATGGCGGACCTGGGCGTGGCCACCGTGCGCCACTTCTCCGAGACCTTCGGCGAGCTGGTCACCGGCCAGATGCGCGAGACCGTCGGCGCCCGTGGCGGCGACCCGATCGAGCACTACACGCAGGTCATCCGCGAGAAGACCGGTGTGCTCATCGCCTCGGCCGGCTACCTGGGCGGCCTGCACGGCGGCGCGGACACCGAGCGGATCTCCGCGCTGCACGGCTACGGGCGCGCGATCGGCATGGTCTTCCAGATCGTCGACGACATCATCGACGTCTTCTCCGACCCGGAGGAGTCCGGCAAGGAGCGCGGCACCGACCTGCGCGAGGGCGTGTTCACGCTGCCGGTGCTCTACGCGATGGCCGAGGACAACGAGACCGGCGCGCGGCTGCGCGAGCTGCTCGACGGCCCCGTCACCGACGACGCCGTGCTGGCCGAGGTGCTCGGGCTGCTGGAGCGCTCCGGCGGGCGCGAGCGCGCGCTGGTCGACGTGCGCGCCTGGGTCGACGAGGCCGAGGAGTGCCTGACCCACCTGCCCGACGGGCCGGTGACGGCGGCGCTGCGGCAGCTGGCCGAGTACACCGCTAGCCGCGTCGGTTAGGTCCGGGGCCCGGGCGGGGCATCTGTGCAGTTGAGCGCAATGATTTGGTGTGCGGCCGGGCCGTCGTAGTAGAGTATGAACCCGCGCCACGGAGCCGGTCCACGGTTCCAGTACGTGACGTCTGCCGGGTTGCCCGAGCGGCCAAAGGGAGCGGACTGTAAATCCGCCGGCATTGCCTTCAGAAGTTCGAATCTTCTACCCGGCACCACGAAAACCCCGTCGCACCGAGAGGTGCGGCGGGGTTATTTCTGCGTCGGGTGGTCGGGGCGCCGCCCGGGGCCAGCGGAGCCGGGGGCCGCAGGCGGCCACGAGCCGGCGCCTGCGCGGCCCGGGCCCGTCAGAGGCCGAAGTAGGCGCGCAGGCCCTCCGAGATCGGCGCCAGGCGCTCCGGGTCGGGCGACTCGAGGTAGCACTTCAGTTTCGGCTCCGTGCCCGAGGGGCGGACCACGACGCGGTCGTCGGCCTCGGTGAAGAAGATGAAGCCCTGCGAGAACTCCTTCGTCTCCGCGACCGGGGAGCCGGCGAACTGCGTCGGCGGCTCGGTGGCGACCTTCTCCATCGCCTTGCCGATCAGCGAGGTGTCCGCCACGCGGAAGGTCAGCGGGCGGGTGGTCAGCGGGCCGACCATCGCGTGGATCTCCGCGAGCCGGTCCACCAGCGTTTTGCCCTCGGCCTTCAGCTCCGCGGCCAGGCTGGCCAGCACCACCGAGGTAGAGATGCCGTCCTTGTCGTGCACGGCGTCCGGGTCCGGGCAGAAGCCGATGGCCTCCTCGTAGCCGAAGACCAGTCCCGGCACCCGCGAGATCCACTTGAAGCCCGTCAGGGTCTCCTCGTGGCCGTAGCCGTAGTGCTCCGCGATGCGCCCGAGTAGGCGCGAGGAGACGATCGAGTTGGCGAAGGTGCCCTTCGCGTCCGCGGCGTCGTTCTCGGCGCCGGCCGCGGCGCGGCGAGCGAGGTAGTCGCCCAGCAGGACGCCGGTCTCGTCACCGGTCAGCTGGCGCCAGCCGGAGTCGCCGGGCACAGCGACGGCGCAGCGGTCGGCGTCCGGGTCGTAGGCGATGAGCACGTCCGCGCCGATCTTCTCCGCGTGGGTCTTGCCCAGGTCCAGCGCACCGGGCTCCTCCGGGTTGGGGAACTCCACGGTGGGGAAGTCCGGGTCCGGCTCGGCCTGCTCGGGCACCAGCGAGACGGTGAACCCGGCGCGGTTGAGCAGCTCCTCGCCGATGGCCGCGCCCACGCCGTGCATGGCGGTCAGCGCGATCGTCAGGTCGGTGACCGGGCCGGTCAGCTGGAGTGCGCGGCCGATGTACTCGGCGCGGGTGTCCACGTCACGGATCTCACCGGCGGCGTTGGCGCGGGTGGTCTCACCGGCGGCGTGCGCGGAGTGGTCACCGTCCGCGGAACGGCCGTCGGAGGCGGCGGCGAGGATCTCGTCGGCCGCGGGGGCGGCCGCGATCTCCCCGGCGATCTCCTTGTCAGCCAGCGAGATCAGCTGCGAGCCCTGGCCGTCGCCGGTGACCACGCGCCCGCCCAGGTAGACCTTGTAGCCGTTGTCGGCCGGCGGGTTGTGCGAGGCGGTGACCATCACGCCGGCGTCGGCACCTGCGTGGCGCACCGTGAACGCGGTCAGCGGCGTCGGGTTCTCCGCCGGCAGCACCAGCGCCGTGCCGCCGCCCGCCGCCACGACCTTCGCGACGTCCTTCTGGAACTGCGCCGAGCCGTGGCGGGCGTCGCAGCCGACGACCACGACCGGGTCCGCGACCGTGCGGCGCAGCCAGCGCATGAGACCGTAGGTGGTGCGGATGACCACGGCGCGGTTCATCCGGGACTCCCCGGCGCCGACCGCGGCGCGCAGCCCGGCGGTGCCGAAGGCCAGCGGCCCGGCGAAGGCCGCCGCCAGCGCCTCGGTGTCACCGGAGTCGATCCAGCCGCGCACCTCGGCGGCGGTGGCCGGGTCCGGGTCGTGCTCGGCCCACCGGCGGGCGTGCGCGAGGAGCGCCTCGTCGCCCGCGGCCGGCGTCGTCAGTTCAGAATCGGTGTCCACGGCTACTTCGCCTCGTTCTCGATGTCGGCCAGCACCTTCGCCGAGGAGGACAGGCCCAGCCGGGTCGCGCCCGCCTCGATCATCGCCAGCGCGTCGGCGCCGGTGCGGATCCCGCCGGAGGCCTTCACACCCAGGCGCCCGCCCACGGTGTCGGCCATCAGCTTCACCGCGTGCACGCTCGCGCCGCCGGCGGGGTGGAAACCGGTGGAGGTCTTCACGAAGTCGGCGCCCGCCGCCTCGGCGGCGCGGCAGGCGGTGACCACCGCGGCGTCGTCAAGCACTGCAGTCTCAAGGATCACCTTGAGCACGACGCCGGGGATCGCCTCGCGCACGGTGCGGATCTCGGACTCGAGCTCGTCGAAGTGGCCGGTCAGCGCGAAGGCGATGTTGATGACCATGTCGACCTCCTCTGCGCCGTCCTCGACGGCACGGGCGGCCTCGGCGGCCTTGATCTCGGCCTTGACGGCGCCGGAGGGGAAGCCGACGACGGTGGCGACGTGGACGCCCTCGGGGGTCTCGACGGGCAGCTGCGACGGGGAGACGCACACGGAGTAGGTGCCCAGCTTCGCAGCCTCGGCGATCAGCTCGGTGACGTCGTCCGGGGTGGACTCCGGCTTGAGCAGGGTGTGGTCGATCATGTCCGCGACGGTCTTGGGGTCAGTCATTTTCTCTCCTTGGAGGTGGTGTTGTTCGGGCTCGGGGCGGGGTTCAGGCGACGCGGGCGGGGGCCTGCTCCCTGCGGGCCATGGCCAGGTCGGCGACCACGTAGATCGTGCTGCCGGCGGCGGCGACGGCCGCGAGGACCCACAGGATCACCGAATAGTTATCCGTGATGTCGTTGAGCTTGGCGGAGTAGGCGATGCCCAGCGGGACCGCGATGTTGATCGTCAGGTTGTAGAAGCCGATGGCGATGCCGGACTTCTGCGCCGGGATGTTGCTCAGGGCCGTGTTGACCAGCGGCGCGTAGAAGAGCGCGAAGCCGGAGGCGAAGGCGATGATCGCGACGATGAGCACCGCGACGTGCAGGTTCATGAACAGGGCGCACAGGACCAGGGCGCCGACGATCATGCCGAAGGCGATGTAGATGGTCGTCCGGCTCGTCAGCACCTTGCCGATGCGGCCCGAGAAGACGCCGACGAGGATCGCGCAGATGTAGCCGGGCACCATCAGCAGGCTGGCGCGGTCGATGGACATGCCGTGCAGGTCCTGCGCGGCGTACGGCAGCAGGAAGATGAAGCCGAGCTGCGTGGAGTAGACCAGGAAGACCATCACCAGGGTCCAGACGTAGCGGCCGTTGCTGAAGAACTCCGGCTTGACCACGGGGTGCTGGGCGCGCTGGATGTGCCAGGCGAAGCCGGCGACACCCAGGACGGCCGGGATGAGCCACAGGAAGTTGAACGCCTGCATGAACATCGTCAGCGAGGTGGCGAACACGGCGATGAGCACGAGCCCCACGGCGTCGAGGTGGCCCTCGACGGCCTCGTCCTCGGGGACCATCTTGTAGATGGCCGGGACGGCGAGGATGAGGATCAGCGGGATGAGGAACATCGCGGTCCACGAGATGTGCGTGGACACGAACCCACTGGTCAGCGCGCCGATGAGGAGGCCGGCCTGGAAGGCGGCGGTGGAGAAGCCCAGGTAGGTCTTCTGGTCCGCCTCGCTGAGGTGCTTGGTCACGTAGATGACGTAGAGGGTCTCGGCGGCGGCCAGGCCCGTGGTCTGGACCAGGCGGCCGGTGAGCACCATCGCCCAGGAGCCGGAGAAGATCCAGCCGATCGCGGAGCCGACCACGATCAGGCCGACACCGGCGAGCATCAGCTTGCGGATCGAGATCGAGTCGGCGAGCGCGGCGTAGACCACCGCGCCGATGCCGATGATCACGCCGGCCAGGGAGGCCTGCAGGGAGGCGGTGTTGTCGTCGATGCCCAGGCCCTCGGCGATCGGCATCGTCATCGTCTTGAAGGCGTTGTCGATGACGAGGCAGAAGACGAAGGTGAACAGGAGGATCGGGACGGCGCGCTTCGGGTTGAGCGCGGCGGCGTTCTTCTCGCCCTGCTTGGCGGTCTGTGTCTTGTTCACGGCCCTAGACCTCCGCCAGCGGGAGCGCGAGCTCCATCATCTGGGTGAACGCGGTCTGGCGCTCCTCCGCGGTGGTGGCGCCGCCGGTGACCAGGTTGTCGGAGACGGTGAACACGCCGAGCGCGTCGACGCCGGCCTCGGCGGCGATGGCGTAGAGCGCGGCGGACTCCATCTCGACGCCGAGCACGCCCATGTGCGCCCACCGGGAGTTGACGGTCTCGTCGAAGTTGTAGAAGACGTCGGAGCTGAGGATGTTGCCCACGTGCAGGGGCACCTCGCGCTCCTCGGCGAGGTCGGTGACCGCCTTGAGCAGCTTCCAGGAGGCGGTGGGGGCGTAGGTGCCCGGCAGGTTGTACTGCTTCAGGAAGTTCGAGTCGGTCGAGGCCGACGAGGCGACGATGACGTCGTAGAGGTCGATGTCCTCCTGCATGGCGCCGATGGAGCCGACGCGGATGACCTTGCGGACGCCGAAGCGGTGGATCAGCTCCCAGGAGTAGATGCCGATCGAGGGGATCCCCATGCCGGAACCCATCACGGAGACCGGCGTTCCGTTGTACGTTCCGGTGTAGCCGAGCATGTTGCGCACGGCGTTGAACTGACGCGGGTTGTCCAGGTAGGTCTCGGCGATGAACTTCGCCCGCAGCGGGTCGCCGGGCAGCAGGACCGTCTCGGCGATCTCGACGCCCTGCGGGTTGATGTGGGGGGTGCTGGTGGTCATTGTCTGACCCTCCTGTCTGGCGGTGGCGGTGTTGCCGGGTCCCAGCGTAAGCCCCCGTGCGAACAGATGTCAACGAGTAAATTTGCAAATGTTCGGCCTTTTGGTGTGAGATTATGCACTCCCGGTGGTGGGTTTCGGGCCGTCGGCGGTTCCTGGTGCGCCGAACGGCGTCAGGCGGGGTCTGGGTGAAGGGCGCCGTGCGCCGGGGAAGTGCGGGCGGCGGGGAAGTGCGTGCGCCGCGGAAGTGCGCGCGCCGGAGAAGTGCGGGCGGCGGGGAAGTGCGGGCGGCGGGGAAGTGCGTGCGCCGCGGAAGTGTGGGCGGCGGTGGCGTCGAAAGGCTCGTGGCCGGTGGGTCCGGTGGCGGCTAGGTTCAGCGGGACGGTGCCGCGGCCGCGCGCCTCAGTCGCCGGGCTCGTCGAGGATGCGCGAGGCCGTGTCGTGGTCGATGACCAGGTGCGTGGCCAGGCCCATGTCCAGCGCGGTGCGGATCGCCGCCGCCTTGCGCGCGCCGCCGGCGACGAGCACGCGGGTGGGCCGCTTCGCCAGGTCGGAGAGCGTGATGCCCACGGTGCGGGCGTCGACCTCGGGGGCGGCCGGCGAGCCGTCGGCGGTGAAGAACCGCGAGCAGACGTCGCCGACGGCGTGCGCGGACAGCTCCGCGGTCTCCTCCTCGGACAGGTAGCCGAGGTTGAGCACCAGCGACTCCGGGTCCGCCGAGCCCGCGGTGAACACAGCGACGTCGACGTTCGCGCCCAGCTCGAGCATGTGGGCGATGTGCCGGTCGCGCACGACCCACTCCTTGGCCTCGACCGAGTCGAAGATGACCGGCAGCGGCAGCATGAACGTCTCGGCCCGGAAGGCGCGCGCGAAGCCGGCGAGGGTCGCCATGTCCTTCGTCGAGCGCTCCGAGTGCGAGTGGCCGCCCTTGAGCTGGACCACCTTGACCCCGACGCGGTTCTGTGGGCGCAGGTGCTCGGCGACGGCCGCCATCGTCGTCCCCCACGAGACGCCCAGCGTCGTGTCGTCGGTGACGAGCTCCTCGATGAGCCCCGCCCCGGCCCCGCCGAGCTCGTTGAGCAGCGGCGCCCCGGCCGGCGGGCGCACCACGCGGGCGTCGACGAGCCCGAAGCGCTCGCGCAGCCGCTGGACCAGCTCGTCGCCGCGCTCGCGCGGGTCGTGCAGCGTGATGGTGACGAAGCCGCGCTCGTGGGCCCGGCTGAGCAGCTTGGACACGGTGGGTCGCGAGACGCCGAGGCGCTCCGCCACCTGCGCCTGGCTCAGGCCGCCGGCGTAGTACAGCTTCGCCGTGTCGACCGCCTGTGCGTCCCGCTCGTTCAACATGCGTCCATTGTCCCACCCACGGGCCCCGCGGCCCGCATCGGCGCCCGAGTCGCACCCGTGCGCGTGGCCCGCAAGGGGTTGCACGGCGCCCGCACGGCGCCCGCGCCCGCAGGGCGCGCCCCACGCACTGCGGCGCACGGAACCGCTCGCGGCGTGCGACGGGACGTCGGAAATCGACGGGGTGGAAGGCGTCAAAATGTCGGTTGAGGTGCTGATTTGTGTATCGTGCGCGCCGCGGGTTAACCTGGTCCAGGCTTCAACGCAGCGGCCAAGGCCGAAGCGAGAAGCTGTGCCCCCTTAGCTCAGTCGGCAGAGCGTTTCCATGGTAAGGAAAAGGTCGACAGTTCGATTCTGTCAGGGGGCTCTGTTGCTTGTCTCCCGCTCGACCCACGCGTGAGTGCGGGAACGGGCAGCGCCGTCGCGGCGGTGTAGCTCAGTGGTAGAGCAAGCGACTCATAATCGCTGTGTCGCGGGTTCAATTCCCGCCATCGCTACGAAATGAACGGGTCGGCCGGGAAGTTCCGGTCGGCCCGTTCGCCGTCTTCGCTCGCCGACGCCGCGCCGCCCGACGTGGGTGCGTATGTGCGGGTCGGGGGCCGGTTAGGTTCGTGCCGGGCGGTTCTGCTAGGGTGTTGCGAGTCGCCGCGTGGCGACGGCACACGCCATAGGGGCGTGGCGCAATTGGTAGCGCAACGGTCTCCAAAACCGTAGGTTGCAGGTTCGAGTCCTGTCGCCCCTGCCAGGTGAGACGGCGCCGACCGTGAGGACCACTAAGTTGGCCCGCGGTCGGCGCCGTCGCCTTTGTTATAGTTGGTTGGATCCGTCCACCGAGTCCTGTCCAGGAGGAGAGCCTTGAGCGAGGACCGCGAGAACCAGAAGCCGGCTCAGCCGGCGCGCCCCACCGGCAAGCGTCAGCTGACCGGTGCCGGCCCCGTGACCGGCGACTCCTACGTGGCCAAGCGTGCCGAGCCGAGCCCGGAGCAGGACGGCCCCGGCGGCGGCGCGGCCAGCTACCTGCCCGAGGTCGTCACCGAGATGCGCAAGGTCATCTGGCCGACCGCGCAGCAGATGATCACCTACACGCTGGTCGTCTTCGCCTTCCTGATCGTGCTGACCGTGCTGGTCGCGGGCGTGGACTTCCTCGCCGGAGCCGGAGTTGAGTGGGCGCTGACCTCGAAGTAGGATCGAGCCCGTCAGCTTCTCCCGCCGCCCCCGCTAACCTGGGGGAGGGCGGGATAAATTTTTGTACCCCCACCCCTGATCCGCAGCGAAGAAAGTGGTTCCACATGAGCGACTCTGATTCCGTCAACCCCGTCGATCCCACGCAGGAGCCCTCCGCCGACGCCCCGCGCACCGCGATGGAGGAGGCGATGATGGAGGCCGCCACCACCGCGCAGAAGGAGAGCACCCCCGAGGTCGACGCCGCCGCCGAGCAGGCCGAGGCGACCCCGACCGAGGCCGACGTGGCCGCGGGTGCCGAGGGCGCCGAGGCGGAGGGCGCCGACGCCGCTGCGGGCGTCGACGCCGACGCTGCTGCCGCCGGCGAGGGCGACGCCGCCGAGCCGACCCCCTCCGAGGCCGCCGCCGCGGAGCTGGCCGAGGGCGCCGACGAGGAGGAGGACGCCGAGGCCGCCTACCGCAAGCGCCTGCGCCAGTTCACCCGCGAGCTGAAGAAGCAGCCGGGCGACTGGTACATCATCCAGACCTACTCGGGCTACGAGAACAAGGTGAAGACCAACCTGGACATGCGCGCCCAGACCCTCGAGGTCGAGGACTCGCTCTACGAGGTCGTCGTGCCCATCGAGCAGGTCACCGAGCTGCGCGACGGCAAGCGCAAGCAGATCAAGCGCAAGCTGCTCCCCGGCTACGTGCTCGTGCGCATGGACATGAACGACCGCGCCTGGTCCGTCGTCCGCGAGACCCCGGGTGTGACCAGCTTCGTCGGCAACGAGGGCAACGCCACCAAGGTCAAGCACCGCGAGGTGGCCAAGTTCCTCATGCCCAAGGAGACCTCCGAGGGCGAGAAGACCGTCGACAAGGACGGCGAGCAGGTCGTGGCCATGCCGGAGCCGGAGAAGAAGCCGGTCCAGCAGATCGACTTCGAGGTCGGCGAGGCCGTCACCATCCTCACCGGCGCGCTGGCCAGTGTCTCGGCCACCATCTCCGACATCGACTACGAGACCGGCAAGCTGCAGGCCCTGGTCTCCATCTTCGGCCGCGAGACCCCGGTGGAGCTCACTGCGGATCAGGTCGAGAAGATCATGTAGCCGACCTGCCCCACAGCAGCCGCCGCGGTTTGGGGGAGCGCCCCCTCCTGCGGTACTCTGACTGGTCGCGCGTGTCGCCGCCCCGCAGGGGGTCGGATCGACGGGCGCGACCAGAACTTTATTCATCTCCCCGGTGGCCGGAACATGCGCCACCCGAACGGCGCCCGCGGTGCCGGCCCGGGTACGCGTCACCCCGGCATCCGGACGGGTGGGGTGCGGACCATCGAACCGCGCCCGGCCCGGTAACCAGGAAAGAGGATTTTCGATGGCCAAGAAGGTCACTGGCTTCATCAAGCTGCAGATCGAGGCCGGCGCCGCCAACCCGGCTCCGCCGGTCGGCCCGGCGCTCGGTGCCCACGGTGTCAACATCATGGAGTTCTGCAAGGCGTACAACGCCGCGACCGAGAACCAGCGCGGCAACGTCGTGCCGGTCGAGATCACAGTCTACGAGGACCGCTCCTTCACCTTCAAGCTGAAGACCCCGCCGGCCGCCAAGCTCCTGCTCAAGGCCGCCGGCCTGCAGAAGGGCTCGGGCGTCCCGCACACCCAGAAGGTCGGCTCCGTGACCATGGAGCAGGTCAAGGAGATCGCCACCCAGAAGAAGCCGGATCTCAACGCCAACGACATCGACGCCGCCGCGAAGATCATCGCCGGCACCGCCCGCTCCATGGGCATCACCGTCCAGGAGTAAGTACACCCACGTGGCAGGGCCTGCTCAGGGCCCACATTCGACCACACGATCCGAAAGAGGATTTTCAACCATGAGCAAGCGTTCCAAGGCCTACCAGGCCGCGGCCGAGAAGGTCGACCGCAACCGTTTCTACCACCCGCTCGAGGCCGCCAAGCTGGTCAAGGAGACCGCCACCGGCAAGTTCGACGCCACCGTCGACGTCGCCGTGCGCCTGGGCGTCGACCCGCGCAAGGCCGACCAGCTGGTCCGCGGCACCGTCTCCCTGCCGAACGGCACCGGTAAGATCGTCCGCGTCGTCGTCTTCGCCGAGGGCCCCAACGCCACCGCCGCCGAGGAGGCCGGTGCCGACCTCGTGGGCACCGACGAGCTGCTCGAGCGCATCCAGGGCGGCTGGACCGACTTCGACGCCGCGATCGCCACCCCGGACCAGATGGCCCGCGTCGGCCGCGTGGCCCGCGTCCTGGGTCCCCGTGGTCTGATGCCGAACCCGAAGTCCGGCACCGTGACCACCGACGTGGCCAAGGCCGTCAAGGAGATCAAGGGCGGCAAGATCACCTTCCGCGTCGACAAGGCCTCGAACCTGCACGCCATCATCGGCAAGGCCTCCTTCACCCCGGAGCAGCTGGCCGAGAACTACGGCGCGCTGATCGACGAGCTCAACCGCCTGAAGCCCTCCGCTTCCAAGGGCATCTACATGAAGAAGATCACGATGTCCGCCACCATGGGCCCGGGTGTCCCGGTCGACACCTCCGTCCAGAAGGACTTCACCGAGCAGGCCTAACGCCTCTCGTGCGGTGAGCTGACCACCGCTCAGCGCCCCCGTCGCCGTTTCCGGCGGCGGGGGCGCTCTCTATTGCTTGACGACGTCCCGCCCCACCCCGCCTGCGCCCGCCCGGCGTCGCGCGTGGGTGCAGGTGGGTGACCTGTTGTGCAACCAGGTCCGTGCCCGCGTGGCGATCCGGGAGGGTGTTCGCCGGCGTGAGGGGACGGAACCGGCTAGTCGCGCCCGGCGGCCTCGAGCAGGCGGGCGTGCAGGGCGTCGTCGATCTCCACCGGGTCGGCCGGGGCGTGCCGGCGCCCGGGCAGGGGACCGGCCAGCTCCTCGAGGCGGGCGACCAGGTCGCGGCTGCGCTCGGCGAAGCTCGCCCGCCCGCCGCGCGCCCCGGCGGCCGCGCAGGAGGCCTCGGCGCCCGTGCCCGACTCGAAGGCCCGCGGGTCGAAGGCGACGACGAAGAAGCCGACGTCCGGGCGCTCACCGGCGCGGAAGGACGGCGCGTCCATCGACCAGTTGCCTCCGGCCATGCCGGAGAGGAACTCGACCATCAGGCCGATGTTGCCCATCTTGTAGCCGGCCGGCAGCAGCGCGCCCTCGACGGCCTCCTGCGCCGAGCGCGTCGGCTCGCCGGAAGCGTCGAGCGCCCAGCCCTCGGGGATCTCCTCGCTGCGGGCGGCGCGCTCCCGGATGGTCATGTAGGCGATCTGGCTGATCGCCTGGTCGATGACCACCGGCCGCGGCTCGGCCGGCACCCCGAAGGCGTGCGGGTTGGTGCCCAGCACCTTGCCCTCGGCCTTCCCCCAGCCGGCCAGCGCGCGGCAGTTGGCCGCCGCGAGGGCGACGAGCCCGCGCTCGGCGAGGTCGTGGGCGTAGACGCCCAGCTCGCCGACGGTGAAGGTGTTGCGCGCGGCGAAGACCGCCACGCCGTGTTCGTGCGCGCAGCGCACGAAGTTGTCCAGCTCGGCGTCGAAGGCGACCGCGGCGGTGTTGCCGCGGGCGTCGGTGAGCGTGATCGCGCCGCGCCGGGTGACCTCGGGCGCGGCGTCGGCGATGAATGAGCCGTTGGCGATGCCGTCGAAGTAGTCGAAGATGTGGCTGACCCCGTGGGAGGTCTTGCCCAGCGCCTCGGCGCGCACGGCGGCGCGCGCGAGGACGGCGGCGGTCGGCTCGTCGGCGCCGCGGGCGCGGGCGGCGGCGCGGCACAGTTCGGTCAGGTCGGCGGCTGAGATCTGCATGCGCCTCACGCTACGTGGCGCGCGCCCCCTCCGCCGCGGATTCCGGGAGGCCGGGGTCACCCGGACGGGGACCCCGGCCCGGCCGGTGTCTCGCCCCAAAGCCGGCGACCGGCCCGGCCGTCAGGCCCGGACGGCCTTCTCCTCCAGGAGCGCCCCCGTGCGCTCCTCGGGCAGCCCCCTGCGGCCCCGCCCGCGGGCGCGGCGGCGGGCGACGACGGCGACGCCGGCGAAGAGCAGGCCGTAGAAGACCGCCATCGACGCCGAGGTCGCCGTACCCAGCCGGTAGGCCACCCCGAAGCCGGCGACCGCGCCGCCGGCGGCGATGAGCACCGTCAGCGCCAGCATCGCCGGCAGGCGGCGGGTGACCAGGTGCGCCGTCGCCGCCGGGACGACGACGAGGGCCACGACCAGGATCGCGCCTGCGGCGTTGAACGCCGCGGTGACCGTCAGCGAGACCAGGAACATGAACGACGCCTGCAGCAGGCCGGCACGCACGCCGATCGTGCGCGCGAACTGCGGGTCGAACGTGGACACGGTGAGCTGGGGCAGGAACGCGACGATGAACGCGGCGTCGACAAGCAGCACCGCCAGCATCACGTAGAGATAGCGCGGGCCCAGGTGCACCCCGCCGACGGTCAGCTGCTCGAAGGCGGCGAGGTTGAGGTCGCCGACGAGGACGGCGTGGGTGTCCAGGTGGACGTTGCCGAAGTTCAGCGTGACCAGGATGACGCCCGCGGAGAACAGCGCCGGGAAGACCAGGCCCTGCGGCGCGTCGCCGGAGAGCAGCCCCGTGCGCGCGAGCCACT
This sequence comes from Corynebacterium sp. MSK006, assembly GCF_030232385.1. Lineage (NCBI taxonomy): Bacteria > Bacillati > Actinomycetota > Actinomycetes > Mycobacteriales > Corynebacteriaceae > Corynebacterium > Corynebacterium sp. MSK006. Next base: position 35,852 of record NZ_JASPJZ010000008.1, read on the forward strand.
CGCTGCCCAGGACCACGATGAGGCCGGCCAGCGCCGCGCCCAGGATGAGCAGCGGGGAGTCCAGGTCGCGGGTGAAGAAGTAGCCGACGACGATGCCGGGGAAGACCGAGTGGCCGATGGCGTCGACGAGCATCGAGTTCTTGCGCAGCACGACGAAGGCGCCGGGCAGCGCGCAGGCCACGGCCGTGACCACCGCGAGAAGGGCGGTTCCGAGGAAGAAGCTCATGCCGCCACCTCCGCGAGCAGTCGACGCCGGGCACGGGCGCGGCCCACCCCGCGGGCGATGAGGCCGCGGTGCGGCGCGCACAGCAGCGACACCAGGAAGAAGGCGAAGAGCACCAGCACGATCAGCGGGCCGGTGGGCACGTCGCCCAGCGCGATGGACAGGTAGCTGCCCACCGCGCTGCCCAGCCCGCCGACCGCGCCGGCGAGGATCACCGTGGTCGACAGCCGGTTGGTCCACTGCCGCGCCGTGGCCGGCGGGGTGACCACGAAGGCCACCATGAGCACCAGCCCGACCGCCTTGACCCCGATGACCGTGGCCACCACGATGCAGGCGAACAGGGCGGTGTCGATCGCGCGGGTGGGTAGTCCGGTGACCTCGGCCTGGGCCGGGTCGAAGGTCCGCAGCGCGAACTCCTTCCAGAGCAGCACCACGACGAGCAGCGCCACCGCGCCAACCGACAGCGAGACGGCCAGGTCCGCGCGCGTGATCACCGAGGCGTTGCCGAACAGGTAGTCCTGGATGCCGCCCTTGCCGGGCAGCGGCGCGTCCGAGATCACCCGCATCAGCAGCATGCCCAGGCCGAAGAACGAGGTCAGGGTGACCGCCATGGCCGAGTCGACGGCGAGCTTGGTGGTGCGCACGATCGTCTCCGTGCAGAAAACCGCCAGCGTGCCGACGACGACCGCGCCCAGGATGAGCAGGGCCATGTTGCGGCCGTCGAGACCCAGACCCACGGCGACCAAGAACGCGATCAGGGTGCCCGGCAGCGCCGAGTGGGACACCACGTCCGAGAGCAGCGACTGGCGGCGCAGGTAGGCGAAGGTGCCCAGGGCGCCGGCGACCACGCCGATGACCGTCGTGCCCACCAGCACCGTGCGGAAGGTGTGGTCGGCGAGGAATTCGGCCGGCGGGGTCAGCCCCGCGGCGAGCGTGACGGTCACAGCACCGCCTCCAGGAACGTCGAGTCCGAGTCGTCGTCGATGCCGTAGGTGGCGCGGATGTTGGCGGCGGTGAAGGACTCCTCCGCCGGGCCCGAGGCGACCACGCCGCGGTTGATCAGGGTGACGTGGTCGCAGTAGCGACGCACCGTGGCCAGGTCGTGGTGGACCATCACGACGGTGCGGCCGGCCGCGCGCAGGCGGTGCAGCACCGCGACGATCGCGTCCTGGCTGCGGGCGTCGACTCCCTGGAACGGCTCGTCCATGAAGTACAGGTCCGGCTCCTGGACCAGCGCGCGGGCCAGGAAGACCCGCTGGCGCTGGCCGCCGGAGAGCTCGCCGATCTGGCGGCCGGCCAGGTCGGTGATACCGGTCAGCTCGAGGGCGTCGTCGGCCGCGGCGCGCTGGCGCCGCCCCGGGCGGCGGAACAGCCCGAGCGCGCCGAAGGTGCCCATCGTGACCACGTCGTGGACGGTGGCGGGGAAGTCCCAGTCCACGCCCGCCGACTGCGGCATGTAGCCGACCCGCAGCCGGTTGTCGTGGAGCCGGCCGCCGAAGAACTCCGCGTGGCCGGCCAGCGGGGTGACCAGGCCGAGCATCGCCTTGATCAGCGTCGACTTTCCCGCACCGTTGGGGCCGACGACCCCCATGACCACGCCCTCGGGGACGTCGAGGTGGACGTCGCGGAGCACCGGCTCCGCGCGGTAGGCCACGGTCAGGCCGACGGCCCGGCAGGCCGGGGTGGCCGTACCGGGCGTGGGCGAGGCCTGCTCGCCGGGCGCGGGCGAGACCTGGTCGGTGGGGGAGGCGGATGTGCCGGAGCGTCCGGCGGCGGTGACGGATGCAGCTGCGTCGTGTGCGCGGGCGTCGTCAATCACCGGGCGGCCTCGAGCTCGTCGGCGACGGCGTCGACGTTGTGGTTGAACGCGCCCAGATAGGTGTCGACGCCCGCGTCGGCGCCCAGGGAGTCCGCGAACAGCTCGCGGTCGGAGACGCGCACGTCCCAGCCGCGGGCGTGGACGGCCTCCTTCAGCGAGGTGATGGCCTGCGGGTTCGCCTGGTTGTCCTGGAAGATGGCCGGGACCTTCTTCTCGGCGATGAGGTCGGCCAGATCGGAGATCTCGGCGGCGGAGAGCTTCGCCTCGGTGGAGACGAAGTCGGTGGCGTGGATGTCCAGGTTGAAGGTGCGGCCGAAGTAGTTGAAGGCGTCGTGGCCGGTGATCAGCACCCGCGGCTCGGGCAGGTCGTCGAGGCGCTCGTGGGCGCGCTGGACGGCGGCGTCGATGTCGGCCTTGTACTTGTCGGCGTTGGCGTGGAACTCGTCGGCGCGGTCCGGGACGGTCTCGGCGAGCTTGTCGGCGACCTCGTCGACGACCAGGCTCCAGGCCTCCGGGCTGTTCCAGACGTGCGGGTCGTGCAGGGCGTTGCCCTCGTCGTCGGTCTCCGGCCAGTCGAGCAGCAGGTCCTTCGGCAGCTGGTCGCCGACGGCGAGCTGCTTGTCACCGAGGGAGGCCAGCTGGTCGTCCATCTGGGCCTCGAGGTGCAGGCCGTTCCAGAAGACGAGGTCGGAGTCGCGCAGCTTCTCGATGTCCTTGGTGGACGGCTGGTAGGTGTGCGGGTCGCCGCCGGGGCCGACCATGGTGGTGATCTCCGCGGTCGGGTCGATCGTGGCCACGGCGTCGGCGAGGTAGCCGGTGGTGGCGTAGACGGACAGGGGAGCGTCGGAGTCCCCGTCGGAGGTGGCGTCGCCGCCGGCGCAGCCGGTCAGCGTGATCGCGGCGGCGCCGAGGACGGCGGCCAGGGCACGCAGGGGGTTGCGGGAGTGGCGGTTGCGGTTGTTCTCGCTGGTGAGTGAGGGAGACACGGTAGCCTTTCTACTGAAAGCGTACTGAAAATCAGTTCCAAGGAAACTAAAGTTCAATATAAAGAACTCTTGTGTGTGGGGCAAGAGCGGGCTGTGTGGTGTGTGTCTCTGGGGTGGGGGCGGGGTCTGGTGGACCTGGGTCAGTGGTGGGCGTGGGCCGGTGGTGGATCTGGGCCGGTGGTGGGCTTGGGCCGATGGCTCCGCCTCAGCCAGCGGCGGGCCGGCTCGGTCGTGGGCCGACTCGGTGGTGCGGGGCACTGGGGTGGTGGCGGGCCGGCTCGGTGGTGCGGGGCACTGGGATGGTGGCGTGCTGGCTCGGTGGCGTGCTGGCTCAGCGTCAGATTGTGCGACGCCGCGGGCGCACACTCTGACGGTCCCGCGACCGTTATGTGAAAAGGCGCAGGTCAGCGGGGTGTCGAAAATCGGGCCGTCAGTTTGTGCGATCCCCTCGTCGCACACTCTGACGTGCTCTACGTCGGCGGGGGAGGCGGACCTGCGGCAGGCGGTGGGGGAGGCGCACGCGCGGCAGGCGGCGGGGGAGGCGTACCCGCGGCAGGTGGCGGGGGAGGCGTACCCGCGGCAGGCGGCGGGGGAGTGCCCCGAAGAAGGGCAGGACGGTGCCGGCCGCGGCGGGATGGGCGGCCCGGTAGTCCTCGGCGTCATCGGAGAGCGCCTCGAGGACCAGGTCGATGACGTGCGGGGAGTAGAGCATGGCCAGGTGGTCGCTGAAGTCGGCCAGCGCGCCCTGCTGGACCACCACATTGCGCACCCGCGCGCCGGGGCCGGCCTCGAGGAACTGGGTACGCCACGGGGTCACCACGGTGTCGTAGCGGGTGCACAGCATCGTGTACTCGACGCCGGGAACGGTGTCGCCGTAGCGGTTGAGGTGCGCCATCGCCGGCGAGCCGACCAGCTGGTCGAGTGCGGCCTGTCCGCCGATGAGGCGCAGGATCCGCGTGCCGAGCTCGCCGCGCCGGGTGCGGGTGGCGCCGGTCCGAGGATGGGGCCCGGGCTCAGCCCCGGGCCCGGCGACGTCCGCGGCGCCGGGGCCGACGGTCTCCGCGTCGGCGACGCCGGCCCGGCCGAGGCCCAGGATCCGGGGCAGCCACGAGTAGGTGCCGTGGTTGCTCCCGCCCAGGCCGATCACGCGGCGCACCCGGTTGCGGGCCGGGTCCTCGGCGTCCGCGCCGCCGGAGTCCGTCAGGTACATCCGCGCCTGCGCCACGCCCTGCGAGTGGGCGACCAGGTCGACCTGCCGCGCCCCGGTGCGATCGAGCACCTCGTCGATGAAGGCCGCGACCTCGGCGCGCGAGTCGAGCAGGCCGCGGGTGCCGTGCACCCCGGGCAGCCGCCCGGCCAGGCTCGAGGTGTCGCGGCCGTAGTCGAAGCAGAAGACCGCGTGGCCGGCCGCCGCCAGCCGCGGGGCGAGCATCTCCCAGGTGTTCCAGGAGTTCATCCAGGTGCCGTGGATGAGCACCACCGGCACGCGCCCCTCGAGCGGCTCGTCCCAGCGGTTGACGCCGCGCGGGCTGCGGTCGGGGTGGATGAACGAGCGGATCCAGGTGCCCAGGAAACTCGCCGCGGCCTGCGCGTCGGCTCCGGCGTCTCCACTTCGCTGCATGCCAGCCAAGCTACCGCCGCAGCGCCCCGGCCGCCCCGGCGCGGGGTCATAAGGCGATCCGCCGAGGCAGGGGAACGACCCCGCACACTCCCCGTCCCGCACCGCGATTTGGTCGCGGGGCAAACGCCGGGTACGCTTCACACCCGAAGTTTGAACGGCGGCGTCGCCCCGCGCGGGCGTCGGAAATCGCCGAGCTCAAGTTTCACCTAAGACCGTCGGTCACCCGGGCAACCGGGTCGAAGGTTCCCGGGAGACCGGGACGGCCCACGCAGGAGACACTTGGAGCCCACATCCTGTGGCCCCGTGCTCCCTGCACGGGGTTTTTCCTTTGGGAAGGACCCCGGGCGGACAAACCGCATACGTTCACGAGGAAGGAGGCGAAGTACATGGCGAACCCGAAGAACGAGGCCGATCTCAAGGCCCTGCAGAACCGTTTCGCGGAGGCCGACAGCGTGGTGCTCACCGAGTACCGCGGGCTGACCGTCGCCCAGACCACCGAGCTGCGTCGCTCGCTGGGCCCGGACGTCCAGTACTCCGTCGCCAAGAACACCCTTCTCAAGCTGGCCGCCAAGGACGCCGGTGTCGAGGGTCTTGACGAGTACCTCAACGGCCCGACCGCCATCGCCTTCATCAAGGGTGAGGCCGTCGACGCCGCCAAGGCGCTGAAGAAGTTCGCCGAGGCGAACGAAGCGCTCATCGTCAAGGGTGGCTACATGGATGGCAACCCGCTGACCCCCGACCAGGTGAAGGCCATCGCGGACCTCGACAACCGCGAGACCACGCTGGCGAAGCTGGCCGGTGCCATGAAGGGCAACTTGGCCAAGGCCGCCCGCCTGTTCAACGAGCCCGCCGGTCAGGTCGCACGCCTGGCTGGTGCGCTCCGCGACAAGCAGGACGCCTAACCCACTTTTCACAACCCCACACACCTTCCGCCCCCGGCCGCCGCTACCGAACCGGCCACCGCGCCACCGGTCGCCGAGGGCAACAACACAGAAAGGAAGCCCGCCATGGCTAAGCTTTCCAAGGACGAGCTCATCGAGGCCTTCAAGGAAATGACCCTCATCGAGCTCTCTGAGTTCGTCAAGGAGTTCGAGGAGGTCTTCGAGGTCTCCGCCGCCGCGCCGGTCGCCGCCGTCGCCGCCGCCCCGGGTGCCGAGGCCGGCGCCCCCGCCGAGGAGAAGGACGAGTTCGACGTCGTGCTCGAGGATGCCGGCGCCAAGAAGATCGGCGTGATCAAGGCTGTCCGCGAGATCGTCTCCGGCCTGGGTCTGAAGGACGCCAAGGACCTCGTCGAGGCCGCCCCGAAGGCCGTCCTCGAGGGCGCCAACAAGGAGGACGCCGAGGCCGCCAAGACCAAGCTTGAGGAGGCTGGCGCCACCGTCACCCTGAAGTAGTCCACTTCAGGGCCGGTAGGGCTCAATTACCGACGTCGCGTGCGTCGGCCTAGTGTCCGACCGAGCGCTTTACCCGCACCCGCCGCATTGCGCGGCGGGTGCGGGTTTTTCGTGTGCCTGGGGGGGGGTGGGCGGTAAGCGGGGGAGCGGGGTGGGGTCGGCCGGCTCGACAAAATGTGGACCAAGTTGAGGAAGGGGAGAAATTCTCCTGGGGAAACGCGGGTGGCGCGGAAACCTGGTGCACATTTTGTCGGGGCCGGGGTCGGTTCTGGGACTGTATTGAAAATTGTTTTCACCCGTTCGGGGATTACCGGTGGGTTTTCAATAATGAAAACAGGTGTCAATAGACTACCTTCGGACTGTCAACGAGCCGTCCATCCTCGCACGGAAAGGCAGTCCCATGCTCCGAGTCCGCTCTCTCCCCGCGTTCGTGGCTGCGGCGGTCCTCTTCGCGATGGTCGCCTGCGCCGGCTGGACCTGGACCGCCGGGGCGCGCCTCGGGGGCGGGGGTGCGGGCGCCCCGGTGACGCCAGTCGCTCCGGTGGCCCAGGAGCGCGTCGAACTCGCCGAGGGGCACGTGGACGCCTTCAACGTCACCGCCGAAGGCGGCGGGCTCCACCTGAACCTCAAGGAGGACGTCACCGGCTCGCACGTCACCCACGACCCGACCGATGTGCTCCTGCGGGTGAAGGACGAGGTCTACAGCGAGGAGGTCGCCGACGTGCCGGAGATCGGCGAGCCGGCGTACTTCCTGCCGCAGACTCCGGACCCCAAGAAGAACACGCTCTGGCCCGGCTGGGACACGCTGGGTGTGGCCGCCGGCGGCTTCGAGGCGGTCGACATCGAGTTCGAGGAGATCGACGGCCCCGGCGAGGTGCACCTCTTCCAGACGAAGGACTTCGGTGGGGTCAGGCCCGTCGCCGAGTCGACGCTCCTGGAGAGCGGCTCGGTGATCCATCAGGGCTTCCCGTCGCACACCCACGCCAACTGGGTCTTCACCGAGCCCGGCGTCTACCGGATGACCGTGCGGGCCACCGTGGGCGACGTCTCCTCGGAGTCGGCGACCTACACCTGGCTCGTCGGCGATGCCACGGAGGCGCCCGCTGACCCGCGCGACGAGGGCGGGAAACTGACGATGGCCGTGGTCAACGGCCAGCAGGTCGAGCCCGCCGAGGAATCCTGCCTGCGCCTGGCACCCGACGCGGACACCTCGGACACGGAGGTCTCGCGCTTTCGCCTGCCCGACAACCCGGCGCTGAGATTCCTGGGCCGGCCCGGCGACGTGCTCTGGATCGGCCCGCAGCGGATGCCGTTCCTGCAGAACTTCCGCCCGCTGTGGGCGGGCATCGGCGCCTTCGACCCGGCTCACGAGTACGAGGTGCCCACCGACTTCGAGAACGGCGAGGTCACCTTCGAGCTGACCGACTTCTCCGGGCCGGAGGGCGGTCAGGTGCACAACTTCTTCGGCCGCTTCGGTGACGCGGAGATGGAGCGGATGTTCGGCGCGCCCGAGGGAGCGAAGAGCTTCACCGCGCCGGTCGGCTCGCACGGCCACTACAACTGGACGTTCAGTAAACCCGGCATCTACAGCTTCACCTGGAAGGTGCGCGGCAGGCACACCGACGGCACCGAGGGGGTCTCCGAGGAGGTCACCCAGACGTGGCTGGTCGGCTCTGACGAGCAGGTCGGCCTGCCCGAGGGCACCACCACGGACCTCAACGAGATCACCGAGCCGGTCGAACCCGAGTCGACCGATCCGTCCGACAACGGGACGCCGGGGGAGACCGGCGCACCGGGCAAGAGTGAGGAGCCGAGCGCGCCGAGAAACCGGAGGAGACCGGCGAGCCCACCAAGCCGGAGAAGCCGGGGGAGTCGGGCTCCACGGAACCGAGCCCGAGTGACCCGGGAAGCGGTGACGCGACCGCCGGCTGGCGCCACCCCATCAGCTCCGGGCACATGGACCTCGCGCTCGGCGCGGAGGGCGGCAGGCCCTCCGTCTATCTCAAGGACCAGGAGGACGTGACCAACGAGCAGCGCCGAGGCTCCGGCACCTTCACCTTCCTGGTCCCGGACACCGCCCGTAAAGATGTCGGAGGCAAGATCCCGGGCATCGACGGAAAAGCCTGGGTCCTGCCGGACGTCCTGGACCCCAACCTGCCCTGGGTCGGCTTCTCGACGACCGACGCCGGCAACGCCGTCAGCGAGTCCGACCCGGTGACCGTGCGCATCGCGGAGTTCACCGGCCCCGGCCGCATGGTCACCACGCACTCGAGTCTCTTCGGCAAGAGCACTGTGGAGCTCGACTCGGACGACAAGAACTCGAGTGTCACGTACGGTCCCAACGCACACGACCACCAGGCATTCGTCTTCACCGAGCCCGGCGAATACACGGTCACCTTCAGCTTCACCGGCACGTTCGCCGGCGAGAATCTCGACGAGCGCCTCGAGGTGCACTTCGCGGTCGGTGACGAGGCGGTCGCGGCAGCCAAGGACGATGCCCCGGACGACGCCGACGGCCTGGATCAGGCCTTCAGCGGTCTGAACAAGGCGATCGAGAAGCTCGGCGACGCACTGGTCAAGGCGGTCGGGTCGTTCTTCGGCGCCGGCTCGGGCGACGCGCGCCGGGACGGGACCACCAAGACCCGGCCGACGTCGAAGGCCGCCGAGCCGACCTCGACGAACCGGAAGGGGAAGGTGTTGGGCGAGACCGCCGCCCCGACATCCGCGAATGGATCCGGAAAGGTGACCGGGAAACCGGCATCCGGTGGAAAGCCCGCGTCCGGCGGTGGTTCCGCCTCGGCCGGCGGGTCGAGCTCCGGGGCCAAGACCGGTTCCAGGTCGGAGCCGCAGGCGAAGTCCGCGCCCAAGGGCTCAGTCACCGAGGCAGACAAGTCGCCGGCTCAGGCGAAGTCCCCCGCGTCCCCGAAGTCCTCTAAGCCGTCGAGCTCGCCGAAGGCGTCGAAGGCATCGCAGTCGAGCGGCTCCGGTGGCGGGATGCGCCGCCTCGGTGAGGACGACGTGGACGGCAAGGACGCGGCCGGAAAGAACCGCAAGAGCAAGGACGGCGGCGCGAATTCCGTCCGGGTCGACCGCGCCGGCACACGCCCCGGTGTCGCCGAGGCGGAGGCGGCGGCCACCGGGAGCCTCGGAACGCCGGACTGGTGGTCCGGCCTGGTCCTCGGACTCGGTGTCGCGGCGCTCGTCGCCGGGCTGATCATGCTGTTCAACGCCCGTCGCGCCGCCCGGGAGGCCCGCGAGGGCTACGCCGACACCGCGCGCGGCGCATCGCAGGGCCCCTGGGGCGCCGGGTAGACTCGCGGCCATGCTGCCGAAGTCCCGAGTCGTCTCTGCCCTGCTGGTGGGGCTTGGAGTCGCGCTGCTGGTCGCGGGGCTCCTCGCCCCGCGACTGCTGCCCGCCGACGCCCGCCTGCCCCTCGACATCGGCCAGCAGACCTGGACCGTGCACGACGACTCCGCGCGCACCCGGCTGATGACCGACCCTGACGGGCGGGTGCTCGACTCGCCGGTCTCGCGCCAGTACCACCTCACCCTCGAGGAGCCCTCGGATGATGACACCGTCTCCGTGCGCGTCGGCTCGACGCTCTCGCGCGACAGCCTGCAGGACGACGCGGACCGCCTGATCACCGCCGGCGTGTGGAACTGGCGGATGGACCGTCTCTCCGGCCGGCCCGAGGGAGCGGCGCTGCTCAGCGACCAGCTGGCCAGCCCGACCACCGAGGTCGACATGGGCGGGGTGTGGCTGAAGTTCCCCGCCGACGCCCAGCAGACCACCTACGACGTCTTCGACGAGACCCTGCGTGAGGCCCACCCGGCGGAGTTCCAGGAGGAGCTCGAGATCGACGGCCGCGAGGTCTACCGCTACCACCAGGTCATCGAGCCGGCCAACGTGCGCGAGCGCTACGCCGGCGTCTTCAACGAGACGCGTCTGCCCGCGCCCGAGCCGCCCGCCGCGCCCGCCGAGGGAGAGCCCGCTGAGGGCGAAACCCCCGAGGGCGAGGCACCGGCTCCGGAGGAGGGCGCCCAGCCCGAGGCGCCGGAGGGAGAGAACCCGGAGGGCGAGGCCCCCGACGGTGAGTCCCCGGCGCCTGCGGCCCCGGCCGACACGGGGGAGAAGGGGTACCTCTTCCACTCCGCCGAGCGTGACTACTATGTCGACCAGACCACGGGCCTGGTGGTCAAGATCGACGAGAAGATCGACGACTACTACGGCACCCCGGACGGGCAGAAGGTCCAGGAGGTCCTCGAGTTCGACGGGACCATGGACGACTCTCAGGTCTCCGAGCTTCTCGACGCCGCGTCCGAGGCCGACGCCGCCGGCGCGACCGTTCCGGTCTCCTGGGCGCTCGGAATCATCGGCGCACTGGTCGCGCTCCTCGGCGTCCTCGGTTCCTTCGGCGTCTTCGGCGGACGACGCCGGAACGGTGAGGACCGTCGGGCCGCGCGCAGCGCCGACGACGGGGACCGCCCGGCCGCGCGCCGGGTCACCCGCTCCGAGTAGCGGCCGGCGCGCTGCTCCCGGCGCTTCGCTCCCGGCGCACCGCCGCTGGCCGCCCGGAAGGGAAAACCTCGCATTCCGGGAGCGCACGGGCGCGCGCCGACGACCCTTAACACAGTCCTTGCGTGAGCGCCATACGTGGTATAGGCTATTTCTTTGCGCTGGAATCCGCCGCCGGTGCCGCACCGCCTTGCTGACGCCTCAAATTTACGAGGCGATTTGACAAGGTGATTTTGTGCTATCCGGGGGCGGGGATTCCAAAGCAGAGAAAAATGCTAATCTACCAGCGGATATGCCGCCGCCCGCGCCCAGGCGGCCAGGCTCTCCGCACGAGGTGCTGGAAGGACCCATCTTGGCAGTCTCCCGCCAGACCAAGTCAGTGGCCGACATCCCTGGCGCGCCCAAGCGCCACTCTTTCGCTAAGTACACGGAGCCCATCGAGATCCCGGGGCTCCTCGATCTGCAGCGCGAGTCTTTCGCCTGGCTGATCGGAACGCCGGACTGGCGTGCCCGCAAGCAGGCCGAGCGCGGCGAGGACGCCGTCGTCGGCAGCGGCCTCGAGGACATCCTCAACGAGCTCTCGCCGATCGAGGACTACTCCGGCAACATGTCCCTCTCGCTGTCCGAGCCGCGTTTCGAGGACGTGAAGTGCTCCATCGAGGAGTGCAAGGACAAGGACATCAACTACGCGGCCCCGCTGTACGTTACCGCGGAGTTCATCAACAACGAGACGCAGGAGATCAAGTCCCAGACCGTCTTCATCGGTGACTTCCCGATGATGACCGACAAGGGCACCTTCATCGTCAACGGCACCGAGCGTGTCGTCGTCTCGCAGCTGGTCCGCTCGCCCGGCGTCTACTTCGACCGGACCATCGACAAGTCCACGGAGCGCCCCCTGCACTCCGTGAAGGTCATCCCGTCGCGCGGTGCGTGGCTCGAGTTCGACGTCGACAAGCGGGACACCGTCGGCGTGCGCATCGACCGCAAGCGTCGCCAGCCGGTGACCGTCCTGCTCAAGGCGCTCGGCTGGACCACCCAGCAGATCACCGAGCGGTTCGGCTTCTCCGAGCTGATGATGTCCACCCTCGAGAACGACGGCGTGGAGAACACCGACCAGGCCCTGCTCGAGATCTACCGTAAGCAGCGTCCGGGCGAGCAGCCCACCCGCGAGCTGGCCCAGTCGCTGCTCGACAACGCCTTCTTCAAGCCGAAGCGCTACGACCTGGCCAAGGTCGGCCGTTACAAGGTCAACCGCAAGCTCGGCCTGGGCGGCGACCACGACGGTCTGATGACGCTGACCGAGGAGGACATCGCCACCATCCTCGAGTACCTCGTCCGGCTGCACGCCGGCGAGCGCGAGATGACCGCCCCCAACGGCGAGACCATCCGCGTCGAGACCGACGACATCGACCACTTCGGCAACCGTCGTCTGCGTACCGTCGGCGAGCTGATCCAGAACCAGGTCCGCGTCGGCCTGTCCCGCATGGAGCGCGTCGTGCGCGAGCGCATGACCACCCAGGACGCGGAGTCGATCACGCCGACCTCGCTGATCAACGTCCGCCCGGTCTCCGCCGCCATTCGCGAGTTCTTCGGCACCTCCCAGCTCTCGCAGTTCATGGACCAGAACAACTCGCTGTCGGGCCTGACCCACAAGCGCCGCCTCTCGGCCCTGGGCCCCGGCGGCCTGTCGCGTGAGCGCGCCGGCATCGAGGTCCGCGACGTCCACCCGTCGCACTACGGCCGCATGTGCCCGATCGAGACCCCTGAGGGCCCGAACATCGGCCTGATCGGCTCGCTGGCCACCTACGCCCGCGTGAACTCCTTCGGCTTCATCGAGACGCCGTACCGCAAGGTCGTCGACGGCAAGGTCACCGACACCGTCGAGTACCTCACCGCCGACGAGGAGGACCGCTACGCCATCGCCGAGGCGAACACCGCGGTCAACGCCGACGGTGAGATCGTCCAGGAGCGCATCGAGGTCCGAGTCAAGGACGGCGACATCCAGGTCACCGGCCCGCAGGGAGTCGACTACCTCGACGTCTCGCCGCGCCAGATGGTCTCCGTGGCCACCGCCATGATTCCGTTCCTGGAGCACGACGACGCCAACCGTGCCCTGATGGGCGCGAACATGCAGCGTCAGGCCGTGCCGCTGCTGCGCTCCGAGTCCCCGTACGTGGGCACCGGCATGGAGAAGCCGGCCGCCTACGACGCCGGCGACCTCATCATCTCGAAGCACGCCGGCGTGGTCGAGGACCTCGCCGCCGACTTCATCACCGTGATGGACGACGAGGGCTCCCGCCACACCTACATCCTGCGCAAGTTCGAGCGCACCAACCAGGGCACCTGCTACAACCAGACGCCGCTGGTCAACATCGGTGACCGCGTCGAGGTCGGCCAGGTGCTGGCCGACGGCCCCGGCACCGACCAGGGCGAGATGTCGCTGGGCCGCAACCTCCTGGTCGCGTTCATGCCGTGGGAGGGCCACAACTACGAGGACGCCATCATCCTCAACCAGCGCATCGTCGAGGAGGACATCCTCACCTCGATCCACATCGAGGAGCACGAGATCGACGCGCGCGACACCAAGCTGGGCGCCGAGGAGATCACCCGCGAGATCCCGAACGTCTCCGAGGACGTGCTCAGCGACCTCGACGAGCACGGCATCGTGCGCATCGGCGCCGACGTGCGCGCCGGTGACATCCTCGTCGGCAAGGTCACCCCGAAGGGCGAGACCGAGCTGACCCCGGAGGAGCGCCTGCTGCGCGCCATCTTCGGTGAGAAGGCCCGCGAGGTGCGCGACACCTCCCTGAAGGTGCCCCACGGCGAGACCGGCAAGGTCATCGGCGTGCGCCGCTTCTCGCGTGAGGACGACGACGACCTGGCCGCGGGCGTCAACGAGATGATCCGCGTCTACGTCGCCCAGAAGCGCAAGATCCAGGACGGCGACAAGCTCGCCGGCCGCCACGGCAACAAGGGTGTCGTCGGCAAGATCCTGCCGCCGGAGGACATGCCGTTCATGGAGGACGGCACCCCGATGGACATCATCCTGAACACCCACGGTGTCCCGCGTCGTATGAACATCGGTCAGGTCCTCGAGACCCACCTCGGCTGGCTCGCCGCCGCCGGCTGGCACGTGGACCCGGCCGACCCGAAGAACGAGGAGCTGCTCAAGACGCTGCCGGAGGACCTCTACGACGTCCCCGCCGGTTCGCTGACGGCCACCCCGGTCTTCGACGGCGCGAGCAACACCGAGATCGCCGGCCTGCTGCAGAACTCGCTGCCCAACCGTGACGGCGACGTCATGGTCGACGGCGACGGCAAGACCCGCCTCTTCGACGGCCGCTCTGGCGAGCCCTTCCAGTACCCGGTCTCGGTCGGCTACATGTACATGCTGAAGCTGCACCACCTGGTCGACGAGAAGATCCACGCCCGCTCCACCGGCCCGTACTCGATGATCACCCAGCAGCCGCTCGGTGGTAAGGCCCAGTTCGGTGGCCAGCGCTTCGGCGAGATGGAGGTGTGGGCCATGCAGGCGTACGGCGCGGCCTACACCCTGCAGGAGCTGCTGACCATCAAGTCGGACGACGTTGTCGGCCGCGTGAAGGTCTACGAGGCGATCGTCAAGGGCGACAACATCCCGGACCCGGGCATCCCCGAGTCGTTCAAGGTGCTGCTCAAGGAGCTGCAGTCGCTGTGCCTGAACGTGGAGGTACTCTCCGCCGACGGCACGCCGATGGAGCTCTCCGGCTCCGACGACGACGACCTGGAGGGCTCGTCGCTGGGCATCAACCTCTCCCGCGACGAGCGTTCCGACGCCGACATCGCATAACCACGGCGACCCCCGCCCACGGGTGAGAACCGCACCGCGCAACCGACGCGGCGTCGGCAATCACCCGGGGCAGGGGCCTCACACCGCCAAGTTCTCTTACCGCCATTTCAATCCCTCCCCCAAGGGGAGGTGAAAGGGAGTTACGTGTTCGACGTAAACCTCTTCGACGAGCTTCGCATCGGCCTGGCCACCGCCGAGGACATCCGCCGTTGGTCCAAGGGCGAGGTCAAGAAGCCGGAGACCATCAACTACCGCACCCTCAAGCCCGAGAAGGACGGCCTGTTCTGCGAGCGCATCTTCGGGCCGACCCGCGACTGGGAGTGCCAGTGCGGCAAGTACAAGCGCGTCCGCTACAAGGGCATCATCTGTGAGCGCTGCGGCGTCGAGGTGACCAAGTCCAAGGTGCGCCGTGAGCGCATGGGCCACATCGAGCTGGCCGCGCCGGTCACCCACATCTGGTACTTCAAGGGCGTGCCCTCGCGCCTGGGCTACCTGCTGGACCTGGCGCCCAAGGATCTCGAGCGCATCATCTACTTCGCCGCCAACATCATCACCAGCGTCGACGACGAGGCCCGCCACGCGGACCTCGAGGACCTCGAGGCGGAGATGCTGCTGGAGAAGCAGGACGTCGAGCACGACGCCGACTCCGAGATCGCCGAGCGCTCCAAGAAGCTCGAGGAGGACCTCGCCGAGCTCGAGGCCGCCGGCGCCAAGGCCGACGCCCGCCGCAAGGTGCAGAACGCCGCGGACAAGGAGATGCAGCACATCCGCGAGCGCTCCGAGCGCGAGATCGAGCGCCTCGACGAGATCTGGAACACCTTCGTCAAGCTCGCCCCGAAGCAGATGATCATCGACGAGTCCATCTACGAGGAGCTCGTCGACCGCTACGAGGACTACTTCACCGGGGGCATGGGCGCGGAGGCCATCCAGACCCTGATCCGCAACTTCGACCTCGACGCCGAGGCCGAGAGCCTGCGCGAGACCATCGCCAACGGCAAGGGCCAGCGCAAGATGCGCGCCCTCAAGCGCCTGCGCGTGGTCGCCGCCTTCCAGCGCTCCGGCAACGACCCGGCCGGCATGGTCCTGGACGCGATCCCGGTCATCCCGCCGGAGCTGCGCCCGATGGTGCAGCTCGACGGCGGCCGCTTCGCGACCTCCGACCTCAACGACCTCTACCGTCGCGTGATCAACCGCAACAACCGCCTCAAGCGCATGATCGACCTCGGCGCCCCCGAGATCATCGTGAACAACGAGAAGCGCATGCTGCAGGAGTCCGTCGACGCGCTGTTCGACAACGGCCGTCGCGGCCGTCCGGTCACCGGCCCGGGCAACCGCCCGCTGAAGTCGCTGTCCGACCTGCTCAAGGGCAAGCAGGGCCGCTTCCGTCAGAACCTGCTGGGTAAGCGTGTCGACTACTCCGGCCGTTCCGTCATCATCGTCGGCCCGCAGCTCAAGCTGCACGAGTGTGGCCTGCCGAAGCTGATGGCCCTCGAGCTGTTCAAGCCGTTCGTGATGAAGCGCCTGGTCGAGCACGACTACGCGCAGAACATCAAGTCCGCCAAGCGCATGGTCGAGCGTCAGCGCCCCGAGGTGTGGGACGTGCTCGAGGAGGCCATCTCCGAGCACCCGGTGATGCTCAACCGCGCCCCGACCCTGCACCGCCTGGGCATCCAGGCCTTCGAGCCGAAGCTCGTCGAGGGCAAGGCCATCCAGCTGCACCCGCTGGCCTGTGAGGCCTTCAACGCCGACTTCGACGGCGACCAGATGGCCGTGCACCTGCCGCTGTCCGCGGAGGCGCAGGCCGAGGCCCGCATCCTGATGCTCGCCTCGAACAACATCCTGTCGCCGGCCTCCGGTAAGCCGCTGGCCATGCCGCGACTGGACATGGTCACCGGCCTGTACTTCCTGACCATGGACAAGGGCCCCGACGAGCTCGGCGGCCAGGGCCGCTACGTCGAGCCGTCCGAGGACCACCCGGCCGAGGGTGTCTACACCAACATGGCCGAGGCGATCATGGCGCGCGACCGTGGCGTGCTGGGCCTGCAGGCCCCGATCCACGTGCGCATCTCCCACCTGCGTCCGCCGGAGGAGATCGAGAAGGAGCAGTTCCCGGAGGGCTGGCAGCGCGGCCAGACCTGGCTGGCGGAGACCACGCTGGGCCGGATCATGTTCAACGAGCTGCTTCCGTGGGACTACCCGTACCGCGAGGGCGTCATGATCCGTAAGGGCGGCGGCTCCGGCAAGATCCTGCTCGGCGACGTCATCAACGACCTCGCCGCGAAGTACCCGATGATCACCGTCGCGCAGACGATGGACAAGATGAAGGACGCCGGCTTCTACTGGGCCACCCGGTCGGGTGTGACCATCTCCATCGCCGACGTGCTCGTCCTGCCCAACAAGCACGAGATCCTCGAGCGCTACGAGGAAGAGGCCCGCCAGATCGAGCGCAAGTTCTGGGACAAGGGTGCCCTGACCGAGCGCGACCGCTACGACCGCCTGGTCGAGCTGTGGCAGACCGCCACCAACGAGGTCGGCGAGGCCGTCGAGGCCCTGTACCCGGACGACAACCCGATCCCGATGATCGTGAAGTCGGGCGCCGCCGGCAACATGCGTCAGATCTGGACCCTGGCCGGCATGAAGGGCATGGTCGTGAACTCGCGCGGTGAGTACATCACCCGCCCGATCAAGACCTCCTTCCGTGAGGGCCTGTCGGTGATGGAGTACTTCAACAATTCCCACGGTTCCCGTAAGGGCCTGGCCGACACCGCCCTGCGTACCGCCGACTCCGGTTACCTGACGCGTCGTCTGGTCGACGTCGCCCAGGACGTCATCGTCCGCGAGGAGGACTGCGGCACCCGCCAGGGCGTGCGCGTCCCGGTCGCCGAGGAGCTCCTCGACGCCGAGGGCAACGTCACCGGCTACGCGCCGCACCCGCTCAACGAGACCACGGTCGCGGGCCGCGTCCTGGCCACCGACGCCTCGAACGCGGACGGCGAGGTCGTCCTCGAGGCCGGTTCCGACCTCAACGAGACCAACATCAACAAGCTGGTCGACGGTGGCGTCACCGAGATCAAGGTCCGCTCCGTGCTGACCTGTGAGACCCCGGCCGGCGTGTGCGCGAAGTGCTACGGCAAGTCGATGGCGACCGGCAAGCTGGTCGAGATCGGCGAGGCCGTCGGCATCGTCGCCGCCCAGTCGATCGGTGAGCCCGGTACCCAGCTGACGATGCGTACGTTCCACCAGGGCGGCGTCGGCGGCGACATCACCGGTGGTCTGCCGC
Source organism: Corynebacterium sp. MSK006 (assembly GCF_030232385.1). NCBI lineage: Bacteria > Bacillati > Actinomycetota > Actinomycetes > Mycobacteriales > Corynebacteriaceae > Corynebacterium > Corynebacterium sp. MSK006. The sequence goes on from NZ_JASPJZ010000008.1 coordinate 53,520, forward strand.
GTGTCCAGGAGCTGTTCGAGGCCCGCGTGCCGAAGAACTGCGCCCCGATCGCCTCGGCGGCCGGCACGGTGCACCTCGAGGACCAGGGCAACTTCTACACCCTGCGTCTCTCGCCGGACGACGGCGGCGACGACATTGTCTACGAGAAGCTGTCGAAGCGCCAGGGCCTGGCCCAGGTGCGTCGTCCGATGGAGTCCAACCCGCAGGCCACCATCGAGCGCGCGCTGCGCGAGGGCGACCACGTCGAGGTGGGCGACCGCCTGCTGCGTGGCCCGGCCGACCCGCACGACGTGCTCGAGGTCCTCGGCCGCCGCGGTGTGGAGAAGCACCTGATCGACGAGGTCCAGGCGGTCTACCGCACCCAGGGTGTGTCCATCCACGACAAGCACATCGAGATCATCATCCGCCAGATGCTGCGTCGTGGCACCGTCATCGATTCCGGTTCCACCGAGTTCCTCCCGGGCACCCTGGTGGACCTCTCGGAGGCGAAGGCCGCCAACGCGGAGGCCCTGGCCTCCAACGGCGACCCGGCCGAGCTGCGCAGCGAGATCATGGGCATCACCAAGGCCTCGCTGGCCACGGAGTCCTGGCTGTCGGCGGCCTCCTTCCAGGAGACCACCCGCGTGCTCACGGACGCCGCGATCAACAAGCGCTCCGACAAGCTGATCGGCCTGAAGGAGAACGTGATCATCGGCAAGCTGATCCCGGCCGGCACCGGCATCTCGCGCTACCGCAACATCTCGGTCAAGCCGACCGAGGCGGCGCGCAACGCCGCGTACCCGATCCCGACCTTCGGCGAGTCGATCTACGGCGACGACTTCGGTGGCGAGTTCACCGGCGCCTCCGTGCCGCTCGACGAGTTCGAGATGTAGTCCGCGCCTGAGCCGCGCCCGGCGCCCCGTCCTCCCCAGCGGAGGGCGGGGCGTCGTCGCGTCTGCCTGCGGTTTGGCGGGCCGCCGGGCCGTTACACACAAACCACACAAGTTCACACAAAATACACATCCACACACAACCGTGGTGCATGAGTGACGCTTGGAGAGTGCAGTGTCCGCGGCCACCTTGTACCCTCGCGGCCATGAACATCGGTTGGGGAGAGATCGCGCTGATCGGCCTGGTGCTGCTGCTCCTGGCGGCCTGCGGTGTGGTGCTGGTGCTCGTGCTGCTCTGGTCGGCGCGCGGCTACGACCCCCGCCGCACCGGCAAGCGCCGCTTTCGCGAGAACGACCCGGCCATGAGGGACCCGCAGCTGGGCGGCATAGCCGCCTGGTACGCTGGCGACGGGCGTCCGGCCCCGGGCGCGGCCCGGCCGCAGCACCCGCAGGATGGCTGGGGGGCACCCGGAGCCCGGAACCGCTGACGGGCAGGACGGCGCGGGTTCGAACCGGTAGCCTGGCGCGGGTGAAGCCACTTCCCGTGCCGCCCCTCAACGACACGCTCGAACGCACCCTGAGCTGCGTTGACGCCGCAATTGACGACGCCGCGCCCACCCACCGTCTGGCCCACGACTTCGCCGTGGGCGCAGGTCCCCGCATCCAGGAGGCCCTGGAGAACTACGCCGCCGAGCGCGCGGCCGCCGGCTCCAGCTGGCTCGCCGAGCGCTGGCTGGACGGCTACCTGGTCACCCGGGAGCCGCTGCCGCTGAGCTCGAACGTCTCGTTCCAGATCAACCTGGAGACCGACTCCCGCGGGGTGGAGCGTCTCGCCGAGGTGGTGCACGCCGCGGCCCGCGTCCACCTCGCCGAGGCCGCCGGTGAGACCGGCGCCCGCTTCGACGCGCGCGGCAACGAGCTGGCCGCCGGGCAGTGGGACTGCCTGCGCGGCGGCATCCGCGTGCCGGGCCGTCCCGCGCGCCGAGCTGGCGGCCGGGTTCGCCCGGATCCTGGCGGCCACCGGTGGTTCCGCCCCGGACGGGGTGGGGGAGGAACCCGGATTCACCGACGCCTCCTACCGTGGCAGCGGGGACGACAGGTTCCGCGCCTGGCTCACCGAACCCGGCAACACGGACGTGCACGAGCGGCTCTCCCGCGCGCTCTTCTGCGTCTCGGTGCCCGCCCCCGGAGACGCCTCGATGGCCGGGGTGACCGATGAGGCCCGCCGGCTGCGCGCTGGTGCCTTCGCCACCGGTCACTACTGGACGTATAAGCCCCTGACCTACGAGCTGGCCGCCGACGACTCCGGCTGGGCCGCACTGCTCGTCGAGCACTCCACCGTCGACGGCGCCACGCTGGTGCAGACCGTCGCCGACATCCAGGCCGGGCTCGCCGGCGCCGACGCCGGCGACCGGGCAGACGCGCTCGCCGCAACCGACACCGACGGTGCGGGAACCGCCGCGGGGGAGGGGCGCGACGTCGGCAATCGGGCGCCGCAGGAGCTGACGTGGACCCGCGACCTCGCCGCACCGGAGCACGCGCTGCCGGACCTGGAGATCCGGCGGGTGGCACGGCCGCGGCCGAAGAACATGAAGCTCAGCGCCGACGCCTACGCGCAGCTGGTCATGACCGTCGCGCAGCTCGCCGCCTACGGGCGGGTGCGGGCGGTCTACGAGGCCGTCGACATGCGCGAGTACGCCGCCGGGCGCACCGAGTGCCTGCGCCTGGTCACCCCGGCCGCCGTCACGTTTGCCCGCACGCTGCCGGCGGGCTCGGCGGACCGTGCCGGGCTCCAGGCGGCCCTCGACGCCCACCGTGACTGGGTCAAGGCCTGCAAGACCGGCCGCGGCGTGGACCGGCACCTGTGGGCGCTCGGCTGGACGGCGCAGGAGCTGGGGGAGGACCCCGAGTTCCTGCGGGATCCGAGGCTGGCCGCCGCGCACCGACTTCCTGTCGACGACCTCCGTCGGCTCGGACGTGCAGGTGGTGCGCTACGCCTTCGCGCCGACCACGCCCGGCGGCTTCGGGATCTGCTACACGCCGCTGGCGGACGCGGTCGAGTACACGGTCACCTTCAGCGCGGACACCGAGCGCCCGGAGGCGTTCCTCGACGCGCTGGGCGAGACGGCCGGACGGCTCGCGGGGTTCATCACCGGGCTCGACGCGGCCTGACCCGTCCGAGGGGAGCGTTCCCCGCACCCGACGGTTGTTCCGCCGGTTACGTGTGACAATGATCCGAGGTGAACCGGCAGGGCGCCGGTGAGGATCCGGAGGTGACAGGGTGACCACCAACGAAGAGATGAGCGGTTACTACGCGGACATGACCGGCGCAACCCGCGATCTGGCGTCGAAGCAGAAGTGGCTCCTCACCTCCAGCGTGATCGGCAACGGGATCAACGCGGCCGCGGCGGTCAACGCGAACCGCAACGCCCGGCGCAGCCAGACACTGCTCGCCGAGACGAGGGACGTGGTCCGCGACGGCTTCGACAGGGTCGACGAGGGGCTGCAGGACCTCCGCGACTCGGTCGACGCGATGCACGCGGACATGAACGCCGGCTTCGAGACCATGAGCCACATCAACTACGCGCTGTGGCGCGACGGGGTGGGGCGCGGGTACTCAAGGGAGTTCCGGCCGCGGGCGCTGAACTACCTCCGGGACTACGAGGAGGCCTGTGAACACTGGCTGGACATGGTGGCCGAGCGGGTGGCGCGGGTGGTCGCGGACTTCCCGCGCTGGAAGCGGCCCGAGTGGCGCGACGACGCGCTGCGCACGGGCCTCTTCTTCACCCCGCCGAGAAAGACGCCGCTGCCCGGGCCGCTGCCGGACCCGGTCCAGAAGTAGCCGCCGCCCCGGATGTCCATGCTGCGGGTCCTGGTGCTCACCTTCGTGTGCTGGTTCGCCGCGTACATCGGCGTCTGCGCGTTCGTCGGGATGCCGATACGGATCTACGACGAGGCGGTCAACGGCCCCTACCTGTCCACCGAGCCGCGGGTGATCGACCCGATACCGGCGATCAGCACGGTGGCGCTGATCCTGCTGCCGGTCATCTTCGGTCTGATGTGGCTGCGGCGCCGACGCAAGGAGGCCCGGGCGCACGAGGTCGAGGAGTACAACGCCGCACAACGGCGTGCCCACGAAGAGGCCGAGCTCGCCGCCCGCGCCGAGGTGAACGCGCACAACGGGAGGCTCTTACGGGACTGGGAGGCCACCAACGGGATGGCCCGTGACGAGGCGATCCGCTACGTCGCCGATCGGGTCGGGGTGCGTGACCCGAGGGCGAACTCGTTGGCCGAGGACTGGGCGTCCGGGAGGACCCGCCGCGAGGTGCGGCGCCTGCGGACGATCATCGAGAACGAGCGGACCCGGCCGCCGGAGCCGTCGACCCTGACGCGGCCGGAGCCCTACACGATCAACTGCGGGGTGCGGCGGGACATGCGCGCCGAGCTCCAGCGCTTCCTCGACTCGCTCGACGGATTCAACATCGAGCCGCCGCGCTACGAGTTCGAGTAGCAACCACGCCGGCGCGCGCGAGGCAGGTCGGCGCGCGGCAGGCAGCTCGGAGCGCGTCTCGCCGGCGGGCGCGCCCACGCCGGCGCCCGGCGCCGGCCCCACGCAGCAGCCGCATGCGCTCGCACCGGGGGAGGGGCGCGACGTCGTCAATCGGGGACGATCGCGGGAAGCGGGATTTGTGCAGCACCCGGCGGTGCGTGTAAGGTCACGCGACAGTCCCCCGTCACCAGTGGCGGTGGGAGTCTGACACCGAAGCGACTCATCGCGACGGTGCCTGGACACGAACGGCAGGGCCCCGGGAAAGAGCCTCCGTTTTTTCATGTCTTGACGCTCCCGCTTCCAGCGGTGGCCGGCGGTCAGGGCCTCCGACGAGGAAGCCCGGACCGTGATGAAGAACTTCAACTACGTCAAAAGGACGGTACATGCCCACTATCCAGCAGCTGGTCCGCAAGGGCCGCCACTCCAAGTCCGCGAAGGTCGCCACCGCGGCCCTCAAGGGCTCGCCGCAGCGTCGCGGTGTGTGCACCCGCGTGTACACCACCACCCCGAAGAAGCCGAACTCCGCTCTGCGTAAGGTCGCCCGTGTGCGCCTGACCACCGGCATCGAGGTCTCCGCCTACATCCCGGGCGAGGGCCACAACCTGCAGGAGCACTCCATGGTGCTCGTGCGTGGCGGCCGTGTGAAGGACCTTCCGGGTGTCCGTTACAAGATCGTCCGCGGCTCCCTCGACACCCAGGGTGTCAAGGACCGCAAGCAGGCCCGTTCCCGTTACGGCGCGAAGAAGGAGAAGTAAAACATGCGTAAGTCGCGAGCTCCTAAGCGCGAAATCATCAAGGACCCCGTCTACGACTCCGAGCTGGTGACCATGCTGGTCACCAAGGTGCTCCAGGACGGCAAGAAGTCGACCGCCCAGCGCATCGTCTACGGCGCGCTCGAGCAGTGCCGCGAGAAGACCGGCACCGACCCGGTGGGCACCCTGGACAAGGCCCTGGGCAACATCCGCCCGGAGCTGGAGGTCCGCTCCCGCCGCGTCGGCGGTGCGACCTACCAGGTGCCGGTCGAGGTGCGCCCCGCGCGCGGGACCACCCTGGCGCTGCGTTGGCTGGTGACCTTCACCCGTCAGCGTCGTGAGCACACCATGAAGGACCGCCTCGCCAACGAGATCCTCGACGCCTCCAACGGCCTCGGCGCCTCGGTGAAGCGCCGCGAGGACGTCCACAAGATGGCCGAGGCCAACCGCGCCTTCGCCCACTACCGCTGGTAGTCAGCCGGGCCCGGTGTCTGTGCAGCTGACCGGCCTGTGCGCTCTGCGCAGCCGGCTCGGCGGCACTACACTGAGCAGTCGGCCGCTCGGCGGCGTCGGCACGAGACCGCACGCCGGGCCACGACCTGTACGACGCAACACCGAACATCCGAGGCGCCGTCCCGTCCCCGTCCGCCCGCAGGCGACGGGGCTCCGGGAGACGTCCACGACATTTAAGTTGGGGTAAGACTGTGGCACAAGAAGTGCTTAAGGACCTCCACAAGGTCCGCAACATCGGCATCATGGCCCACATCGACGCCGGTAAGACCACGACCACCGAGCGCATCCTCTACTACACGGGTATCAACCGCAAGGTCGGCGAGACCCACGAGGGCCAGTCCACCACGGACTGGATGCAGCAGGAGAAGGACCGCGGCATCACCATCACCTCCGCTGCGGTGACCTGTTTCTGGGAGGGTCACCAGATCAACATCATCGACACGCCCGGCCACGTCGACTTCACCGTCGAGGTCGAGCGCTCCCTGCGCGTCCTGGACGGCGCCGTCGCCGTCTTCGACGGCAAGGAGGGTGTCGAGCCGCAGTCCGAGCAGGTCTGGCGTCAGGCCGCCCGTTACGACGTGCCGCGCATCTGCTTCATCAACAAGATGGACAAGCTGGGCGCCGACTTCTACTACACCGTCGGCACCATCGTCGACCGTCTGAACGCCAAGCCGCTCGTCCTCCAGCTCCCGATCGGCGCCGAGGACGACTTCGAGGGCGTCATCGACCTGGTCGAGATGCGCGCCATCGTCTGGCCGGGCAAGGTCGAGGTCGGCGCCGAGCCGACCATCACCGAGATCCCCGCCGAGCTGCAGGACCGTGCCGCCGAGTACCGCGAGAAGCTGCTCGAGGCCGTCGCCGAGTCCGACGAGGAGCTCATGGAGAAGTACTTCGGCGGCGAGGAGCTCACCGTCGAGGACATCAAGAGCGCCATCCGCAAGATGACCGTCTCCTCCGAGATCTTCCCGGTCCTGTGCGGTACCGCCTACCGCAACAAGGGCGTTCAGCCGCTGCTCGATGCCGTCGTCGACTACCTGCCGAACCCGCTGGACGTCGGCGAGGTCCACGGCCACAAGATGGGCGAGCCGGACACCGAGCTGACCCGCAAGCCCTCCGACGAGTCCCCGCTGTCGGCCCTGGCCTTCAAGATCGCCGCTCACCCGTTCTTCGGCAGGCTGACCTTCGTGCGCGTCTACTCGGGCACGATGGAGCCGGGCGAGACCGTCCTGAACTCCACCAAGGAGCACCGCGAGCGCATCGGCAAGATCTTCCAGATGCACGCGAACAAGGAGAACCCGGTCGACTTCGCCCACGCCGGCAACATCTACGCCGTCATCGGTCTGAAGAACACCACCACGGGTGACACCCTGTGCGCCCAGAACGACCCGATCATCCTCGAGTCCATGGATTTCCCGGACCCGGTCATCAAGGTCTCCATCGAGCCGAAGACCAAGTCCGACCAGGAGAAGCTGGGTGTCGCCATCCAGAAGCTGGCCGAGGAGGACCCGACCTTCACCGTCGAGCTCGACGAGGAGTCCGGCCAGACCGTCATCGGCGGCATGGGCGAGCTGCACCTCGACGTCCTCGTCACCCGCATGAAGGACGAGTTCAAGGTCGAGGCCAACGTCGGCGCCCCGCAGGTGGCCTACCGCGAGACCATCAAGAAGGCCGTCCAGAGCGTCGAATTCACCCACAAGAAGCAGACCGGCGGCTCCGGCCAGTTCGCTAAGGTCATCGTCTCCTTCGAGCCCTACCACCCGAGCCAGGACGAGCTGGAGGAGGGCGAGTCCGCCACCTACAAGTTCGTCAACGAGGTCACCGGTGGCCGCATCCCGAAGGAGTACATCCCCTCGGTCGACGCCGGTATCCAGGACGCGATGCAGTACGGCCACCTGGCCGGCTTCCCGCTGGTCAACATCAAGGCCACCCTCGAGGACGGCCAGTACCACGAGGTCGACTCCTCGGAGATGGCGTTCAAGATCGCCGGTTCCCAGGTCCTCAAGGAGGGCGTGGCCCGCGCGAAGCCGGTGCTTCTCGAGCCGCTGATGGCCGTCGAGGTCATCACCCCGGAGGAGTACATGGGCGAGGTCATCGGCGACATCAACTCCCGCCGTGGCCAGGTCAACGCCATGGAGGACCGCGCCGGCGCCAAGGTCGTCAAGGCCCAGGTCCCGCTGTCCGAGATGTTCGGCTACGTCGGTGACCTGCGGTCCAAGACGCAGGGCCGCGCGAACTACACGATGGTCTTCGACTCCTACGGCGAGGTGCCGCAGAGCGTCTCCCAGGCCATCATCGAGGAGCGCACCGGCAAGTAAGGCGCCGCGGCGCGGCGCCCGTTGAATTGACGACGTCGCGCCGGTCGCCCCTGGCGGTCCAGGTCCCCGTTGTGCCCGGGGACCCCGTCGACGCCGCCGGCTTGAAACCGGGTCGTAGCGGCCACACCGGGTCTCACCCCGCCTGCACGTACAAGGTGCGGGGTGAGGTCGGGTTGGCCGGTACGGCACGGATCCCGGCGAAGAGACGTTCAGGGCCGCGAAACCCGACGACGCAGGGTCAGGCCAGGTTTGAAAAAGACGCTGGCGGACCCTAGGATCGTGTAACTGGCACACTACAAAAACGCCATCGCCAGCAGTCCGGCTTCGGCCGGAGCGAGGGTGGCAATCCGTAAACCACGTGGCTGCGAGAGTCGTAGCCACCATGAAGTCCAGGAGGACACACAGTGGCAAAGGCGAAGTTCGAGCGTAACAAGCCGCACCTCAACATCGGCACCATCGGTCACGTTGACCACGGCAAGACCACCACCACGGCCGCCATCACCAAGGTGCTGGCCGAGAAGTACCCCGAGGAGAACCAGGCCTTCGCCTTCGACGCCATCGACAAGGCGCCGGAGGAGAAGGAGCGTGGCATCACGATCAACATCTCCCACGTTGAGTACTCCACCCCGAAGCGTCACTACGCTCACGTCGACGCCCCGGGCCACGCCGACTACATCAAGAACATGATCACCGGTGCGGCTCAGATGGACGGCGCGATCCTCGTGGTCGCCGCCACCGACGGCCCGATGCCGCAGACCCGTGAGCACGTGCTGCTCGCCCGTCAGGTCGGCGTTCCCTACATCCTGGTCGCCCTGAACAAGTGCGACATGGTCGACGACGAGGAGATCATCGAGCTCGTCGAGATGGAGATCCGCGAGCTGCTCGCCGAGCAGGACTACGACGAGGACGCCCCGATCGTCCACATCTCCGCTCTGAAGGCCCTCGAGGGCGACGAAAAGTGGTCCCAGTCCATCGTCGACCTGATGGACGCCTGCGACGAGTCCATCCCGGACCCGGTCCGCGACGTCGATCACCCGTTCCTGATGCCGATCGAGGACATCTTCACCATCACCGGCCGCGGCACCGTCGTCACCGGCCGTGTCGAGCGTGGTCGCCTGAACGTCAACGAGGATGTCGAGATCATCGGCATCAAGGACAAGGCTCAGACCACCACCGTCACCGGTATCGAGATGTTCCGCAAGATGCTGGACTACACCGAGGCCGGCGACAACTGCGGTCTGCTGCTCCGCGGCACCAAGCGTGAGGACGTCGAGCGCGGCCAGGTCGTCGTCAAGCCGGGCGCCTACACCACCCACACCGAGTTCGAGGGTTCCGTCTACGTCTTGGCCAAGGACGAGGGCGGCCGCCACACCCCGTTCTTCGACAACTACCGTCCGCAGTTCTACTTCCGCACCACCGACGTCACCGGCGTCGTGCACCTGCCGGAGGGCACTGAGATGGTCATGCCGGGCGACAACGTCGACATGCGCGTCGAGCTCATCGCCCCGGTCGCCATGGACGAGGGCCTGCGCTTCGCCATCCGCGAGGGCTCCCGCACCGTCGGCGCCGGCCGCGTCACCAAGATCATCAAGTAAGTTCGCTTACCTGCTGGTCTGACCGGCCTCCCGCCGGGTAGCGTTTGACGCTCCCCGGCCGTGTGCCAGAGAAACCGCCTTCCCCGTCACGGGGGGAGGCGGTTTCTCATGTCTGGGGGAAGCACGGCTTCGCCGTGCCACCGGAGACGGGGGTGCCACCGGAGATGGGGAGGTGCCCACCGGGGACGGGGTGCGTCCACCGGAGACGGGGGTGCCACCGGAGATGGGGAGGTGCCCACCGGGGGACGGTGAGACGCCCACCGGGGCCGGGGTGCGTCCAGCCGGCGGAGCGGCGACGGATACAGTGGCGGGCGTGAAAGACCCGACCCGAATCCCGCGCGTCCTCGACGCGGTGCGACGCGCCTGGGAGGGCCGCCCCGACCTCGAGCTGGCCACGCTCTTCGCGATGCTCGCCAACGAGGGCATCGGCTGGGGCGCCGACGACGAGGAACTCATCAAGGCGCTCGAGGTGATGGAGGCCCGGCACCCCGAGTCTGTGGGCCTTGACACCCCGGGCCTGGTGATGGTGCGCACCGAGTCGCCGGCGGCCCGCCTCACTCTCGACATGGCCGCCCGCCGGGTCACCGTGCGCTCCGGGGTCAAGGGCCGCCAGCCGGTCAGCTGGCTCTTCGAGGACGTCGTGCGCCTGCGCGTCGGGATGCCGTGCGTGCTGCGCGACAGCGGGGGAGTGGACCACCGCCTCGGCGTGGTCGCCGGCATCACCGTGGAGGCCGGCAGGACGGCGCGCACCTCGCTGACCGGCCTCACGCGCGGCTCCCTGGACCGCGACGTCTACGCCCTGCGCTGCACCGAGGGCAAGACCGAACGGATGGTGCTCGCCGGCCGCGGCCTCGACGTCTACGCCAAGGTCGGCCGCGAGGTCGAGCACGAGCACCTCAAGTGGGCCAAGTTGGTCAGCGCCGAGGTCGGCCGGCAGCTGCGCGTGGCGCCCCGCGGCGGCGGGCCGGAGCACGTCTACGGCGAGGTCACCGAGATCTTCGCCGTGGAGCTCGGCGGGGAGGAGTAGAAAATGCCGCGGCCTCGCTCCCTGGTCGGGGAGCGGGGCCGCGGGGCTGGGGTGTTTTGCGGTGAGCGGCGCTACTGCTGCTTCACCGCATTGACGTGGAGACGGTAGACCGTGTCGAGGTCCATGTCGCGGACCGCGGAGCGGAAGTCCGTCTCGCTGTTCTCCAGCTCGGCGCGCAGCCGGCTGACGTCCACGTTCGGGTCCGCGGTGACCGTCCAGGTCACCGTCGGGCGCGAGCGGTCCATCGCGACGCGGTGCGAGACGTCGGTGACGCCGGGGAACTGCTCGATCGAGTCGTCCACGGCACCGGCCAGGCGTGCGACCGCGAGGTCGACGGAGCCGGTCTTGTCCGTGGCCGAGGAGCGCACCCGGTTGAAGCCGCGGCGGCGCAGGTTCGCCGCGATCAGCCACAGGCCGAGGATCACGCCCAGCACGGCGACCGCGCCGAGCGCGACGTCGTACCAGGTGTTCTCCGTGATTGAGGCGGCCCCTGCCAGGTCCAGGCGGTCGGAGTACTCGGTGGCCTCCGGGACCTGGGCCCACACCAGGATGACGGCCACACCGGCGGCCAGGGCGATCAGGCCGATGAGGAACAGCAGGATGCGGTCGAGTGCCGCGAGTGCGTGGCTCATTGCGTGACCTCCTCTCCCCGGGCGGCGTCACGTCCGGCCGCCGGGGCGGTGCCGCGGGCCGAGACCTGCGGGGCCTCGGGCTCGAGGACCTTGATGCGGAACTTGGCGTTCTCGGCGAGCAGCGGGCCCACCGTCGACTCGATGGACGAGCGGATGGACTCGGCCACCCCGTCGGCGGTGCTGTTGGCCTGCACCACGGCGGTGACGGTTTTGCCCGAGACCCGGGTCGAGGCGCTGCCCACCCCGGGGGTGCGCTTGGCGGTGGCCGTGGTCAGCCGGGCGATGTCCACCGGGCGTGCCCACAGCGAGGTGCTCGACGCCAGGCGTCGGTGGGTGCGGGCGCGCGGCTTGAACGCGACGACGATCAGGATGAGCCCGACGACGACCGCGATGATCGACGCCCAGGTCATCCAGGGCTGGAAGCGGTTCTCCGCGACCATCTCCAGGACCGGGTCGAGCCAGCTGCGCCAGGACACGCCGTCGGAGAGCCGCAGCCACAGCTCGCGGCCGGCGACGACGCCCAGGGCGACCAGCGCCAGGCCCAGCAGCACCGCCAGCCAGCGGGCCGCCGGGGTGGCCCGGGGCTCCTGGCCGGCGCCGGCGCGGACCTCAGTCGACTCGGGGGCCATAGGGGCCTCCCTTCTGCTGTGCGGGGCTGAAGCGGCCCCGCGGGACGATACGGACGGGCGTGAGCGGACGCTTCGGCGGCAGCTTCGGCACAAAAGGCTCCGCGCGCACGGGCAGCACCGCGTGCACGGGCTCCGGGCCAGAGACCACACGCACCGGGGTCAGACGCCGCGGCAGCGGGGCGGCCGGGGTGACCACGGGGGTCGACCCGACCACCCGCGGCTCGCGCAGCGGCAGCTCCTCGGCCACGTCGACCGGGGTCAGCGGCCGCTCCTCGGCGACGTGCACCGGCACCGTGCGCAGCTCCTCGGGCTCGCGGGGGACCGCGGGCTCGGGGGAGGGGCGCACCTCGACGGCGTCCATCGGGCGCTCGACGGCGGTGTGCACCTGCTCGAGCGGGCGCTCGGGGGCCACCTGCACCGCGGCCAGCGGTAGTTCGGCGGCCGTGTGCACCTGGTCCAGCTGACGGGCCGGCCGGGTGCGCACGGGCAGCTCACGGGTGGTGGCCAGCGCGGCGGACCGACGCCGGTAGCGCGGCGAGGTCACCTCGGAGGGCGCCACGGCCACGGGGGCGAGCGTCGGCTGCTCGTCGGCGGCGGCCACCTGCAGGGCGGTCACCGGGTCCGGGGCGCCGACGACGTTGCCCACGACCACGTTGACGTGGCCGACGTTCATGCCGGTCGCGTCGGTGATCCAGCGCGCGATGGTGGTGCGCACCTTCTCGGCGACGTCGGTGACCGGCGAGGGCCAGGACACCGCGATCGTCGCCTCGACGGTGACGATGTGGCTGGCGCGGTCGACCAGCAGGTCAAAGCGCGGGAAGCTCATGCCGGTCAGCTTGTCGAAGCCGCCGCCGGCGGAGACGGTGCCCGGCACCGACGCCGTGGCCGCGGTGACGACCTTGTGCACGGCGCGGTCGGTGATGTACACCTCCCCGCCCGGCGGGTTCTCTGAGGGGTCCACGGAACTCACCCGCGGCCCCCGCGCCCGGTGCGGAAGGCGTCGGTGATGTTGCGCAGGTCGATCAGGCCCTCGAAGTGGGCGCCGACGACGCCGCCCAGAGCGCCGAAGAGGAGCGCGCACACGAAGCCCGACAGCCCACCGAGGATGGCTGCGAGCGCGACGGCGAGGCCGAAGGCCACGCCGATGACGGTCATGTTTTTCATGGAGGTTTCCTTCACACGGTTACGCGGTGGCGGGCGGGGTTCCGGTGGCGTCAGCGACGACGACGTCGACGGGCCGGTCGCCGCCGACCGCGCCGCGCACGTCCTCGCTCAGGGAGCGCAGGTCGGTGGCGCGGGCGAGGTCGGCGACCACGTGGACCTCCAGGCGGCCGGACCGGTCGAGGCGCAGTCCCGGCACACGGTGGCCAGGGTAGAGGAGCGCGACCTCGCCGAAGGAGCCCGAGTGGAGATCCGCCACGCCGTCGACCGCCAGGACCCGCTCGGCCAGCTCGGCGGCCTGCGGGTATTCGATGAGATCAGCGGCGGTCATCGGCTACTGGACGCGCGGGGCGGCCTGCTCCTGCTCGGCGGCGGACAGCTCGTGCTGCTCGTCGTCGCGGTCGTCGTCCTGGTTGGGCAGGTGGACGTCGGTGACGGTCACGTTGACCTCGGTGACCTCCAGGCCGGTCATCCGCTCGATGGCGCGGATGATGTTGCGGCGGATGGCCTCGGCCAGCTCGTGGATGGCCACGCCGTACTCGGCGACGATGGACAGATCCACCGCGGCCTGGGTCTCGCCGACCTCGACCGAGACGCCCTGCTGGACGTTCTCGGAGGCGCCGAAGGCCTCGCGGATGGCGCCGACGGTGCGCGCACCGCCGCCACCCAGGGCGTGGACACCGGTGACCTCGCGGGCCGCCAGGCCGGCGATCTTACCGACGACGACGTCCTCGATGGTGGTACGGCCGTGGTCGTCGGCCTTGTTCTCGGCGACGGCCGGGACGGCGACGTCCTTGTCGTCGTTCTTGGCGGCGTTCTTGTTCTGGTCAGCCATGGTGTGGATCCCTTCGGATAGGTGACATGTGTTGCGCTACCAAGTCTAGAGCTGATTTCTTTCGCGTGCGTTGCAATCTTGTAACGGCGCAGGGGGTAACGGCGCAGGGGCGAGGCGACGGTGACCCACGCGACGTCGGCAATCGGGGAGGGGCCTTGAAAGTCCGTGGTTTGCGCTCTGCGTGGTCGGCGTGCTTTAATGTTCGGGTTGCTTTAACACGGCGTCCCCGCCGCATGTCCGCATGCCCGGTGGCGCCGCTGGTGGAGCGAACATGACACCTTCGCTCGGGTCTTCGGACCCGTGGAAGGCTCCGCAATCGGGGTAGGTCAGTCGATCAAGACGTGGCAGTCCCGAGCGTGGAGACCGGAGGAGGGGCATGGCAAATAAACAGCGGCAGTACACGAGGGCCACGCTTACGCGTCCCGGTGGCGCGTGATCCCCCTCGGACTTGACCCAGCCGGACGGCGAGGTCCCTGTGGCGTGTTTATCGGTCACGCCCCGTCGAGACCCCCGGCCGGCACCGAACGGTCAAGAACCATGAACTGGCGTTGCGCCCGTGCCCTGTAGAGGACCGGACAACGTTATAGAGACATCAGGAAGCGAGTTCCCACCTCTGCGCCCCCGGGCGACCGGGAGAGCAAGTGGGACCGAGCGAGGAAGAGGATAAGCGTGGCGGGACAGAAGATCCGCATTCGGCTCAAGGCCTACGACCACGAGGCGATCGACGCGTCTGCGCGCAAGATCGTCGAGACCGTGACCCGTACCGGCGCACGCGTCGTCGGGCCTGTGCCACTGCCCACCGAAAAGAACGTGTACGCCGTTATTCGTTCTCCCCACAAGTACAAGGACTCTCGCGAGCACTTCGAGATGCGCACCCACAAGCGCCTCATCGACATCCTCGACCCGACGCCGAAGACCGTCGACGCTCTCATGCGCATCGACCTTCCGGCCAGTGTCGACGTGAACATCCAGTGATCGCCTGAAACTACTGCGGAGAACAGACAATGAGTGAAAACGAGATCAAGGGCATTCTGGGCACCAAGCTCGGCATGACCCAGGTCTTCGACGAGGAGAACCGGGTCGTTCCGGTGACCGTCGTCGAGGCCGGGCCGTGCGTGGTCACCCAGATCCGTACCACCGAGACCGACGGCTACAACGCCATCCAGATCGCCTACGGCGAGATCGACCCCCGCAAGGTGAAGAAGCCGCAGACCGGCCACTTCGCCAAGGCGGGCGTCACCCCGCGGCGTCACCTGACGGAGATCCGCATGGACGACGTCTCCGCCTACGAGGTCGGCCAGGACGTCACCGTCGAGGTCTTCGACGGCATCGAGTTCGTCGACGTCACCGGCACCTCCAAGGGCAAGGGCTTCGCCGGCGGCATGAAGCGCCACGGCTTCGCCGGCCAGGGTGCCGCCCACGGTAACCAGGCCGCCCACCGCCGCGTCGGCGGCATCGGCGCCTGCGCCACCCCGGGTCGCATCTTCAAGGGCAAGCGTATGGCGGGCCGCATGGGTAATGACCGCGTCACCACCCAGAACCTGAAGGTTCAGAAGATTGACGCCGATGCCAACCTGCTGCTCATCAAGGGGGCCATCCCCGGCGTGCGCGGCGGCATCGTGACCGTTAAGACCGCAGTGAAGGGCGGTGCTCACGCATGACCAACCTGACTCTGGACGTCCAGACCGCCGCGGGCGGCACCGACGGCCAGGTGGAGCTGCCGGCGGAGATCTTCGACCGTGAGGTCTCCACGGCTCTGCTGCACCAGGTCGTGACCGCGCAGCTCGCCGCGAAGCGACAGGGCACCCACGCCACCAAGACCCGCGGCATGGTCCGCGGCGGTGGCCGCAAGCCCTACCGTCAGAAGGGCACCGGCCGCGCCCGCCAGGGCTCGACCCGTGCGCCGCAGTTCACCGGCGGCGGC
Organism: Corynebacterium sp. MSK006; assembly: GCF_030232385.1. Lineage (NCBI taxonomy): Bacteria > Bacillati > Actinomycetota > Actinomycetes > Mycobacteriales > Corynebacteriaceae > Corynebacterium > Corynebacterium sp. MSK006. The sequence continues at coordinate 69,322 of NZ_JASPJZ010000008.1, forward strand.
ACCGTCCACGGCCCGCAGCCGCGCGACTACACCCAGCGGACCCCGAAGAAGATGAAGGCCGCCGCCCTGAACGGCGCCCTGTCCAACCGGGCCGCCGGCGACCGCATCCACGTCATCGACGAGCTGGTCCCGGGCCAGAAGCCCTCGACCAAGTCGGCGCGTGCGTTCATCGAGCGCATCACCGACCGCAAGCAGGTGCTGCTCGTCGTCGGCCGTGAGGACCTCAACGCCCGTCGCAGCGCCAACAACCTGCCGAACGTGAACGTCCTCGTCCCGGAGCAGCTGAACACCTACGACGTGCTCAACTCCGACGACGTCGTGTTCTCGGTCGCCGCGCTGCACACCTTCATCAACCGCGTCACCGGCGCGGACAAGGAGGAGAGCAAGTAATGGCCAAGACCGTCAACCCCCGCGACATCATCATCGCCCCGGTCGTCTCCGAGAAGTCCTACGGTCTCATGGAGCAGGGCACCTACACGTTCTTCGTGCGCCCCGACGCCCACAAGACCCAGATCCGCCAGGCCGTCGAGGAGATCTTCGGCGTCAAGGTGGCCTCGGTGAACACCGTCAACCGCGAGGGCAAGCGTAAGCGCACCCGCACCGGGTTCGGCCGCCGCAAGGCGACCAAGCGCGCCTACGTCACCCTCCGCGAGGGCAGCGACTCCATCGACATCTTCGGCGGCGCGACCGCTTAAAGAAGGTCGAGAAGTAAAGGAACCATTATGGCTATTCGCAAGTACAAGCCGACAACTCCGGGTCGCCGCGCCAGCTCCGTCTCCAAGTTCGACGAGATCACTCGTTCGAAGCCGGAGAAGAGCCTGCTGCGCCCCCTGAGCAAGACCGGCGGCCGTAACGTCCACGGCCACATCACCACCCGCCACAAGGGTGGAGGACACAAGCGTCAGTACCGTGTCATCGACTTCCGTCGCGCCGACAAGGACGGCGTGCCGGCCAAGGTCGCGCACATCGAGTACGACCCGAACCGCACCGCGAACATCGCGCTGCTGCACTACTTCGACGGCGAGAAGCGCTACATCATCGCCCCGAAGGGCCTGAAGCAGGGCACCGTCGTTGAGGCCGGTCCGGACTCGGACATCAAGGTGGGCAACAACCTGCCGCTGCGCAACATCCCGACCGGTACCACCGTCCACGCGGTGGAGCTGAAGCCGGGTGCCGGCGCCAAGCTGGCCCGCTCGGCCGGCGCCTCGATCCAGCTGCTGGGTAAGGAAGGCAACTACGCCGTCCTGCGTATGCCCTCCAGCGAGATCCGTCGCGTCGACATCCGCTGCCGCGCCACCGTCGGCGAGGTCGGCAACGCCGAGCAGATCAACATCCGCTGGGGCAAGGCCGGCCGCATGCGCTGGAAGGGCGTGCGCCCGACCGTCCGTGGTGTCGTCATGAACCCGGTCGACCACCCGCACGGTGGTGGTGAGGGTCGTACCTCGGGCGGCCGCCACCCGGTCAGCCCGTGGGGCCAGAAGGAAGGCCGCACCCGCAACCCGAACCGCTACTCCAACAACATGATCGTGCGTCGTCGCCGGTCGCGTTCCAACAAGCGATAAGAGGAGGTAAGTCACAATGCCACGCAGCCTGAAGAAGGGGCCGTTCGTCGATGAGCACCTCCTCAACAAGGTGGACGCTCAGAACGACAAGGGCACGAAGCAGGTCATCAAGACCTGGTCGCGCCGTTCGACCATCCTGCCCGACTTCATCGGCCACACCTTCGCCGTCCACGACGGCCGGAAGCACGTGCCGGTGTTCGTCGACGAGTCCATGGTCGGTCACAAGCTGGGCGAGTTCGCCCCGACCAGGACCTTCCGCGGTCACCAGAAGGACGACAAGAAGGGACGTCGATAAGCGATGAGTGAAACCATCACCTCCGCCCGCGCCACCGCGCGCTACGTCCGCGTCACCCCGATGAAGGCCCGTCGCGTCATCGACCTCGTCCGCGGCAAGTCCGTGTCCGAGGCCCTCGCGATCCTGAAGTACGCCCCGCAGGGTGCCGCGAAGCCGGTGGCCAAGGTCGTCGCCTCGGCCGCCGCCAACGCCGAGAACAACTTCGGCCTGGACCCGCGCTCGCTGGTCATCTCCGAGGCCTACGCCGACGAGGGACCGACCATGCGTCGGTTCCAGCCGCGCGCCCAGGGACGCGCGTTCATGATCCGCAAGCGCACCAGCCACATCACCGTGGTTGTCGAGAGCCAGAAGGAAGGGGCCAAGTAGTGGGCCAGAAGATTCACCCCCACGGCCTCCGGCTGGGTATCACTTCCGACTGGAAGACCCACTGGTACGCCGACAAGAAGGAATACAAGAACTACGTCGCCGAGGACATCAAGATCCGCGAGTTCCTGTCCCACGGGCTGGAGCGCGCCGGCATCGCCGACGTTGTGATCGAGCGCACCCGTGACCGTGTGCGCGTCGACATCCACACCGCCCGGCCGGGCATCGTCATCGGCCGCCGCGGTTCGGAGGCCGACCGCATCCGCCGCGAGCTGGAGAAGCTCACCGGCAAGCAGGTGGCGCTGAACATCCTCGAGGTCAAGAACATCGACGCCAACGCCGCCCTGGTCGCGCAGAACATCGCCGACCAGCTCGCCGGCCGCGTCGCGTTCCGCCGCGCCATGCGCAAGGCCATTCAGTCGGCCATGCGTCAGCCGCAGGTCAAGGGCATCAAGATCCAGTGCTCCGGCCGTCTGGGCGGTGCCGAGATGTCCCGCACCGAGCGCTACCACGAGGGTCGTGTGCCGCTGCACACGCTCCGTGCCGAGATCGACTACGGCCTGCGTGAGGCCCACACCACCTTCGGGCGCATCGGCGTCAAGGTGTGGATCTACAAGGGCGACGTCGTCGGTGGCCGTCGCGAGAGCGACCTGGCCGCGCCGTCGAACGACCGTCGCGGTGGCCGTGGCGGCCGTGGCCGTCCGCGCCGCGGTGGCCAGCGCCGTCCCCGCGCCGAGAAGAAGCAGGAGGACTAAGCGATGCTTATCCCGAAGCGCGTGAAGTACCGCCGCCAGCACCGTCCGGGTCGTTCCGGGCTGTCCAAGGGCGGTAACCGCATCACCTTCGGTGACTACGCCATCCAGGCTCTCGAGCCGGCGTACATCACCAACCGTCAGATCGAGGCCGGTCGTATCGCGATCAACCGCCACATCAAGCGTGGCGGCAAGGTCTGGATCAACATCTTCCCGGACCGTCCGCTGACCCAGAAGCCGCTCGGCGTGCGCATGGGTTCCGGTAAGGGCCCCGTCGAGAAGTGGATCGCCAACGTCAAGCCGGGCCGCATCCTCTTCGAGATGAGCTACCCGAACGAGGCCACCGCCATCGAGGCTCTGCGCCGTGCCGCGCAGAAGCTCCCGTGCAAGGTGCGCATCATCAAGAAGGAGGACCAGTTCTGATGGCTACCGGTACCCCCGCCCACGAGTTCCGCGCGCTGAACGCCGAGGAACTCACCGAGCGTCTGTCCGAGGCCAAGGAGGAGCTGTTCAACCTCCGCTTCCAGGCCGCCACCGGGCAGCTGACCAACAACAACCGTCTGCGCACCGTCAAGCGCGACATCGCCCGCATCTACACGGTCATCCGTGAGCGTGAGCTGGGCCTGTCCGTGGTTCCGGGTGACGAGGAGGCTGAAGGCTAAATGACCGAGAACGCTGAGAACGTGACCCTCGAGAAGACCGCGCAGAAGCGCCGCATCGGCTACGTCGTCTCCGACAAGATGCAGAAGACCATCGTCGTCGAGGTCGAGGACCGCAAGCAGCACGCCCTCTACGGCAAGATCATGCGCACCTCTTCGCGCGTGAAGGCCCACGACGAGAACGAGGAAGCCGGCGTCGGCGACCGCGTCCTCATCGAGGAGACCCGCCCGCTGTCGAAGAACAAGCACTTCCGCCTCGTCGAGATCCTCGAGAAGGCCAAGTAGTTTGTCCGCCCCGGTGACCGTCTGACGGTCACGGGTTCAAGGGCCCGCCCCGGATTCGTCCGGGACGGGCCCTTTCGTGTGCGTCAGAGAGATTGCCGACGCCGCGCCCCTCGCCCGTGCGCGGCAGGCCTACGGACCGGCGCGTGGCCGCGCCGCCGGCGCGGCACACCGTCGCCGCGCCGGCGGCGCCGTATGGGGGATCGATCCGTGGCGAATTCAGGGAAACCCCCGATTCTCTTCACGGTCACCGTGAAGTAACCTTGTCGCGTGAAAATGAGATTCCCCGAGAAGCGCCGCGGCCTCTGGATCGCCGGCGCCGTCCTGCTGGCCCTCGTCGTCGTCGCCCTGGTCGCCGGGTTCGCCCTGGCTGCGATGGGCCCGTCGCGGTCGATGAGCGCCGAGGACTACACCGAGGTCGAACCGGGCGACCTGGAGACCCGGGTGGCGGTGACCGGCCGCGTCGAGCCGGCCGAGACCACCAACATCACCACGCGGGCGACCGGCAACGTGGCGAGCCTGCTCGTCGGTCTCGGCGACCAGGTCCAGGAGGGCCAGGTCGTCGCCGAGATGGACACCACCGACATGCAGCGCCAGCTCGACTCGCTGCGCGGCCAGCTGGCCGACGCGGAGGCCGGCGGCGCCGAGCAGATCAACCAGGCCGAGAGCGCCTACGCCGCCGCCCAGGCCGGAGGTGCGGCGGGCTACGCCGGCACCGGCGAGGAGGACGCGACCGGCGAGGGCGCCGGCGCGGCCGGTGCCGACCCGCAGAGCGGGGCCGCCGCCGTCGGGCAGGCCCGCCAGAGCCTGGCCACCACCCGCCGCCAGCTGCAGAGCCAGATCTCCGCCCTGCAGGACGACATCTACGCCGCCACCCTACGCGCGCCGGCCAACGGCGTGGTCGTCTCCGTCGGCGCCAAGGAGGGCGCGCCCGCCCAGGGCCCCGTGGTCACCATCGGCGACCCGGCCCGCCTCGTCGTGCGCGGCACCGTCAACGAGGCCGACGCCGGGCGCATCCACACCGGCGACGAGGTCTCCCTGACCACCCCGACCACCGGCGACAAGGAGCTCAGGGGCACCGTGTCCAAGATGTCGCCCGTCGCCGAACCCGTGCCCGCCGAGGCCGCGGCCGCCGGGGCCCAGACCAAGCCGACCTACCCGGTGGAGATCGAGATCTCCGGCAGCCCCGAGGGCCTGCCCGTCGGTGCCACCGCCAAGGCCCGCGTGCTCACCGACAAGGCACAGGGCGTGCTCAGCGTGCCGCGCGACGCGGTCTTCGACACCGCCAAGGGCACCCAGGCCGTGCTCGTGCTCGCCGAGGGCGAGGACGGCCAGCGCCGCATCGAGGAGCGCGGCGTGACCCCGGGCCTGGTCACCGACTTCCAGGTGGAGGTCACCGGCGGCCCGCTGCGCCGCGGCGACCTCGTGGTCAACCGCGCCGCGGACTACCGCGACGCCGTCGGCGAGACCGTCGCCGTCGAGGAGCCCGCCGACCAGCCGGGGGAGGGGCAGTGAGCCGGCCCCAGCCGAACGACCAGCCGACCGAGGAGCTGGCGGCGGCCCAGGCGCCGCAGGCGCCGGAACCCACGCCGACGCCGAGCCAGCCCCACCTGATCGAGATGCGCGGCGTCGTCAAGCGCTTCAACGAGGGCACCGAGGCGGAGATCACCGTGCTCCACGGCTGCGACGTCGACGTCGCCCGCGGCGAGTTCCTGTCCGTGGTGGGCACCTCCGGCTCCGGCAAGTCGACGCTGATGAACATCATCGGGCTGCTCGACCGGCCGACCTCGGGCACCTACGAGCTGGGCGGCGTGGACGTCCTCGCCGTCGACGACGACGAGCTGGCGCGCTACCGCGCCGACGAGATCGGCTTCGTCTTCCAGAGCTTCAACCTCGTCGGGCGCATCGACGCGCTGCGCAACGTCGAGATGCCCATGACGTACGCCGGGGTGCCGCGCGGCGAGCGCCGCGAGCGGGCCATGGCGCTGCTCGAGCAGGTCGGCATGGCCGACCGCGCCCGCCACCGGCCCAACGAGCTCTCCGGCGGGCAGAAGCAGCGCGTGGCCATCGCCCGCGCCCTGGCCAACGGGCCGGTGCTGCTGCTCGCCGACGAGCCGACGGGTGCGCTGGACACCGCCACCGGGCGCCAGGTTATGGACCTCTTCCACGGACTGCACGAGGAACAGGGGATGACCATCGTCTTCATCACCCACAACCCGGAGCTGGCCGAGGAGACCGAGCGGGTGCTCACGATGCGCGACGGGGTGATCGCGTGAACTTCTCCGAGGCCGTCACCCTCGCGGTGACCAGTCTGCGCACCAACAAGATGCGCTCGGCGCTGACCCTGCTCGGCGTGGTCGTCGGCATCGCCGCCGTCGTCGCGATTCTCACCCTGGGCCGCTCGCTGCAGGCCCAGACCATGAACTCCCTCGACGACATCGGCGCCAACGACGTCACGCTCGTCGTCGAGCCGCGCGACACCAAGGAGGAGGACTCCGGCTACGTCTCCGGGCCGGTGCCGCCGCAGGACCTGATCACGCCCGAGATGGTTGACGACCTGCGCACCCGCTTCGAGGGCCGCATCGCCGGCGTGGCCGTGGAAGGCCAGACCACCTCCGGCGTCGAGGTCACCCGCGGATTCAGCCGAGGCAAGGCCGACGTGCGCACGGCCAACCAAGACATCATGCCGCTGACCAAGATGGTGGCGGTCGCCGGGCGCCTGATCACCGCCGAGGACGTCGCCGGGCGCCGCCCGGTGGCGGTGGTGCCGCAGCAGACCGTCGACGACCTCTTCGGCGGCGACGCGCACGCCGCGCTCGGCCACGAGCTCCGGCTGCGGAACAAGGGAGCCGAGACCACGGTCGTGGTCGTCGGCGTCTACGAGTCGCAGGCACGCGGCGGGCTGCTCGTCGTCGACGACGGCGGCCCGAACCCGCAGATCTACCTGCCGCTCGGCGCCGACCAGGAGCTCGCCGCCGGCGGCTCCGGCGCCGGCGCGGGCGCGGGCGCGGCCGGGTCGGGCCAGGGCGCGGAGGACGCGACGGAGGGCTACGCGGAGATCCGCGTGCGCGCCGCCGAGGGCGAGGACTCCAAGACCTTAGGCCGCGACGTGCAGACCTGGGCGGACGGGTTCTACCGCGACAACACGGACAACCACGCCAAGGTCATCGACCTGCAGGAGAGCCTCGACGCGCTCAACCAGCTGTTCAGCACCATGTCGATCGTGCTCTCGGCCATCGGCGGCATCTCCCTGCTCGTCGGCGGCATCGGCGTGATGAACATCATGCTGGTCACCGTCACCGAGCGCACCCGCGAGATCGGCGTGCGCAAGGCGCTCGGCGCCCGCCGGCGCGACATCCGCGTCCAGTTCGTCATCGAGGCGATGATCGTCTGCCTGCTCGGCGGCCTGTTGGGCGTGGTTATCGGCGGTGTCGCGGGCATGATCGGCTCCGCCGCGCTGGGCACCTTCGTGCTGCCGCCGCTCTCCGGGGTGGCCGTCTCGCTGCTCTTCGCGCTCGGCGTCGGGCTCTTCTTCGGCTACTACCCGGCAGGCAAGGCCGCGAAGCTCGACCCGATCGACGCGCTACGCTACGAGTGAGTTTCTCGCGGCGGAAAGATCGCCGCGACAGGAGGACTTGTTCGTTGAGCGAGAGTTCAGCCGGCGTGGCCGGCGACAACGGGGGCTGGGACGCGGAGCGTCAGCACCGCATGGGGGTGGCCGCCGACGCGGTGCTGCGCCTGGGCCTGATGTTCATGGCCGCCGGCACCGGCGGCTACCGCATCATCCGCGGCATGAAGCGGGCCGGGCGAGCGCTCGGCTTCGACCGCCTGGAGGCGCAGATCTCGGTGACCACCATCACCTGCACGTTCCACCAGGGCGACCAGTTCCGCACCGTGGTCGCCGGCCAGGACAGCCCCGGGGTCGACGCCTCGCGCATCGAGGCGCTCGAGACCCTGACCCACAACCTGGACCGCCACATCTCCGCCGAGTGGCTCAACGCCCGCCTCGACCGCATCGAGTCCGGCGTGGTCAAGCGCTGGACGCTGCCGGTGCTGGTGCCCGCCGCCGGCCTGGCGTGCGCCGGGTTCGCCGTGCTCAACCACTTCTCGCTTGCCGACGTCCTGGTGGTCGCCGTCGCCGCCGGGTGCGGCCAGGCGGTGCGCGGCCTGCTGCTGCACCGCCACGTGCGCCAGTTGGGCGCCGTGGCGGCGGCCGCGGTGACGGCCTGCCTGGTCTTCTGGGCGGTCATCGAGCTTTTGGGCCTGGCCGGTCTGGTCGAGCCCGCGGCCGCCGCCCCCGGCTTCGTCGCCTCGGTGCTCTTCGTGGTGCCGGGATTTCCGCTGTTCTCCGCGATCATCGACCTCTCCCGCTTCGACTTCATCGCCGGCCTGTCGCGCCTGACGTACGCGGCGACGGTGATCGTGGCGGCGACCTTCTCGGTCGCACTGGTCAGCGGGGTGACGGGGATGGCCCCGCCGCCGCGGCCGGCGGTGGTGGACGACCCGCGCTGGTTCCTGCTGGCGGCGGCGGCCTCGTTCGTGGGCATCGCGGGCTTCGCCCTGCTGTTCAACTCCTCGCGGCGGATGGTGCTCGTGGCCGCGGTGGTCGGCATGGCCGCCAACGTGCTGCGCCTGGTGCTCGTACAGGCCGGGGCGAGCGCGTACGCGGCGGCCTTCCTCGGCGGCCTGGCCATCGGGCTGCTGGGCGCGGTGGCCTCCAAGAAGGCGGACATCCCCCGCATCACCACCACGGTGCCGGCCTCGGTGATCATGATCCCGGGCCCGGCGATGTTCGGTTCGGTCTACGCGCTGACCTCGGGCAACATCGAGCTCGGCGTGGACGCGGCGGCCACGGCGGTGATGACCGTGCTGGCCATCGGCGCGGGCCTGGTCACCGCCCGCATGCTCACCGACCGCGACTGGGTGCTCGGCCGCTACATCGACCTGGACAAGCCCCTGGCCGGCGCCGAGAAGTAGGCCGGCCCGGGGTGGGGGAGGGTCAGCGCCCGAGCTCGGCGGCGACCTCGTCGAGGGTCGGCGGCTGGGCGCCGGTGCGCGAGCAGGTGATCGCGGCGGCCGCGGCGGCCAGGGTCAGGATCTCGTGCCACTGCGACTCGGTGGCCTGACCCAGCTGGCCGGCGTTGAGGCCGGCGCGCTCGATGGCGGCGAGCAGCGAGCCCATGATGGTGTCGCCGGCGCCGATGGTGTCGGAGACCTCGGTGTGGTGGGCGGGCACGTCGAGGTGGAGCTCGCCGCAGTCGAGGCTGAGCCCCGCGCCGCCGCGGGTGGTCACGATCGCCTCGACGGAGCTGACGCGTAGCCGGTCGATGCCGCCGAAGAACTCGACCTCCTCCTCGGAGAGCTTGAGCAGGTTGACGTCGTCGAGGAGTCCCAGCAGGCGCTCGCGGTGGGCGTCGGTGGCGAAGTCGGGGCGGATGTTCGGGTCGAGGGCGACCAGGCGGCCGGCGGCGGCGTGGCGGTGCAGCACCTCGATGTAGCGCGAGGCGCCGGGCTCCCAGGCCAGCGAGCCGGTGCCGAAGCAGGCGATGTCGCAGTCGACGGCAGCCGGCTCCACGAGGCGGTCGGCGGTGCCCTCGCAGTAGAAGTTGTAGGAGGCCGAGCCCTCTTGATCGATGGTGGTCACCGCGAGCGTGGTCGGCTCGGGGCCGCGCTGGACGCCGGAGGTGTCCACGCCCTCCTCCTCGAGGCGGCGCATGAGCGCGTCGCCGTAGTTGTCCTCGGAGACGCGGGACTGGAAGGCGACCTTGGCGCCCTGGCGGGCCAGGACGACGGCGACGTTGAAGGGGCCGCCGCCGAGGGCGGGCACGAGCGGGGAGAGCGGGTTGTTCTGGCTGGGGACCAGGTCGACCAGGCCCTCGCCGTAGACGGTGATCATGTTCTCCAGGCTAGCGAAAGCACCGCGCATCCACCGCGTGCGCCCCGGGGCGGGCCTGGGTCAATCCCGGGCGCGGTCCGGTCCGCCGTACCGTCGGCAGCCGCCGCAGCCTGTCAAGCCCCGGAACCGGGAGGTGGGAGCGGAATCACAATCTGATAAATGGATTTAGCAACTTCCGGTCGATACCATCAGGTCCATGGCCATCGAGCACGCCGCAGACCCCGCCCCCGGGGCGGAGGGCGGCCTGAACCACCCGCGCCCCCGGCTGCACGTCGCGCCCCCGGCCGGTCGTCTCAACGACCCCAACGGACTCTTCGTCTCGGGGGAGACCCTGCACGTCTACTACCAGCACGACCCGGTCTTTCCCTTCGCGCACAAGCGCACCGGCTGGGCGCACACCACGTTGCCGCTGTCCGGCGGCGAGCCGCACCACCTGCCGGACGCCCTGTACCCGGGCCAGGCCTACGACCGCGACGGCTGTTACTCCGGCTCCGCGGTCACCGACGAGGCCGGCCGGGTCCAGCTCTTCTACACGGGCAACCTCAAGGAGGACGGGGTGCGCACCCCGTCGGTCAACCGCGTCTTCGTCACCGACCCGGACGGCCCGGCCGGCGGCATCCACCGCCTGGACGGGGTCAACCCGCTCATCGACGGCTCGCCGGAGGGCTACACCGGGCATGTGCGCGACCCGCACGTCACCCGCGTCGCCGACGGCGGCTGGCGGATGGTCCTCGGCGCCCAGCGCGCCGACGAGACCGGCACCGTCGTCGTCTACACCTCGACCGACCTGGAGCACTGGGACTTCGCCGGTGAGCCGGTCTTCGACACCACCCATACCGCCCCCGGCGACGCCCCGGACCTCGTGCCCGGCGGCTACATGTGGGAGTGCCCGAACCTCATCACCCTGACCGACCACGCCGACGGCCGCGACTACGACGTGCTCGTCGTCTGTCCGCAGGGCCTCGACGAGGTCGAGGAGATGGACCCCGAGCACCCTGACGTCGCGGTGACCCACTACGCCAGCTCCGACCAGTGCGGCTACCTCGTCGGCCACCTGACCGGTGAGCCGGGCGCGCTGACCTTCGAGGTCACCCGCGGCTTCAGCGAGCTGGATCTCGGCCACGATTTCTACGCCCCGCAGCTGATCGCGCACCCGGACGGCGACGCGCTGATGCTCGGCTGGATGGGCCTGCCCGGCGCCGATGAGGCGCCCACGCTCGCCGACGGCTGGGTGCACACGCTGACCCTGCCGCGCCGCGTGCGCTTCGAGGCCGGGCGTCTCATCCAGGAGCCCGTGCTCGCCGACGCCGCGTCGGTCGCCGGGGTGCAGGACGTCACCGTGGACTTCGTCGCGGGCACGGACGCCGGAGTGGAACTGGTGGACACGGCCGGGACGGTCGCTGTGACGGTGACCTGGGACGCGGCGTCGGAAAGCGTGGCACTCACGCGCGCCGGGGCCGGCACGCGCACGGACGCCGGCGACGGCAACGCCGCCGACACCCGCGTCTTCCGGTGCCCGCCCGGGCGCTGCCGCGTGATCGTCGACGCCGCGGCCGTGGAGGTCTTCGCCGGCGACGGGGCCGTGGCGGCCGCGCTGACTGCGTGGCCGACGGCGGGGGAGCGCTGGGCGCCCGTGCGCGCCGGGTCGCCGCCCCGGGCCGCGGGCTGACCGGGACAGACAGTCAACCGAAGCGACAGACAAACCAGAGTGAACCCCCGTACGACCGGCCGGGAGAATACGTACCGGACCCCGCCGCAGGCGGGGAGAAAGGGCCACAAGGCAGTGGACTACAAAGACGTGGCCAGCAGGGTGCTGGCCGACATCGGCGGCGAGGACAACATCGTCGCCGCCGCGCACTGCGCCACGCGACTGCGCATGGTGCTCAAGGACGACTCCAAGGTCAACCGTGAGAAGCTGGACAACGACCCGGACCTGAAGGGCACCTTCGAGTCCGGCGGCATGTTCCAGGTCATCGTCGGCCCGGGCGACGTCGACTACGTCTTCGACGAGCTGGACCGCCAGACCTCGAAGTCGATCGCCGTGTCGACCGAGGAGCTCAAGGACGTCGTCGCCCAGTCGGGCAACTGGTTCACCCGCGCGGTCAAGATGCTCGCGGACATCTTCGTCCCGCTGATCCCGATCCTGGTCGGCGGCGGTCTGCTGATGGCCCTCAACAACGTCTTCGTGGCGGAGGGCGTCTTCGGCGAGCAGTCGCTGATCCAGATGGTGCCCGTCCTCGAGGACGTCTCGGGCCTGATCAACCTGCTGGCCAGCGCCCCGTTCGCCTTCCTGCCGATCCTCGTCGGCTTCACCGCGACCAAGCGCTTCGGCGGCAACGAGTTCCTCGGCGCCGGCATGGGCATGGCGATGGTCATGCCGAGCCTGGTCAACGGCTACGACGTGGCGGCCACCATGGCCTCCGGCGATATGCTCTACTGGGACATCTTCGGTCTCAACGTCGCCCAGGCCGGCTACCAGGGCACCGTGCTGCCGGTGCTGGTGGTCTCCTGGATACTGGCGACCATCGAGAAGTTCCTGCACAAGCACCTCAAGGGCACCGTCGACTTCCTGGTCACCCCGGTGCTGACCCTGCTGGTCACCGGCTTCATCACCTTCATCGCCGTCGGCCCGGTCATGCGTACCGCGGGCGACTGGCTCGGTGAGGGCCTGTCCTGGCTCTACGACTTCGCCGGCCCCGTCGGCGGCTTCGTCTTCGGCCTGGTCTACTCGCCGATCGTGATCACCGGCCTGCACCAGTCCTTCCCGCCGATCGAGATCCAGCTGTGGGCCACCGCGGGCGGCTCCTTCATCTTCGCCATCGCCTCGATGGCCAACATCGCCCAGGGCGCGGCCACGCTGGCCGTGTGGACCCAGGCCAAGTCCGAGAAGCTCAAGGGCCTGGCCGGCGCCTCCGGCTTCTCCGCCATCTTCGGCATCACCGAGCCCGCCATCTTCGGTGTGAACCTGCGCCTGCGCTGGCCGTTCTTCATCGGCATGGGCTGCGCCTCCATCGGCGGCGCGATGATCGCCCTCTTCGACGTCAAGGCCACCGCCCTGGGCGCGGCCGGCTTCATCGGTGTCGTCTCCATGCGCGCCGGCGACTGGGGCCGCTTCCTGTTGTGCGCCGTGATAGTCTTCGTCCTCTCCTTCGCGGCGAACTGGATCTACGGCCGCCGCCTCATCGCCCGCAACGGCTCCATCGACCCCGACGCCGTGGGCACCGAGGGCGGCGACCCCGCCACGGGTGCCGCGCTGACCGGTGCCGCCGCCACGGGTTCCACCGCGGCCGCCGGTGCCGTCGCCGCCGCCGACGCCACGGCCGTGACCAGCCCGCTGACCGGTGAGGTCGTCGCCTTGCCGGCCGTGGACGACCCAATGTTCGCCGAGGGCAAGCTGGGCCACGGCCTGGCCGTCGAGCCCGAGGTCGGCGAGCTGGTCTCCCCGGTCGACGGCAAGGTCGTGGTCACCTTCCCGAGCAAGCACGCCTACGCCGTGCGCACCACCGCCGCCGACGGCGCCAAGGTCGACATCCTGATGCACATCGGCTTCGACACCGTCAACCTCAAGGGCGAGCACTTCACCTCCCTGGTCAACAAGGGCGACGAGGTCACCCGCGGCCAGAAGCTGTGCGAGTTCGACATCGAGGCGATCAACGCCGCCGGCTACCCGGTGACCACCCCGGTCGTCGTCTCCAACGCCAAGAAGCTCGGCCCGGTCCTGCCGGCCGAGGGGCTCGCGGTGCCCGGTCCGGTCGCCGCCGGCGACGCGTTCTACACCGTCGATTCCACAAAGGCCGAGGCGCCCGCGGCCTCCGGCGCGACGGGCACGGCCACCAAGGCCTGACGCCCCGGTAGACCGGCCTGAAACCCGCGGCCCCCGCCCCCTCCGGGACGGGGCCGCAGGCGTGTGTCAGCCGTGTGCGCAGGGGAGAAATCTCGCGCTTCGGTTTGGCACGACCGTCTGCGACCACCAAGATGGGTACATGACACGAAACTGAAGGAGAGGAGAGGGACCACCACCGTGAAGAAGATCCTCGTGATCGCCCTGGCCTACTTCGGCGCCACCGTCGGCGCCGGATTCGCCTCCGGCCAGGAGATGCTGCAGTACTACGTCTCCTACGGATGGTGGGGCATCGCCGGCGGCGCGGTGGTCCTGCTGCTCATGCCGCTCACCGCGATGGTGATCCTGCAGTACGGCAGCTACTTCCGCGCCCAGTCGCACGGCATGGTCTTCGAGTCGATCACCTCGGCGCTGATGGCGAAGTTCCTCGACTACTCCCTGTCGATCTCACAGTTCTGCATCGGCTTCGTCATGCTCGCCGGTGCGGGATCCACCTCAACCAGCAGTTCGGCCTGCCGCTGTGGGTCGGCTCCGCGCTGATGGTCGCCCTCGTGCTCGCCGCCGGCATGTTCAACGTGGACAAGGTCACCAACATGATCGGCACGATCACCCCGGTGATGATCCTCGTGCTGCTCGCCGCGGCCCTCTACGGCGTGGCCAACCCGCCGGACGACATCGCCGCGGCCGAGGCCTTCGCCCGCGAGTCCGTCGAGTCCCCGCTGCCGAACTGGTGGCTGTCGACCTTCAACTACATCGGCCTGTAGATGTTCTCCGGCATCGCCATGGCCCTGATCATCGGCGGCAACAACTGGCACCCGCGCACCGCCGGCCGCGGCGGCTTCATCGGCGGCTGGCTCTTCGGCGCGATTCTGATCGTGATGGCCGTCGCGCTGATCTTCCAGATCGACTCCGTCCACGACGCGGACCTGCCGACCCTGGCCCTGATCACCGAGATGAACACCGCGCTGGGCATCTTCGCCTCGGTGGCGACCTACCTGATGATCTTCTCCACCGCCCTGGGCGTCTTCTACTCCCTGGGCAAGCGCGTCTCCGTGGCCACCCCGAACCGCTACCGGATCATCTTCACTGTTGTCACCCTGGCCGGCTTCGCCCTGAGCTTCTTCGACTTCACCCTGCTGGTGGCCAACGTCTTCCCGTGGCTCGGCTGGCTGGGCATCGTGCTCATCGCGGTGCTGCTGATCACCTGGCTGTCCAAGGGGCGCCGCCGCATCACCGCGGAGTCGCGCCGCCGCGACAAGATCCGCGCGCTGATCCTGCGCCGCATCGACCGCAAGGGCCGCTTCTCCCGCGAGGACTGGGTGGACCTCGCCCGCCACGAGCGCGCCGCCAGCGTCGAGGGGGAGGGCCTGCGCGACGTGATCACCGCCGACGTCGTCGACGAGCTCGCCGGCGACCCGGACGCCGACTTCGACGCGGACTCCTTCGACAGCGAGGAGTTCTGGGCGGACGCGAAGAACCGCCCGCTCATCCCCGGAGAGGTGCGCATCGTCGCCGAGACCGAGCCCACCGCCGTGGGCGAGGAACCGGCGGGGCCAGGAACGGACGCCGGCACCACCGCGGCGGACGCCTACGCGGACGCGGAGGGCTCCGCGCCGGGGGACCCGACGGACCGTTAGCACGCGCGCCCACGGGCGCGTGGCGGGGCGTCGGAAATCGGGCCCGTGTGCGCCCCGACACGGGGTTTGACCGGCGCGGGGACCGGGTGGTTTAATGTTCGGGTTGCCCCGACGGGCGGGCGCGGCGGTGCGTTTCCGAGCCGCCCGACGTCCCGCGGGACGCCGGCGCAGGTGATGCGCGGCGCCGTCGAGGCAAAGAAGCAAGAGACCGCGTGCGTACAGGACGGAAATCTGACGCACATGCAACCAGGTCAAGGAGACCCCAGTGATTCAGCAGGAATCGCGTCTGAAGGTCGCCGACAACACGGGTGCCCGGGAGATCCTGGTCATCCGCGTGCTCGGTGGCTCCACCCGACGCTTCGCTGGCATCGGCGACACGGTCGTGGCGACTGTCAAGGAGGCGACTCCCGGCGGCAACGTCAAGGCCGGCGAGATCGTCAAGGCCGTCATCGTCCGTGCGAAGAAGGAGACCCGCCGCAAGGACGGCTCCTACATCGCGTTCGACGAGAACGCCGCCGTGCTCATCCGCAACGACAACGAGCCGCGCGGTACCCGCATCTTCGGGCCCGTCGCCCGTGAGCTGCGTGAGAAGAAGTTCATGAAGATTGTTTCCCTCGCACCGGAGGTGATCTAGGTGAAGATCCACAAGGGCGATACGGTCCTCGTCATCTCCGGGCCGGACAAGGGCGCCCGCGGCAAGGTCATCGAGGCCTACCCCGCGCGCGACAAGGTCCTGGTCGAAGGTGTCAACCGCATCAAGAAGCACGTCGCCGACTCCGCCCAGGAGCGTGGCGCCGAGTCCGGCGGCATCGTCACCCAGGAGGCGCCCATCCACGTCTCGAACGTGGCGGTCCTCGACTCGGACGGCAACCCCACCCGCGTGGGGTACCGCTTCGACGAGAACGGCCGGAAGGTCCGCATCTCGAAGCGCAACGGGAAGGACATCTAAATGGCTGAGAACTACACCCCGCGGCTCAAGACCGTCTACCGCGACGAGATCCGCGGCAAGCTGCAGGAGAAGTACAACTTCGACAACGTCATGCAGGTGCCCGGCCTGACCAAGATCGTGGTCAACATGGGCATCGGCGACGCCGCCCGCGACTCCAAGCTGATCAACGGCGCGATCGAGGACCTGACCGCGATCACCGGTCAGAAGCCGCAGATCCGCCGCGCGCGCAAGTCCATCGCGAACTTCAAGCTGCGCGAGGGCATGCCGATCGGCGCCAAGGTCACCCTGCGTGGCGACCGCATGTGGGAGTTCCTCGACCGTCTGCTGACGGTCGCGCTGCCCCGCATCCGTGACTTCCGCGGCCTGTCGGACAAGCAGTTCGACGGCAACGGCAACTACACCTTCGGTCTGACCGAGCAGACGATGTTCTACGAGATCGACGTGGACAAGATCGACCGTCCGCGCGGCATGGACATCACGCTGGTCACCACCGCCGGTGGCGACGAGGAGGGCCGCTCGCTGCTGCGTCTGCTGGGCTTCCCCTTCGCCGGCAAGGACGGCCGCATGCAGGCCAAGGAGGCCTAAGAGCCTTCCGCTTTCCGACGCCGCGTCGGGGCGACGTCCCCGCGTGAGCGCCGCGTAGCGCACAGACCCCCGCCTTCGGGCGGGGGTCTTCTGCATGCCCGGGTTTTCCGAGATTCGGTCCGGGACAATGCTGTTGTGTCCAGGATCTCGCACCTCCATGTGGGCCGCAGGTCAGCCGGGGAGTAAGGTGTCCCGCGTCGCCCCGGTACCGAAGCGCGGTGCCGGGCACGTCGATGTTTCACCCGGTTCGGCCGGGACAATCGCCCCGGGCGTGCCGGGGACGTCACCCCGGTTCGACCGGACGCTGAAGAGGAAGGCTTTGCCCATGTCCCTGAACGAGACCGTCGCGGGAGCGGTCAAGAAGAAGGACGAACTGCTCACCCACGACTTTCTGCGCTTCGCCACGCGCGCCACGCTGGCCGGCGTCTACCTGACCGTCGCCACGGCCTTCGCCGCCGTCGTCGGCCAGGGCGTGAACACGGCGCTGGACAACACCGCCCTGGGCGCGGTCTTCTTCGCCCTGTTCTTCGGCCTGGGGCTCTTCGCCATCGTGATCCTCAACGCCGAGCTGGCCACCGGCGACATGATGTTCATGTCCTACGGCGCGGTGCAGAAGAAGATCGGCTGGGGCAAGGCCGTCTGGCTGCTCGTGGTCACCACGTTCTTCAACCTCATCGGCGCGGCCCTGATCGCCGCCCTGCTCGGCTACTCCGCCAAGTTCAACGACTTCGACTCCAGCCACCTGATCGCCACCCTGTCCGAGGGCAAGCTGGACAAGGGGCCCTGGCAAGCCTTCGTCGAGGGCATGGGCGCGAACTTCGTGGTCAACATGGGCATCGTCGGCGCGCTGTTCGCCAAGGACCTGGTGAGCAAGTTCTTCGTGATCGTGCCGTTCATCGCCATCTTCGTCGGCCTCGGCCTCGAGCACATCATCGCCAACTTCTCGCTGTTCACCCTGACCTTCTTCAACGCCGGCTTCGACCCGGCGCTGATGCCCGAGAACTTCACTATCGGGGCGGTCGGGATCAACTGGCTGATGGTCTGGCTGGGCAACTTCGTCGGCGGCGGCCTGCTCATCGGCGGCGTCTACGCCTACCTGAACATGTCCAAGAACGAGGTCTACCGGGACTGATCCCACACCCGTGAGACACCGCGGCCCCGCCTCTTGTTGAGGCGGGGCCGCTCTCGTCGGTGGGGCGGGGGCTCAGGCGAGCTCGCCGGAGTAGAGGTTGAAGCGGCCCGGGCGGGTGAAGCCGGTCAGCGCCAGGCCCGCCTCGCGGGCGAGCTCGACGGCCAGGGAGCTGGCCGCCGAGACGGCGACAAGCGCGGAGAAGCCCGCGGTGACGGCCTTCTGCACCAGCTCGAAGCTGGCGCGCGAGCTCATCACGAGGATCATCTTCTCCGCCGGCATCCTGCCCGTGCGCAGCAGGTCGCCGATGACCTTGTCGGCCGCGTTGTGCCGGCCGATGTCCTCGCGCACGCTGACCAGATCCCCGTCGGCGGTGAAGGCGCCGGCGGCGTGGATGCCGCCGGTGCGTCGGAACGCCTTCTGCCCGGTGCGCAGCTTCTCCGGCAGGCCGACTACCAGCTGCGGGTCGAGGGCCAGCGGCACGATGGGGTGGCGCGCCTTCGACATGATCTGCTCGATGGAGGTCGAGCCGCACACCCCGCACGCCGAGGAGGTCGGCAGCGTGCGGATGAACTCCGGGGCCGGGGCGCGCCCGCCGGCCAGCTCGAACTCCAGGACGTTGTAGGTGTTCACCCCGTCCGGCCCGCAGGCCCCGGCGCAGTAGCGGGCCTCGGTGACCTCGTCGGCGGAGCTGATCAGCCCCTCGGAGTAGAGCAGCCCGTGGACGAGATCGATGTCCGCGCCGGGGGTGCGCATCGTCGTCGTCAGCGTCTTCCCGCCGACGCGGATCTCGAGGGGCTCCTCACCGGCGACGACGTCGGCGCGCGTGTCGGTCTCCACGGCGCCCGCCTCGTCGAGGCGGACCTTCTTCACCGCGAAGGACGGGGTGATGCGGGACAACGTGCGGGTTCCTTTCGGCGGGTCTGCGGGTGGGGCGATCAGTCCAGGTAGCCGTCGGCGCGCAGGCGTTCGGTGATCTGGGCGACGCGGTCGTGGCCGTGCTCGGGCAGCTGTGCGCCGTCGCGGCCGGCGGCCACGCCGACCAGAAACGCCGTCAGCGGCGCGGCGGGACGGGAGGGGCCGTGGGCGACGTCGCGGGTCAGGTCGAGGAGATCGGGGATGACGGCCTTGAAGCCCTCGTAGTCGATGTCGAGGACCTCGCAGGCCTCGAGCAGCCACTGGTTGGCGGTGTTGTCCCGGGTCGGGTCGTTCACGCTGGGTTCCTTCCTGCTCTCACTGGCGGCGGGGCGGGGCGCCGCCGCATCGGCACGGCCCACTCTAGGCCCGTGCCCGTCGCGGCGGGCGGTGCGCCCGCGGTGACCCGGCGCCCGGCGCCTGCTGCGGGCGCGCACGGGGGAGGGCGCGACGTCGGAAATCGGGATTTGCCACGAGGGCGTGCGGGCCTGTAGCCTCGGTCGACGGACCTCTGCCCGGTGGGCGGGGTCCAACCGTAAGTACTTCCTACTTTGTTGTAGGCCCCCCGCCGGTCACGCGGACCGTGGTGGACGAAGGGCAGCGAGCAGGCGGACTACTGAGTCCGACCGGCACAAGTGGCCCGAGACAGCACCCGGAGAACGCATTCGGTGGGGCATCCTCAGGAACCGCAACGAGAAAGGCAACGGTCACATCCATGACCATGACTGATCCTATTGCCGACATGCTCTCGCGTGTGCGCAACGCCTCCGGCGCGCACCACGAGCGCGTGTCGATGCCGTCCTCCAAGATCAAGGTGAACATCGCCGAGATCCTCAAGCAGGAGGGCTACATCTCCGACTACTCCGTCGAGGACGCCCGGGTCGGCAAGACCCTGTCGCTCGACCTCAAGTACGGCCCGCAGCGCGAGGCCTCGATCGCCGGTCTGCGCCGCGTGTCGAAGCCGGGCCTGCGCGTCTACGCCAAGTCCACCGAACTGCCGAAGGTCCTGGGCGGCCTGGGCGTGGCCATCATCTCCACGTCCCACGGCCTCATGACCGATCGACAGGCCAACGAGAAGGGTGTGGGCGGGGAAGTCCTCGCCTACGTCTGGTAAGGGAAGGGTGATTAACTAATGTCGCGTGTCGGTAACGCCCCGATCACCATCCCGAGCGGTGTCGAGATCAACATCGACGGCCAGGACGTCGACGTGAAGGGCCCCAAGGGTGCCCTGCACGTCGCGCTGCCTGCGCCCATCACCGCCGCCGTCGAGGACGACCAGATCAAGGTCGCCCGTCCCGACGACGACCGCAAGAACCGTGCCCTGCACGGCCTGTCCCGTTCGCTGATCAACAACTGCGTGGTCGGTGTCACCGAGGGCTACACGATCAACATGGAGATCTTCGGCGTGGGCTACCGCGTCGTCGCCAAGGGCAAGGACCTCGAGTTCTCCCTGGGCTACTCCCACACGATCACCGTCGAGGCGCCGGAGGGTATCACCTTCGGCGTCGACGGCACCACGAAGTTCTCGATCACTGGCATTGACAAGCAGCAGGTCGGCCAGCTCGCCGCCAACATCCGTCGTCTGCGCCGCCACGACCCCTACAAGGGCAAGGGCATCCGCTACGAGGGCGAGCAGGTCCGCCGCAAGGTCGGAAAGACGGGTAAGTAAAGATGAGCAACACCGCAGAGAACAGCAAGAAGCGCGTCCCGGTGGGCAAGGACATCTCGACGCGTCGTCGTCTGGCCCGCAGCCGGCGTCACGCCCGCGTGCGTCGCAACCTGCGCGGCACCGCCGAGGCCCCGCGCCTCGTCGTCCACCGTTCCTCGCGTCACATGCACGCCCAGATCATCGACGACACCGTCGGCCACACCCTGGCCGCGGCCTCCACCACCGAGGCGGAGCTGCGCAATCTGGACGGCGACAAGAAGGCCAAGGCCGCCAAGGTCGGCGAGCTGCTCGCCGCCCGCGCCAAGGAGGCCGGTGTCGAGCGCGTCGTCTTCGACCGCGCCGGCTACCAGTACCACGGCCGCGTCGCCGCTCTGGCCGACGCCGCCCGCGAAGGTGGGTTGAAGTTCTGATGACCGCAGCCAAGACGAACATCTACGGAAGGATCGCGTAATGCCGGGACGTGAACGGCGTGACGGCGGACGCTCCGCCGACGAGAACAAGAAGAACAACGAGCAGCGCGGCGAGCGCCGCGACCGCCGCGGCGGCCGCAACAACCGCCGCCAGCAGGACGAGCGCGACAAGTACATCGAGCGCGTCGTCACCATCAACCGCGTGTCCAAGGTGGTCAAGGGCGGCCGCCGCTTCAGCTTCACCGCCCTCGTCATCGTGGGCGACGGCCAGGGCATGGTCGGTGTCGGCTACGGCAAGGCCAAGGAGGTGCCGGCCGCCATCCAGAAGGGTGCCGAGGAGGCTCGCAAGAACTTCTTCCGCGTGCCCATGGTCGGTGGCACCATCACCCACCCGGTCATCGGTGAGGACTCCGCGGGCCGCGTCATGCTGAAGCCCGCCGCCCCCGGTACCGGTGTCATCGCCGGTGGCGCCGCCCGCCCGGTGCTCGAGTGCGCCGGCGTGCAGGACGTGCTGTCCAAGTCCCTGGGCTCGGGCAACGCCATCAACGTGGTCCGCGCCACCGTCGCGGGCCTGAAGGCCCTCGTGCGTCCGGAGGAGGTCGCGGCCCGCCGCGGCAAGTCCCTGGAAGAGGTCGTCCCGGCCCGTATGCTGCGCGCTCGCGCTGGACAGGAGGCCTAAACCATGGCTCTGAAGATCACGCAGACCCGCGGCCGGGTCGGACTCAACCCGATCCAGCGCGCCAACCTGGAGGCCCTCGGCCTGAAGCGCCCGCACCACACCGTCGTCCAGCCGGACAACGGTGCCACGCGCGGCATGATCCAGAAGGTGCGCCACCTCGTCGCCGTCGAAGAAGTGGCAGGGGAGTAGGTAAACCATGAGCGACATCATCAAGCTCCACGATCTGCGCCCGGCCAAGGGCGCGAACAAGCCCAAGACCCGCAAGGGCCGCGGTGAGGCTTCCAAGGGCAAGACCGCCGGCCGCGGCACCAAGGGCACCGGCGCCCGGAAGAACGTTCCGCCGGGCTTCGAGGGTGGCCAGATGCCCATCCACATGCGCCTGCCGAAGCTGAAGGGCTTCCGCAACCCGAACAAGGTCTACTACCAGGTGGTCAACGTGGGCGACCTGGCCAAGGCCTTCCCGGAGGGCGGCGACGTCACCGCCGCCGAGATCGCCGCCAAGGGCCTCGTGCGCCCGAAGGCGCCGGTCAAGGTGCTCGGTCAGGGGGACATCGACGTCGCCCTGAACGTCACCGCCGCCAAGTTCTCCGGCTCCGCCAAGGAGAAGATCGAGGCCGCCGGCGGCTCCGTCAACACGGAGGACTAAGGCGCCTCGTCCCGGCCCCGCGCACGCGGGAGCCGCGGAGGTGAGAGAAGGACCCCGTCGGTCGCTTGAGTGCGACCGACGGGGTCCTTTTTGCGCGTTGAAAAAGAAATTGCCGACGCCGCGGTGTGCGGCGTCGGCGTTATTGCTTACGCGACGGTGGCGGTGGTGCGCACGCCCATGTCGTTCAGCAGGCCCGGGATCAGCTCCAGCAGGCGGTCGCGGGTGGCGCGCACGTCCTCGAGCGAGCGGCCGTCGGGGTTCTGCACGTCCCAGTGCACGTAGCGGTCGCCGGGCACGTCCGGGATCTCGTCGACGTCGACGCCCATGAGCACCACCACGTCGGCGCGGTGCACGGTGCGCGGCACCAGGTGGATCTGGCCGAGGATGTCGGTGGGAAGCCCCTTCTCCTCGAGGACGGGGACCACATGCGGGTTGATGCCGTCGACGGGCTCGAGGCCGATCTCGCGCACGACGACGTCCTCGTCGGCGAGCGCGCGGGTGATGGACGCGGCCAGCTGGGTGCGGCCGGCGTTGCGGCGGGAGACGTAGACGATCTCCTGGCGGCAGGCGGCGTCGGGGTCGTCGGCGGTGAGCATCTCGCTGAGGCGGTCGGAGGCCTCGCGGTCGACGAGCGTGGGCAGGAAGGTGGAGACCGCGGCGTCCGAGGAGGCGGCGATGGCCTCGTCGAGGACGCGGTCGACGGTCTCGGCGTCGATCCGGTGGCCGAAGCGGCGGTGCAGATCGCGGCGCACGTTGTCGAAGTGCTCGGGGGCAAGGTCGTTGTTCGACACGGTGATCTCTCCTTTAACCGGGGGTTAACCAAATGTTAACCCAATGCGCCTGCGGGTGCACTCTGGTGATGCTTAACCCTTCCGGGTTTGGTGGCTGAACGCGGTGCTGCTGGTAGGGTAAGAGAGTCAATTGTGTCCACCAGTCCCGCACGCCTGGTAAGCGGCGGGGCCATGAGAACACTTCCCGCAGCTGAGCGGCTATTTTTTGTGCCCGTTCCCGAACCGGGAGGGCGAGCCTCGTGCTCAGCCGGCGGGAAGCCAGGAGGGTTCGTGTCCGCCATCATCCAGGCATTCAGGGACGCCGATCTGCGTAAGAAGATTCTCTTCACCCTCGCGATGATCATCCTTTATCGCGTCGGCGCGCAGATCCCGTCCCCGGGAGTGGACTACCAGTCCATCGCCGGGCGACTCCGCGACCTCACCGATGGACAGTCGGGCGTCTACTCGCTCATCAACCTGTTCTCCGGTGGGGCGCTGCTGCAGCTGTCGGTCTTCGCGATCGGCATCATGCCCTACATCACGGCCTCCATCATCGTGCAGCTGCTGACCGTGGTCATCCCCCACTTCGAGCAGCTGAAGAAGGAGGGGCAGTCCGGTCAGACGAAGATGACCCAGTACACCCGTTACCTGACGGTGGCGCTGGCGCTGCTGCAGTCCGCGGGCATCGTCGCCCTGGCGGACCGCGAGCAGCTGCTCGGCCAGGGTGTCCAGGTCCTCGTCGCCGACCGCAACCTCTGGGACCTCATCGTGCTCGTGGTGACCATGACCGCCGGCGCGATCATCGTCATGTGGCTCGGTGAGCTGATCACCGAGAAGGGCATCGGCAACGGCATGTCGCTGCTGATCTTCGCCGGCATCGCCACCCGCCTGCCCAACGACGGCATGAGCGTGCTCAACAACTCCGGCGGCCTCGTCTTCGGCATCGTCATCGCCGCGGTCATCGTGCTCGTCGTCGGCGTCGTCTTCGTCGAGCAGGGCCAGCGCCGCATCCCGGTCCAGTACGCCAAGCGCATGGTCGGGCGCCGCCAGTACGGCGGCTCCTCGACCTACCTGCCGCTGAAGGTCAACCAGGCCGGCGTCATCCCGGTCATCTTCGCCTCGTCCCTGATCTACATGCCGGTGCTCATCACCGAGATCGTCAACTCGGGCCAGGCGGGCGCGCCGGACAACTGGTGGCAGCGCAACGTCATCTCGCACCTGATGACGCCCTCGTCGTGGATCTACATCCTGATCTACTTCGTGCTCATCATCTTCTTCTCCTACTTCTACGTCTCGGTCCAGTACGACCCGAATGATCAGGCGGAGAACATGAAGAAGTACGGTGGCTTCATCCCGGGCATCCGTCCGGGGCGTCCCACGGCCCAGTACCTCGGGTACGTGATGAACCGCCTGCTGTTCGTGGGCTCGATCTACCTGGGCATCATCGCCGTGCTGCCGAACATCGCCCTGGACCTGGGCGTCGGCAGCCAGCAAGGATCGGGCATGACCGCCTTCGGCGGCACCGCCATCCTGATTCTCGTCTCGGTCGCCCTGACCACGGTCAAGCAGATCGAGAGCCAGCTCCTGCAATCCAACTACGAAGGACTCCTCAAATGAGACTCGTTCTCCTCGGGCCCCCCGGTGCCGGCAAGGGCACCCAGGCCGCCATTCTCTCCGAGAAGCTCAACGTCCCCCACATCTCCACCGGCGACCTGTTCCGCGCCAACATCGGCGAGGGCACCCCGCTGGGCGTGGAGGCCAAGCAGTACATCGACGCCGGCAAGCTCGTGCCGACCGACGTCACCGCCCGCATGGTCGAGTCCCGCCTCGACGAGGCGGACGCCGCCGACGGCTTCCTGCTCGACGGCTTCCCGCGCACGGTCGAGCAGGCCGAGATCCTGACCGACCTGCTGTCCAAGAAGGGCCTCAAGCTCGACGGCGTGCTGAACTTCCGCGTCTCCGAGGACGTCGTGGTCGAGCGCATGCTCGCCCGCGGTCGCGCCGACGACACGGAGGAGACCATCCGTACCCGTCTGCAGGTCTACCGCGACGAGACCGCCCCGCTGATCGAGCACTACGAGGGCCAGCTGATCAACGTCGAGGCCGAGGGCGAGATCGAGGAGATCAACGCCCGCGCCCTGGCCGCCATCAACGATCACGTCGAGGGCTAAGCGAAGTTGATCTTCCGGCGTAAGCGCATCCCGGCGAAGACCCCCGGCGAGCTCGACGCGATGGAGGCCGCCGGCCGCGTGGTCGGCGCGGCCCTCCTCGCCGTGCGCGCCGCGGCCCGTCCCGGGGTGAGCACCAAGGAGCTCGACGCGGTCGCCGAGCAGACCATCCGTGACGCGGGAGCCTACCCGACGTTCCTGGGCTACCAGGGGTTCCCGGGCTCCATCTGCGCCTCCGTCAACGACGTCATCGTCCAC
This sequence comes from Corynebacterium sp. MSK006, assembly GCF_030232385.1. NCBI lineage: Bacteria > Bacillati > Actinomycetota > Actinomycetes > Mycobacteriales > Corynebacteriaceae > Corynebacterium > Corynebacterium sp. MSK006. The sequence continues at coordinate 94,787 of NZ_JASPJZ010000008.1, forward strand.
GGCATCCCGAACGAGGACACCGTGCTCGTCGAGGGCGACCTGGTCAGCATCGACTGCGGTGCGACGCTCGACGGCTGGGTCGGCGACTCGGCCTTCACCTTCGGCGTCGGCGAGCTCAACGCGGACTCGCAGGCGCTCAACGAGGCCTGCGAGGAGGTCATGCTCGCCGGGGTCGCCGCCATGGTGCCCGGCGCCCGGCTCTCCGACGTCTCGCACGCCCTCGAGGTGGCCACCCACGCCGCCGAGGAGCGCCACGGCCTGGCCTTCGGTATCGTCGATGGCTTCGGCGGCCACGGCATCGGCCACGAGATGCACGAGGACCCGTACCTGGCCAACGAGGGCCGTGCCGGCCACGGCCCGGTCATCCAGGACGGAACCACGCTGTGCGTCGAGCCCATGCTGACCCTGGGCACCTGGGACTCTGAGATCCTCGACGACGACTGGACGGTCATCACCGCCGACGGTACCCGTGCCGCCCACTGGGAGCACACCGTCGCCGCCACGGCCGACGGTCCCCGGATCCTCACCCCGCGGGCTGAGTGACGCGCCCGGACTGAATCCGATTTCCGACGCCGCCCCGCGCCCCGAGCGCGGAGCGGTTCGCCGTCCGGCGCGGGCGTCGCGCGCGGTTGAGTAGGGGAGACGTTATACTCGCCGCATGACTTACAAGCCCCGTCACGCCAAGCCGTCGCGCGCCCGTCGCCGCGTCGGCGCCCTGCTCGCCGGTGGCGCGGCCGCCGCGACGCTCGTGGCCGGCCCGGTGAACGCCAACGCCCAGGCCCTTTCCGGACCCGGCTCCGCCGAGCTTCCGCAGGTCGGCTCGTCCGCCCTGCAGCTGCCCGCCGACTTCCAGGCCCAAATCGACGACCTCGCCGACCAGGCCCGTGAGCAGGCCTGGGACTCGCGCGTCTGGCTGCACCAGCAGGCCGCCGCCCTGTCGCCCGAGATGCAGGAGCCGGCCCGCCAGTTCGTCGACCAGGTCGTCGAGGGGCTCTTTCCCGGCCTGATCGCCCAGAAGAACGCCGAGGAGGCCGCGCGCGTCGCCGCCGCCGAGGCGGCCGCCCGCCCGGCCCCGCCCGCCGCTAACACCGGCGTGGACACCGGCCCCTGCCCGGCCCAGGCCCGCGCCTGCATCGACATCGACGGCGGCCGCACCTGGCTGCAGGACGGCGGTCGCGTCTCCTATGGCCCCGTGCCGATGTCCGCCGGCGCGCCCTCGCCGGCCACCGCGACCCCGAAGGGCACCCACTTCGTCAACCGCAAGGTCAAGGACGAGATCTCGCACGAGTTCGGCAACGCCCCGATGCCGTACTCGGTGTACTTCACCAACACCGGTGTGGCCTTCCACCAGGGCAACGTCAACCTGCTCTCGCACGGCTGCATCCACCTCAACCACGACGACGCGGTGACCTACTTCGACCAGCTCCAGGTCGGCGACATGGTCTACGTCTACTAGACCCGCACGCGCCGCCCCGCGCGACGTCGTCAAGCACCCCGGTCCCGCGACCGGGGTGTTTTTGCGTTTTCCCTGCTACCTGGGTAGGGTTACCCGACGGCGTGTGCGGCATACGCGCACGCCTGACTTGCAGTGCAAACGACGAGGGCGGCCACGGCCGTCCGGGAATGTGGAGGATATGGCTAAGGAAGGCGCCATCGAGGTCGAGGGCCGCGTCATCGAGCCCCTGCCGAACGCGATGTTCAAGGTCGAGCTGGACAACGGACACCAGGTTCTCGCGCACATCAGCGGAAAGATGCGTCAGCACTACATCCGCATCCTCCCCGAGGACCGCGTGGTCATCGAGCTGTCGCCCTATGACCTCAGCCGCGGTCGCATCGTCTACCGCTACAAGTAGGACATTTTCGCCTCCTCTTTTCCCAGGTACCCCGCTCCCGTACGACGGGCGCGGGGCGCTGCACACCTCCGGCCACGGTGGCTGGAGCCGCGCGCACCACGGCGTACCTCTCCGGGTAACGGTCCGGACGGGACGCCGGTTGGCGTGGACGGAAGAGGAGCAAACCACCGTAACAACCGGAAAGGTACTGCCACATGGCACGTCTAGCCGGCGTCGACCTCCCGCGCAACAAGCGCATGGAGGTCGCGCTCACCTACATCTACGGCATCGGCCCCGCCCGTGCCGCCAAGCTGCTCGAGGAGACCGGCATCTCTCCCGATCTGCGCACCGACAACCTGACCGACGAGCAGGTCTCCGCCCTCCGCGACGTCATCGAGGCGTCCTGGAAGGTCGAGGGTGACCTGCGCCGCGAGGTCCAGGCCGACATCCGTCGCAAGATCGAGATCGGTAGCTACCAGGGTCGCCGCCACCGTCGCGGCCTGCCCGTGCACGGTCAGCGCACCAAGACCAACGCCCGGACCCGCAAGGGCCCGAAGAAGACGATCGCCGGAAAGAAGAAGTAACACATGCCTCCGAAGACACGCTCTGGCGCACGCCGCAGCGGGCGCCGCACTCCGAAGAAGAACGTGGCCGCCGGCCACGCGTACATCAAGTCCACCTTCAACAACACCATCGTGTCCATCACGGGCCCGAACGGTGACGTGATCTCCTGGGCCTCCTCCGGCCACGTCGGGTTCAAGGGCTCCCGCAAGTCCACCCCGTTCGCCGCGCAGATGGCCGCCGAGAACGCCGCCCGCAAGGCGATGGACCACGGCATGAAGAAGGTCGACGTGTTCGTCAAGGGGCCGGGCTCCGGCCGCGAGACCGCCATCCGCTCCCTCCAGGCCTCCGGCCTCGAGGTCAACTCGATCTCCGACGTGACCCCGCAGCCGCACAACGGCTGCCGTCCGCCGAAGCGTCGCCGCGTCTAAGGGAAAGGAAAGGTTAGGAAGAAATGGCCCGTTACACCGGTCCCGCAACCCGTAAGTCCCGCCGTCTCCGCGTCGACCTCGTCGGCGGAGACCGCTACTTCGAGCGTCGCCCCTACCCGCCGGGTCAGGCCGGCCGCGCCCGTATCAAGGAGTCCGAGTACCTCCTCCAGCTGCAGGAGAAGCAGAAGGCCCGCTTCACCTACGGCGTCATGGAGAAGCAGTTCCACCGCTACTACGAGAAGGCCAACCGCCTTCCCGGCAAGACCGGCGACAACCTGTTGATCCTGCTCGAGTCCCGTCTCGACAACGTCGTCTACCGCGCCGGTCTGGCCCGCACCCGCCGCCAGGCCCGCCAGCTGGTCTCCCACGGCCACTTCACCGTGAACGGCAAGAACACCAACGTTCCGTCGTTCCAGGTCTCGCAGTACGACATCATCGACGTGCGTGACCGCTCCAAGAAGATGGTCTGGTTCGAGGAGGCCCAGGAGAACCTGAACGACTCCGTCGTCCCGGCCTGGCTCCAGGTCGTCCCCGACACCCTGCGCATCCTCGTGCACCAGCTGCCCGAGCGCGCCCAGATCGACATCCCGCTGCAGGAGCAGCTCATCGTCGAGCTCTACTCGAAGTAATCCTCCGAGTCCCGTCCTCCACCTTTCCACCTACCGGCGTCATATAGCGGGCGCCAAAGGAGAGAATCATGCTCATTTCTCAGCGACCGTCCCTCACCGAGGAGTACATCGACGAGTCGCGCTCCCGGTTCGTCATCGAGCCGCTGGAGCCCGGCTTCGGCTACACCCTCGGCAACTCGCTGCGTCGCACCCTGCTGTCGTCCATCCCGGGCGCGGCCGTGACCAGCGTCAAGATCGAGGGTGTGCTCCACGAGTTCACCACCATCGCCGGTGTCAAGGAGGACGTCTCCGACGTCATCCTGAACATCAAGTCGATGGTGCTGTCCTCGGACTCCGACGAGCCCGTCGTGATGTACCTGAGCAAGCAGGGCCCGGGCGAGGTCACCGCCAGCGACATTGAGCCGCCGGCCGGTGTCGAGATCCACAACCCGGACTTGCACATCGCCTCGCTCAACGAGCAGGGCAGCCTGGAAATCGAGTTCGTGGTCGAGCGCGGCCGCGGCTACGTCCCAGCGGCTCAGACCGCCGGCGAGATCGGCCGCATCCCGGTCGACCAGATCTACTCGCCGGTGCTCAAGGTCAGCTACAAGGTCGAGGCGACCCGCGTCGAGCAGCGCACCGACTTCGACAAGCTGGTCATCGACGTGGAGACGAAGAACTCCATCACCGCTCGCGACGCCATGGCGTCCGCCGGCGGCACCCTCGTCGAGCTGTTCGGGCTCGCCCGCGAGCTCAACGAGCAGGCCGAGGGCATCGAGATCGGGCCCTCTCCGCAGGAGTCCGAGTCGCTGGCCGCCTACAGCATGCCGATCGAGGACCTGAACTTCTCCGTCCGGTCCTACAACTGCCTGAAGCGCCAGGAGATCCACACCGTCGGTGAGCTCGCTGAGTGCACCGAGTCGGACCTGCTGGACATCCGCAACTTCGGGCAGAAGTCGATCAACGAGGTCAAGATCAAGCTGGCCGGCCTCGGGCTCACGCTCAAGGACGCGCCGGAGGACTTCGACCCCACGCAGCTGGAGGGCTACGACGCCGAGACCGGTGGATTCGTGGACGACGAGGCCGAGGACGAAGAGTAGAACGCCCGCTCACCAACTTTCACACGAGGAGTAATCAATGCCTACCCCGAAGAAGGGCGCCCGCCTCGGCGGATCGGCGACCAACCAGCGCAAGGTTCTCGCGAACCTCGCCTCGTCGCTGTTCGAGCACGGCGCCATCAAGACCACGGACGCCAAGGCCAAGGCCCTGCGCCCGTACGCCGAGAAGCTGATCACCAAGGCCAAGGCCGGCACGCTCGCCGACCGCCGCGAGGTCCTGGCCAAGGTCACCAACAAGGCCGTGGTCAAGCACCTCTTCGATGATCTCGCCCCGCAGTTCGAGGGCCGTGAGGGTGGCTACACCCGCATCATCAAGCTGGAGAACCGCACCGGCGACAACGCGCCGATGTCCCAGATCTCCCTGGTTCTCGAGGAGGTCGCCGGCAAGGACGCCTCCCGCGCCAACCGCGTGGCCGCCTCGCAGAAGGCCGAAGAGGAGAAGGCCGCCGAGGCCGACGCCGTGGACAAGGCCGACGAGCCCACCGAGGCTGAGGCTGAGGAGACCGAGGCCGCTGAGGCTGAGGCCGAGGAGAAGTAGTTCTCCCGTACCGGACTGACCCGGTATGAGCCGGCGCCCACCGGGCGCCCGAACCCCGCGCATCTCATGCGCGGGGTTTCGTCATACGTGGGGGAGCCCGCGCACGGGGGAGGGGCGTCGACGGTGAGGGACACCGGCGGTGAGGCGGACCACCGACGGCGCGGGGCGCGACGTCGGCAATCGCGACGGCGGTCGGGCGACACGTAAGATGACTGGAGAAAGGTCGTCACCGCAGTTGGTTCCAAGTGTTACCAAATCTTCATTTCTCGGCCCGTGACGGGGTGTCGCGGGCTCAAACCATTCAGCGGGCGTGATGAATGGGCTGGCACCGGCGGCGCGTTTGGTGGCGAAAGCGGACCGGGCTGTTCATTTTCTGTTCAATTTCGGGGTCTCTGGGCCCCGGAGGGCCGCGGTGGGGCGGACATGTCGGTTGCGATGTCCATAGCCTGGCGGGCAGGAAGCGGGGCTTGCCCGCAACCTTTCTTTTTCAGACGCATCACCGACCGGGCGCCGCTGGACGGCGCCGAGCGAAAGGAACGAACAATGGCCAACGAGCGCGATCTCAAGGAGCTCTTCGAGGCGACCGCGTACGACAACACCGGCGACAAGCTCGGCGACATCAAGGAGATCTTCGTCGACGACGAGACCGGTGCCCCGACCTTCGTCGAGGTCGGCCACGGTCTGTTCGGCATGAGCTCCAGCCTGGTGCCGCTGCGCGGCGCCAACTTCGAGGGCGACGCCCTGAACCTGGCCTTCTCCAAGGACCGCGTCAAGGACGCCCCGGAACTGGACTCCGACCGCAACCTGACCTCGGAGCAGCAGGACGAGCTCTACCGCCACTACGGCGTGCAGGACGCCCCCGGCATCACCGGTGTGGGCTCCGACCGCCGCGAGGCCGCCGCCGGTGAGCGCGAGGTCGCCGGCGACAAGGCCGGTTACGCCGCGGCCGGTGCGGGCGCGGGTGCCGGTGTCGGTGCCGCCGCTGACGGCAAGCACCACGCCGAGGACGACGTCGACGCCGAGCGTCGCGCCGCCGCCGATGTCGACGCCCAGCGTCAGGCGGCAGGCAACGCCGACGAGATCATCCGATCCGAGGAGCGCCTGAACGTGGGCAAGGAACGCGTCGCCTCCGGCGAGGCCCGCCTGCGCAAGTACGTCGTCGAGGACACCGAGCAGGTCGAGGTCCCGGTCACCCGCGAGGAGGTCCGCGTCGAGCGCACCCCGATCTCTGAGGAGGACGCCAAGAACTTCACCGGCAAGATCGGCGAGGAGGAGGCCTCGGTCACCCTCCACGAGGAGCGCGTGAACGTCTCCAAGGACACCGTCCCGGTCGAGAAGATCGCCCTGAACAAGGAGCAGGTCCAGGACACCGAGACCGTCTCCGAGACCGTCCGCAAGGAGCAGTTCGACACCGAGGGCGTCACCGACCCGAAGGCCGGCAAGTAAAGCACCTTCCCACCCGCCTGAACCGACCGCCGCGTCACCCGTCGAGGGAGGCGCGGCGGTCGTCTGTGTCGGTTGGTACCGTTAATCTGCTTCACCCCTGCGTACGGACGCTAAAGCGGAAAGAGAGGCCACGGAAGCCGATGAGCCCGGAGACGGGGAGCACCGACCACGAGGAGGCGGCCGGACACGTCCGGCTGCGCCTCGACATCGCCTACGACGGCACCGACTTCCACGGGTGGGCCAGGCAGAAGGACCCCGACATCCGCACCGTGGAGGGCGAGATCACCGACCGGCTCTCGCTGATCTTCCGCGAGCCGGTCACCCTGACCGTCGCCGGGCGCACCGACGCCGGCGTGCACGCCTCCGGGCAGGTCGCCCACGTCGACGTGCCCGCGGCGGTGCTCGGGCAGCGCTCCATCGCCGGGGACCCGGCACGCCTGGTGCCGCGGCTGCGCAAGCTGCTCGAGCCCGACGTGATCGTGCGCGCCTGCAGCTTCGCCCCGGCGGGCTTCGACGCCCGGTTCTCCGCGCTGCGCCGCCACTACCGTTACCGGGTGACCACCTCGCCCTCGGGAGCGCTGCCGACCCGGGCGCGCGACACCGCCGTGTGGCCCAAGCCCGTCGAGCTCGACCGGCTCAACGCCACGGCCGCCAGGCTCGTCGGCCTCAACGACTTCGCCGCCTTCTGCAAGCCCCGGGAGCACGCCACCACGGTGCGCGACCTGCAGACCTTCACCTGGCACGACGTCTCCACCCCGGCCGAGCCGCAGCTCTACGAGGCACGGGTGAGCGCCGACGCCTTCTGCTGGTCGATGGTGCGCTCGCTGGTCGGCTGCTGCCTGGCGGTGGGGGAGGGCCGCCGCGAGCCCGACTTCGCCCACGCACTTCTGTCCGAGACCTCGCGCAGCTCCGCCGTGCCGGTCGCCCCGGCCTGCGGACTCAGCCTCGTCGGCGTCGACTATCCGGCCCCCGGGGAACTGGCCGCCCGCGCCGCGACCACCCGCACCAGGCGCACGGTGCCCGCACCGCCCGCGCACCCGGGCGATGCCCGCGCCGACGGCGACCGCACCGCCGGCGGCGATCCCGAAGACACCCTCCGATGAGCGTCTCCTGGACGCTGATCGTCGTCCTCGCGCTCACCGCGACGCTGCCCGGCGGCCTCGTCGGGCTGGCCGCCGGCCTGCGACTGCCGTGGGCGGCGGTCGTCTCATTGCCTGTCAGCTTCGGCGTCTACGGGCTGGCCGCCTGGGTCTGCGGGCTGCTCGGCGTCGGCTTCGGCCCGGTGACCGCGCTCGTCGCCTGGGCCATCGCCCTGGCGGTCGCACTGGTCTGGCGCTGGGTCGTCGGTGCCGAGGGTTGGCGACGCCCGCCGCTGCCGCGCCCGCGGCGCCGGTCGCGGGCTGAGGAGCGGGCTGAGGCGCGGGTCGAAACGCGCCGCGGGACCCGGCCTCAGGCCCGCACACCCGGTGCGGGCGCCCGCGCCGTCACGCGCCGGTGGGACTGGCCGCTGCCGGCCCTCGGCGTCTTCGTCGGGGTCGTCGGCGCGGTCGGCGCCGCCGTGGGCTGGCGCGCCCCGCTGCGCGACGGCATGGCCACCGTCGACCAGGGCTGGGACCCCCTCTGGCACGCCAGCGTGGTCCGCTTCATCCTGGAGACCGGCGTCGCTACGCCGACGCGGATGGGCGAGCTGCAGAACATCGAGACCGGCGCCTACCTCTACTACCCGACGGCCTGGCACGCCGCCGTCGCCCTGGCCGCCCGGCTGACCGGCTCCGGGGTGGTGCCCGCCGTCCAGCACGCCGCCGTGGTGCTGCCCGCGCTGGCGCTCCCCGTCTCGACGGCGGCGCTGGCCTGGCGCATCGCCGGCTCGCGCGGCTGGCCGGCCCGCGTCGCCGCCGCCCTGGGTGGGGCGTGCGTCACCTGGGTGCCCGCCGTCATGTGGGTCGGCTACTTCATCGGCGCCTGGCCGTACCTGGTCGCCATGACCGCGTTCGGGGCGGTGCTCGCGCTCTTCGTTGCGGTGCCCGCCCGGCCCCGGGCCGCACTGCCGGCCGCCCTCGGGCTCGCCGGTGTGCTGCAGCTGCAGCCCGGCCCGGTCACCGTCGTCGTCCTCGGCGTCGCACTCTGGTGGCTGCTGGCCGGCCTGTGGCGCCCGACGCTTCCCGGGTGGCGTCGCCGCCTGCGCGACCTCGCTTGGTTGGCCGGCCCCGGTGTGGTGGCCGCGGCGGCGGTCGCCCCGCAGGTCCTCTCCGCGGTCGGGCAGGTCGGCGAGATCGCCGGCTACAACTTCGAGCGCGGCATCGGCCACGCCGAGTCCTGGCACGACGCGGTGACCATGGCGGTCACCCACAGTGAGGAGTTCCCCGACTTCAACCCGGTGCCGCTGCTGGTCGTCGCCGCCGTGGGCGCGGTGTGGTCGGTGCTGCGTCGCCGCGGGCTGTGGGCGCTGGCCCTCTGGGCGTTCCAGGCTGCGCTGCTGGCCCACGCGCTGAGCCCCTGGGCCGGGGTCCCCGGCGGCGTGCTGGGCGCGGTGGCCTCGATGCACTACTCCTCCGACACCCGCCTGGTCATGCCGGTGGCGATGCTCACCGTCGCCTTCGCCGCCGCCGGGCTGGGCGCCGTGGTCGCGGGGCTCGGTGCGCTTCTCACGCGGGGCCGCGGGCCGCGCGGCGTGGTCACCGTGGTGCTGGCCGTCGCCGTCGGCGCCGGCTGCCTGTGGTGGTCGGTCGCCGGCACCGCGCGCGGGGCCCGCTGGGCAGTCGCCGAGAACCACGCGAACCAGCGCATGGTCTCGGCGGCCGACCAGCGCGCCTTCGAGTGGCTGGCCACCCGCCCCGAGGTCCGCGGCGGTCTGGTCTCCGGCGAACCGGCCGACGGGCACGCCTGGGCCTACCCGTACGCCGGGGTGCCCACGCTGTTCCGCCACTACAACTGGCCGGTCGCCCGGCTGGGCTCCGACAGTGATCTCGTCGCCTTCCGCGCCAACCTGCTCGGCGCCGGCGACTTCGGCGACCCGCGGATGGCCAACGCCGTCGACGAGGCCGCCGAGCGCCTCGACGTGCGCTTCATCATCGACTCCCCGCCGCGATTCTGGGCCTTCCAGGCCGCCTCGGACTTCATCTCCCCGGCGCTGCGCCGCTCGCCCGGGCTCACCCCGGTCTTCGAGGACGGCGGGACCGTCGTCTACGCGGTCAACCAGGCCTTCACCGACACCGAGCTCGACCGGCTGCGCGCCGAGTCGCCCGCCTCGCCGCGCCCGCAGCCGCAGGTGCTCGAGGACCCGGAGGCGCAGGACGCGCAGGCGCCGCGCCACCACCGCCCCACGGTGCCGCGCCCGGAGCGGCTCAAGGGGACCCCCGGCGGGCTGGTCACGCCCGCGCATGGGTACCTGGGCGGCCGGCTCGCCCCGGGGGCGGCGGCCGCGGGGCTGGGCCCCGAGCTGATCGACCTGCCCTACCCGGGCTGAGCCGTGGGTGCGCCTTTGGGGGACCGGCCCGCAGGCCGCGGGGCCCGGACCCGCTCACCGGGCGCGCCCGCCTGCCCCGCGCTAGGGTGTGCGCCAAAGGCGGCGCGGACCGGAGCTGACCCGGGCCCGCAGCCGAGGGGGAACACCACGGTTAGACGGGGGAGGACCATGTCACAAAGGCACGACCACTCAGCCGCGCGCGGCGCAGCCGGCGCCGCAGCCGCGGGCACGCCCGGGCGCGGACCGGCGCCGGGGCCGGCACCGACCACGCGCGCGCAGGTCTCCGGCCACCGCTTCCTCACCCGCCGCCTGCGCCACGGGCTGGTCTTCGGCGACATCCGCATGATCCACGACCCGCTGGCCCGCCGCCGGCGCGCCGGGCTGATCGGTGCGGCGGCCGCCGGCCTGGTCGCCGCCGGCGCCGGCCTGCTCGCCGTCATCGACCCCGCCCCGGACCCGGGCGAGGCCGCCGTCCTGCGCGCCGAGTCCGGGGCCCTCTTCGTCCGCGTCGACGAGACGGTCCACCCCGTGGCCAACCTCGCCTCCGCCCGCCTGATCGCCGGCGGACCGGAGGAGCCCGCCGAGGCCTCCCCGGACGCGCTGTCCGCCCGCCCGCTCGGCCGTCCGGTCGGCATCCCGGGCGCGCCGGGCACCGTCGCCGAGGAGGCGCCCGCGCCCGAGGCGCGCTGGGCCGCCTGCGTGGCCCCCGAC
>NZ_JASPJZ010000009.1:0-95837 GCF_030232385.1 Corynebacterium sp. MSK006
CAGTGCCGGCGGACAAGCCACAAGAAACGCACCACAAAAAGTACATCAACACACTATCGAGTTCTCACACAACACAAACACGCTAGGTTCGCATCCGATCGGGATGCTTGCCGTTACGGTTCGGGGTGGCCAGTCGCTGTTTTCCTTCCGCCATCTCACCGCTGGATTCTCTCCGCGGCGGGGCGCTGTCGGTCGCGCTGACCCCCATCAATTTACACACGGCCCCGACACTTGCCAAATCCGCTGGCCAACGCGGTTTTTCACCTCCGCAAAAGCCCCGCTCAGCGCCCTGCACCCGCGAAGGCGCGCCACACCCCGGCGCGCGGCCGCCGATCAACGCCGCTCGCCCCACGCACTCACCGACTCAGAACACTCACCGGTACAGACCACGGCTCTCGGCGACGCGGTCGAGAAGCCCGTGCAGCTCCTCGCGCGACATCCCGAGGCGCACGGCCTCATCGACGGTGGGCGCCAGATACTGCTGGGCGAAGTCCCGGCCCCTGCGGGCCAGCACCCGCTCGCGTGCGCCGGCGGCGACGAAGGTGCCGATCCCGCGCCGGCGCTCGAGTACGCCCAGCTCCACGAGCATCGCCAGTCCCTTCCGCGCGGTGGCGGGGTTGACGGAGTGGAAGCGGGCGAGCTCGTTGGTCGAGGAGACCCGCTCCCCGACGGCGAGCTCTCCCTCGGCCACCGCATCCTCGATGAACCGGGCGATCTGCCGGAACAACGGTTGCGCCTGATCCTCCACGAGGCACCTCCCTCATCACCGTCCGCGCCCACAGATGCTTTCCACCACCCGCGGCAACGGGACTTCGTCCTTGGTTAGTTAGTCTAGTAACTAACCCCGGCCACGGTGCCCGTACCGTTGACGGCGACCCACGCGGCGTCGTCAATTTTTTGTGCCCTGCCCTGCGAAGACTCCGCAAGGCGTCGACGCGGGCGGCGGCGGTGGTGCATGCTGGGGGCAGAAACTGTCTTAGAACTCTCTTAGCGAACGGACTTTAGGAGCCATGCTTGAACGCACACTTGTCTTCGTCGACACCAGCTATCTGTTGGCGAGCTTCTACAATTCGTGGGAGACGGGGGCCCGCGCACAACTAGAGATCGACCTCCCCGACGTAGTGCACGTGCTCGGGGAGATGATCGAGAACCAACTGCACCAGCCCATCCACCGTCAGCTCTGGTACGACGGCATCCCCGACTCCGGCCCGCATCGCTACCAGCGCGCCCTGCGCACCTGTGACGGCGTGCAGCTGCGCGCCGGCCAGCTCATCGAGTGGGGCGAGCGGCGCACGCAGAAGGCCGTGGACACCCGGCTCGTCGCCGACATGGTGCTCGCCGCGGTCGACCAGCAGTGCTCGGACATCGTGCTGGTCTCCGGCGACGCGGACATGATCCCCGGCGTCAGCGAGGCCTCGCGGCGCGGCGTGCGCGTGCACCTCTACGGCTTCGGCTGGGACTCGATGTCCTCGGCGCTGCGCCACCACTGCGACACGACCACGATCCTCGACCCGCGCGAGGACTTCCACGACTCCATGCACCTCGAGGTCCTCGAGGGTCCGGTCCCGCCGGTGGTGCGCGAGCCCGCCGCGGGGGCGGAGGACGGGTCGGAGGACGACGACGGCGACTCCGTGCCCGGCGACGCGACCACGGGCGACCAGCCGCCGAGTACCTCGCCCGAGCGCCCCGAGGCGCCGGCCACCCCGACCGCCGCCGACCAGGAGGCGCAGGGCACCGCGTGCGCCGAGAGCGCCGGTGCCTCGATTGCCGACGCCGCACCTGCCGCCACGGGCGCGGACGCCTCGGCGTCCGGCGCGTCCGACGCCGCAGACTCCTCCGGTGCCGCCGCGTCCGGTGCCGCCTCCGCGGAGGCGGGCAAGCACGAAAAGGCGAAGGACGCCGGCGCCTCGGGTGAGGCCCCGAAGGAGACGGGCCCGGAGGGCAAGGAGCAGGCCGAGCAGCAGGGCCCGGAGGCTCAGGCTCAGCAGGCATCCGCCGCCGGGGCCGACGGTGCCGCGGCCGGGGCGGGCGAGGCCCCCGCGACCGCCGCCACGCACCCGAAGACCCCGGCACCCGACGCGGACTCCGCCGTCGAGCGCGACCTGGCCGGCGAGGCCAAGCCCAAGCCGAAGCCGCGCCCGAAGCCGTCGATGATGGCGCCGAAGCGCCGGCTGCGCTCGCGCTACGTGCCGCTGCCCAACGAGGTGTGGGCCTCGGCGGGCTTCCAGACGCCGTTCGACGTCGGCCAGCAGTACGCGACCTGGTGGTACGAGAACGCCGCCACCGGCGAGCAGCGCGACCAGGCCCACATGCTCTCCGGGGGCGGGCTGCCGCCCGAGGTGGACCGCCCGCTGCTGCAGTTCGCCTGCGAGACGCTGCACGAGTACACGCTCAGCGACAAGCAGCGCGTGAACCTGCGCGACGGCTTCCACGCCGGCATCCGCGGCCTGCTCATCAACGTCCGCCGCCAGAACTGACGCGTCCGGACTGAGAAGGCGAAAGCGCCCCGGTGAGAACCGGGGCGCTTTTCTCGTGCGCTGCGGCCGGGCCGCCCCTCCGGGCCCGGCGCGCCGGCTAGCGGGCGGCGTCCTCGCCGGCGTCGGTGGCTGCGTCCTTGGCCGCGTCCTCCGCGTCGGCCGCGGCATCCGTGGCGTCGGTCGCCGAGTCGGCGGCCCCGGCGGCGTCCTCGGTCTCGGCGTCGACCGGGGCGTCGGCACCGGCGGTGAGCTCGCCGCGCTCCTCGCTGCCGAGCTCCGCGCGGATCTGGGCCAGCCGGTCGGCGGCGCGCATGTCGTTGCCGGCCTGCGCGATCTCGCTCATCCGGTCGGTCACCGAGTTGCGGGTCAGCTCCTGGGCGCCCAGGGCGTCGGCGTAGCGGCGCTCGATCTTGTCGCGCACATCGTCGAGGGTGGGCACCGAGTCGTCGCCGCCGACGGTGTTCATGCTGTCGAGGGCCTGGGTGGAGGCCTCCTGCATCCGGGTCTGGTCGACCTGGGCGCGCAGCTGGTCGATCTGGGAGAGCTGCTCCTTGAGGCGGGCCTCGGACTCGGCCTGCTGGCGGCGGGCCTGCTCGGCGGCCTGGGCGGCCTGGGTCTGCAGGGTCGCGGTCTCCTCGACCTGCTGCTCGACGGCGACGAGCTGGGTGGCGAAGACCTCGGCGGTCTCGTTGAGCTGGCGGGTCTTCTCCGCGTCGCCGGCGGCGGAGGCCTTGTCGGCCATCTGCACCGCCTGGCGGGCCTTGTCCTGCAGGTCGGCCTGGTCCTTGCGCAGGCGGTCCAGCTTCATCGCCAGCTGCTTCTCGTTGCCGATGACCGAGGCGGCCTGCTTCGAGATCTCCGCGTGGCGGCGCTTGGCCTCCTCGGTGGCCTGCTGGATCTGCACCTTGGGGTCGGCGTTCTCGTCGATCTTCTGGTCGAACGAGCTCATCAGGTACTTCCAGCCCTTGCTGAAGGGATTTGCCACGGTGGTCAGCCTTTCTGTTTCACTCGCCGCACGCCCGGCGCGCGGCCACGCCCGCGTAACGGGGCTCATGCACCGACGATTCTACGTGCGCTTTCGCCCATGCGCCGCACGAAATGTGAGGTCGCACGCCCGCAGCACCCCCGGTCCGCCGCACCGACCCGGCGCCGGCCCCGCGTCGACCCCGCGCCGGTCCCTCGTCCGCCCCGCGCCGGCGCCTCCCGGGCGCACCGGCCCGGGGACGCGAACCGCCGCCCGGAACGGGTCCGGGCGGCGGTGCGGTGCCTTGCGGCAGGGGACTTACTTGTCGCCCTGCTGGTCGGCCTGCGCGTTCTGCTCGGCGACCTGGCGGCGGACATCGTCCATGTCCAGGCCCTTGACCTGGTTGACCAGGTCCTCGAGGGCGGCCGGGGGCAGGGCACCGGAGTCGCGGTAGACCATGATGCCGTCACGGAAGGCCATCAGGGTCGGGATCGCCTGGATCTCGAGCGCGGCGGCCAGGTTCTGGTTGGCCTCGGTGTCGAGCTTGGCGAAGGTGACGTCCTCGTGCTTGTCCGAGGCCTTCTCGTAGGTCGGGGCGAAGGCGCGGCAGGGACCACACCACGAGGCCCAGGCGTCGACGAGGACGATGCCCTCGCCGGTCACGGTCTTCTCGAAGGTGTCTTCGGTCACGTCAATGGTCGCCATGGTCGGGGCGCCTCCTAAAGATTTGGGTTCATGTTCCTCGCGGAGCCTCACCGGTTCCGCGTCGGGCAACCTCAACAACGTTGAGAGGTTACGCCTTATTCCGCCCCGAATCCTATAGGCCCCCGCCCGGCCCATGCAGCCCGCCACCCTTGCCGTATACCCCCCGGGGGTATAAAGTCCGGGGTATGACGACAGCGCAGGCACCAGGACAGGACGCGAGCGCCCAGGCCCACATCGACCTCGGCGTGACCGGCATGACGTGCACGTCGTGCTCCAGCCGCGTGGAGCGCAAGCTCAACAAGCTCGACGGCGTGACCGCCAGCGTCAACTTCGCCACCGAGACCGCCGGCGTCGACTACGACCCCGCGCAGACCACCCCGGCCGACCTGATCGGCGTGGTCGAGAAGACCGGCTACGGCGCCTTCCAGCTCAGCGGCTCCGGCACCGGCGACGCCGCGGACGCGGGCGCCGCCCAATCCACCGCCGACGGTGCGGGAAGCATCCAGGCGGCGGGCGCGACGTCGGCAAGCGGAGGCGGCACCGACGCAATCTCCCGGGCCCGTGACGCCCACGCCGACTACCTGCGCACACACCTCATCGGCGCGGCCGTCCTCAGCGTGCCCGCCGCGGTGCTCTCGATGGTGCCCGCCCTGCAGTTCGACCACTGGCAGTGGCTCGTCTTCGCGCTGGTCAGCCCCGTGTACTTCTGGGCCGGCTGGCCGTTCCACAAGGCGACGGTGACCAACCTGCGCCACGGCGCGTTCACCATGGACACGCTGATCTCGCTGGGCACCACGGCGGCCTACCTGTGGAGCCTGTGGGCGCTCTTCCTCGGCGACGCGGGCGATCCCGGCATGCGTATGCACATGTCGATCACCGCGCACGCCGGCGCCGGGATGGACGAGATCTACCTCGAGACCGTCGGGGTGGTGATCACGTTCCTGCTGCTCGGCCGCTGGTTCGAGACCCGGGCGAAGGGGCAGAGCTCCGCGGCGCTGCGCGAGCTGCTCGACATGGGCGCCAAGGAGGCCGCCGTCATCCGCGACGGGGTCGAACAACGCGTGGCCGTCGAGGCGCTGCGCGTCGGCGACACCGTGCTCGTGCGCCCCGGCGAGAAGATCCCCGCCGACGGGCGCGTGACCGACGGCTCCTCGGCCGTCGACGAGTCGATGCTCACCGGCGAGTCCGTGCCCGTCGAGGTCACCGCAGGCGACCAGGTCACCGGTGCCACACTGAACACCTCCGGGCGCCTGCTCGTCGAGGTCACCCGCCTCGGCGAGGACTCCACGCTGGCCCAGCTGGGTCGGCTGGTCACCGCCGCGCAGGCGAAGAAGGCGCCCGTCGAGCGGCTCGTCGACCGCATCACCCAGTGGTTCGTGCCCGCCGTCATGGCCGTCGCCGTGGTCACGCTCGTCTGGCACCTGGCGGCCAGCTCCGGCACGGCCGACTCCTTCGCCGCCGCCGTCGCCGTGCTCATCATCGCCTGCCCCTGCGCGCTGGGCCTGGCCACCCCGACCGCCCTGCTCGTGGGCACCGGCCGCGGCGCGCAGCTGGGGCTGCTGATCAAGGGCCCCGAGATCCTCGAGTCCACCCGCCGCGTCGACACGATCGTCCTCGACAAGACCGGCACCGTGACCACCGGCGAGATGGCGCTCGACTCCGCCACCGGGCTCGGCGGGCTCAGCGACGAGGATGCGCTGCGGCTGGCCGCCGCCGTCGAGGCCGGCTCCGAGCACCCCATCGGGCGCGCGATCGTCGCGGGCTTCTCCGGCACCTTGCCCGCGGCCGACTCGTTCTCCGCCACCGCCGGCCACGGCGTCGAGGCGAGCGTCGAGGGCCACCGCGTGCGCGTCGGGCGGCCGGTGCGCGGAGAGCTTTCCGACGCCGCGTGGGAACTGGTCGCCGCAGCCGAGGACGCGGGCGCGACCCCCGTGGCGCTCTTCATCGACGACGCCGCCGCCGGCGTGCTCACGGTGCGCGACACCGTCAAGGACTCCTCGGCCGAGGCCGTGGGCGCCTTCCGCGAGCTGGGGCTTGAGCCGGTGCTGCTGACCGGCGACAACGCGGGTGCGGCCCGCGCGGTGGCCGGCGAAGTGGGCATCGACAGGGTCATCGCCGGGGTGCTGCCTGACGAGAAGGTCGGCGAGGTGGAGAAGCTGCAGGCCGCCGGGCGCACCGTGGCGATGGTCGGCGACGGGGTCAACGACGCCGCCGCGCTGGCCACCGCGGACCTGGGCCTGGCCATGGGGGCGGGCTCGGATGTGGCCATCGAGGCCAGCGACATCACCCTGATGAACGACGACCCGCGCTCGGCCGCCGACGCCATCCGGCTCTCGCGACGCACGCTGGGCACCATCAAGGGCAACCTGTTCTGGGCCTTCGCCTACAACGTCGCCCTGATCCCGGTCGCCGCCCTCGGCCTGCTCAACCCGATGTTCGCCGGGATCGCCATGGCGTTCTCCTCGGTGTTCGTGGTGAGCAACTCGCTGCGGCTGCGCGGCTTCCGCTCGGCCTTCGCGCGGTAAGGGGGCACCGGCGCCTACCCGCGCGCCATGTCCACGAAGCGGGAGCAGCGCAGCTGGTGGGCCACCGTGATCGTGTCGATCGGGCCGCCGCGGTGCTTGGCCAGGATGATGTCGGCCTCGCCGGCGCGCTCGTTGTCCTTGTCCTGGGAGTCCGGGCGGTAGAGCAGCATGACCATGTCGGCGTCCTGCTCCAGCGAACCGGACTCACGCAGGTCGGCCAGCTGCGGGCGCTTGTCCGTGCGCGACTCGGGGCCACGGTTGAGCTGCGAGATCGCCACGACCGGCACGTCGAGCTCCTTGGCCAAGAGCTTGAGCTGACGGGAGAACTCGGAGACCTCCTGCTGACGGGACTCGACCTTCTTGCCCGAGCTCATCAGCTGCATGTAGTCGAGCACCACCAGCTTCAGGTCGTGCTTCTGCTTGAGGCGGCGGGCCTTGGAGCGGATGTCCATCATCGTCATGTTCGGCGAGTCGTCGATGAACAGCGGGGCCTCGGAGATGTCGCCGACACGGTTGGCCAGGATCTGCCAGGCCTCCTCGTCCATGCGTCCCGAGCGCATGTCCGCCAGGTTGATCTCAGTCTCCGCGGAGAGCAGGCGCATGACGATCTCGGACTTCGACATCTCGAGAGAGAAGATCACCGAGGTCATGCCGTGCTTGATCGAGCAGGAGCGGGCGAAGTCCAGAGCCAGGGTGGACTTGCCCACACCCGGTCGGGCCGCGACGATGATCATCTGCCCGCCGTGCAGGCCGTTGGTCACCGAGTCGAGGTCGATGAAGCCGGTGGGCACGCCCATGGCCAGGCCGCCGTTGGCGGTGATCTCGTCCATCTCGTCGAGGGTGGGCTGCAGGATGTCGGCCAGCACCGCGTAGTCCTCCGCGGAGCGGTCGTTGTTGATCGCGAAGACCTCCTGCTGGGCCATGTCGACCACGGCGTCGACCTCGGCGCCCTCGGAGCCCTCGTAGCCGAGCTGGACCACGCGCGTGCCGGCCTCGACCAGGCGGCGCAGCGTGGCCTTCTCGTCGACGATCTCGGCGTAGTAGCGCGCGTTGGCGGCCGTGGGCACCGAGGAGATCAGCGTGTGCAGGTACGGCGCGCCGCCCACACGGTCGAGCTCGTTCTGGCGGTCCAGGCGGCCGGCCACGATGACCGGGTCGATGTCCTTGGACTCGGCGAACAGGTCGATGATCGCCTTGTAGATCAGCGCGTGGGCCGGGTGGTAGAAGTCGTCCGGCGTGAGGATCTCGACGATGTCGAGCACCGTGTTGGGGCTCAGCAGCATCGCGCCCAGCACGCCCTGCTCGGCCTCGCGGTCGTGCGGGGGCTGGCGGAAGCCGGAGTTGCCCGCGCGCGAGTCGTCGAAGGCGGGCCCGCCGTACTCGGCGCGGCGCCGCCCGGGCGCACCGGAGCGCCCGCGACCCGAGGAGCGCGGGAAGTCGTCCTCGGGCTCGGGCGGGGCCGCCGGCGTCGGCGGCAGCGCCTGGTCGTCGAAGCTTGCCTCCGAGCTGGACGGGCTCATCGCTCTCCTATTCCGGGCCGCCCCCGCGGCCCTCGCACTGCTCCCCCGGACCCGCCGGCGGGCGGGTCCTCCAACGCCCGCAACATTACCCGTAGGCCACCTGTCGACATACCACACGGGCTCGCCCGCGAGGGTGGAAAATGCCTCACAGACCGACGTTATCCACAGATCGATCCACAGGGGTTGTGCACAACTCCCCATCGGCCGAGTGCGGCTTGTGGAGAACGTGTGGAGCGCATGGGGAGAACTCGCCGACGCGGCGGTCGCGACCAGGCCTTTTGGACATCACCGCAGGTCAGCGCGTTCTGTCGGATATCTCACCCCCGACCCGCCACCCCCGGAATCCGCGCCCGCGCGCGTTTGACGCGGCACACGGCAGGTGATAGTCGCATGAAATCGCCGTGAACGAGGTGAAGATCCGGTGAGCCGGCGCGTATTCATCCCCAGTCATCCACAGCCCCGCACAGGCGCGGGCGCACCGAACCCGCCACACGGCCGCCCGGCCCGGCCCCGCACGCCCGCCCCGAGACAGACCACGGCCCCCGACGCGTCCCATTCGGGATGCGGCGGGGGCCGGGTCCGCTGTTGTCGTTGGGCGCCTCACAAGGCGCCGTCGTGCGCGCGCGTGTTAGGCGGCGACGACCTCAAAGTTCAGGTTCGCGGCGATGTCCGGGTGCAGCTGGACGCGCACCGTGTACTTGCCGGTGGTCTTGATCATGGTCTTCGGCAGCTCGATGGCGCGCTTGTCCAGCGCGGGGCCGCCGACGGCACGCACAGCGGCGACGATGTCGTCGCGCTTGACGGAGCCGAAGAGCTTGCCCTTGTCCGAGGTGCGGACGGAGACCTTGACGTTGTCGAGCTTGTCGACCTGCTCGCGGACCTCTCGCGCGTGGTCCAGATCGCGGATGGCACGGGCCTCCTGGGCCCGCTTGATGCCCTCGATCTGCTTGAGCGCCCCACGGGTCGCCTGGATCGCCAGGCTGCGCGGAAGCAGGTAGTTACGTGCGTAGCCGTCACGCACCTCGACGACGTCGCCTGCGTCGCCCAGGTTCTCGACGGCGGCGGTGAGGATCAGCTTCATGATCCCTGCCTTTCGTTCAAGAGGAATGGTGGGTGATTCGCGGCTGGTCTAGAACGGCGGGTCATCGTCGCCGCCGCCGAACTGTCCGCCCACGGGCGGGGCCGAGTTCCAGGGGTCGTTGTCCTGCCCCTGGTTCGACTGGCCGCCGGGGTTCTGGCCGGACGGCTGGGGCTGGTTGCCCCCGCCGAAGCCGCCCTGCGGGGCCTGGCCGAAGCCGCCCTGAGGCGCTCCGCCCTGACCGCCGGAGCGGTTCTGGCCGCCGCCGAAGCCACCGCCGTATCCCCCGCCGCCTTCGCGGGGATTGCGGGTGACCTGGGCGGTCGCGTACTTGAGGGAAGGACCGACCTCGTCGACCTCGATCTCGTAGACCGTGCGGTTCTCGCCTTCGCGGGTCTGGTAGGAGCGCTGGCGCAGCCGTCCGTTGACGACGACGCGCATGCCCTTGGACAGGCTCTCGGCGACGTTCTCCGCGTACTGGCGCCACACGTTGCAGGTGAGGAACAGGCCCTCACCGTCCTCCCACTGGCCGGTGTCGCGGTTGTAGAACCGCGGCGTGGAGGCCACGCGGAAGCTGGCGACGGGGATGCTCGACGCGGTGAAACGCAGTTCGGGGTCGGCGACGAGGTTGCCGACGATGGTGATCGGGGTGTCTCCCTGAGCCATGGTGGTTCAGACCTTCCTTCAAGCTTTCATCGGGCAGTTCGGTACCGCGCCGGCTCCGGGCCGGCGCGTCGTTCTACACCAGTGTGCCGCTTTACTTGTCGGTGCGCAGAACCTTCGTGCGCAGGGTCGCGTCGTTGAGGGAGACCAGGCGGTCAAACTCGTCGACGGTCGCCGGCTCGCACTCGAGGTTGACGACGACGTACACGCCTTCCTCGTGCTTCTGGATCGGGTAGGCGAGGCGACGCTTGCCCCACACATCCACCTTCTCGACGGTGCCGTTCTCCTTGCGGACAACCTCGAGGTACTTCTCCAGGGACGGGGCAACGTTGCGCTGATCCTGGCTCGGATCCAGGATGATCATGATTTCGTAGTGACGCACGGGACCTCATCACCTCCTATGGTCTGGTAATCGAATTTCGGCCACACCCGGTCGGGTGGGGCAGGAGGGTCGCCTGCGTCAGGCAACCCGACAAGAGTAGCGCATCGGGGCCGAAAAAAGTAATCCGCCCCGGTCAGGGGGCGGACCTTCGATTGCCGACGTCGCGCCTCGCACCGCCGGCGGTTTCCGTGCGGGTGTGCGGGCCCGCGCGGGCGCGCGGGCCAGGTGACACCAAAGGAGGCACAACAATGGCCCGCACGGCGGGCCCGCGCGGGCGCGCGGGCCAGGTGCCTCTCGGGGCCTTAGGCGTCGACGTCGACGACGGTGCCGTCGGGCAGGATCTCGACGTCGATCTCCTCGACGTCGATCTCCCAGACGCCGTCGTCGAGCTCGGCGGTGCCGCAGCCCTGGGCGACGACGTCGCGCACGCGCTGCTCGTCGAGGCCCTCCTCGGCCATGTCGTTGCGGGCCTCGTCGGAGAAGGAGGCGACCTCGCAGGGTGCCGGGTCGCCCGGGGAGGCACCCTGGGCGGCGGCGGACCCGGCGCCGGCCGTCTCAGTGACGGTCTCCTGGGCGTCGTCGGCGTTGTCATCGCGGTCGTCACGGTCGTCGGAGTTGTCGTCGCCGGCGGCCGCGGTGGTCACGGTGGCGGTCTCGGTCACGGTCTCGTCGGTGCCCCCACCGGAGCAGGCGGAGAGCAGGGGCAGGGCGATCACGGCGACGCCGGCGACGGCGGCGCGGGAGAACTTGGTCAGCGAGTTAGTGGTCATGTCCGCCACGCTACGTATTCGGCGCCGAAACGTCAGGGCGCGGGCTCTCCCGGGTGCCCCCGCCCTAGTTGTTGACCGAGGCGTAGAAGACGGCGATGCCGACCGGGATAACGGTCACGCACACGAACGCCAGCCCGCCGAGCAGCCACACCCACTTGCGTGGCTTGCCGTACATGAACAGGGCGAAGGCGCCGAGCAGGCAGAAGAACGCGATCAGCACGGAGCAGACGGTCACCCACATCACGGAACTCACCGACCCACCTCCTCTCCGGTGTCGGTGCCGGCGGCGTCGGAAACCTCGGAGCCCCAGCACCCGCGCACGGTCGGGTCCTCCTCGACGGCCCACCCGGCGCGCCCGCCGGAACGGCGGGCGCGCGCGGCGACCCACGGGGCGTCGTCAATCCCGAAGGGGCCGGCGAGGACGTCGACGCCGCGGTGGGCGGCGAGCACGCGGTCGCGGGAGCGGCCGAGCATCTGGCGCACGACGAGCACCGCCATCGCGACGATGAAGCCGTCACGGGCGAGGATGAGCAGGTTGAACATCTCGGCGGGGATCTTGTTGCCCTCTTCGGCGCCGATGAAGATCATCGTCGCCGGCCACATGAGCAGCTCGAGGGTCATCCAGGTCAGCAGCAGGCGCCAGCGCGGCAGCGCGAGGACGGCCGGGACCACCAGCCACAGCGAGTACTGCGGCGACCAGACCTTGTTGAACAGCAGGAAGGCCGCGACGATGAGGAAGACCAGCTCGGCCACCCGCGGGCGGCGGCGCGCCGCCAGGCCCAGCAGGGCGACGGCCAGGCACGCGCCGGCGAAGAGGACGAAGGAGGCGGTGTTGAGGAAGCCGACGCTCAGGTCCACCCCCGTGACGCGGGTGAAGACCTGGTAGATCGTGGTCCACTCCGCGCCGCGGGTGCTGTTGAGGCGGTTGAACTCGCCCCAGGCCTCCGGGTGGGCGAGCATGACCGGCAGGTTGACCGCCAGCCACACCACCGCGGCCGCGCCCGTCATCGCCAGGAAGGGCCGCCAGCGGTTCGAGCGCACCGCGAGCACCAGGAACGCGCCGAGCAGGAACAGCGGCCAGAGCTTCACGGCCGTGCCCACGCCGATCCACACGCCGGCCCACACCGGCGCGTCGCGCTTGACGGCCACGAGTGCCGCGACGGCGCACAGGATCGAGGGTATGTCCCAGTTGGTGAACGCGTGCATGACGATCACCGGCGAGGCGGCGACGAGCACCACGTCCCAGACACGGTTGCCCGCCAGCTCGGCGACCAGGCGGATGACCACCAGCCACATGCAGGCGAGCACGAGGGCGGTCAGGGTGAAGTACCAGGAGGCCTCGGGGACGTCGAGGAGCAGGCGCACCACCGGGAAGGTGTAGTGCGCGACGGCACCGAGGATCGCCTGGAACCACCCGGCGAGCACCGGGTACTCCATGTAGCGCAGCCGGCCGTCCTCGGACCAGGAGTAGGCGTAGGGGTCGCCCGGATCGTCGAGGCCGCGCCCGGAGTACAGCGGCAGGATGTCGTTGTAGCAGGCCGACATGTAGGGCCGGTTGCCCGACCAGTTCACGCCCGTCTCGGCGGTGCCGAACAGGCAGTTGGCCTTCGACAGGTAGCCGAGGGCCAGGAAGGTCAACGCCAGGGTCAGCAGCACGCGCAGCGGGGTCCACCAGCGCTGGCGGCCGATCAGGGCGCGCCGGCCGACGGGCCCGCCGAGGCGCTCGATCACACCGCGGGCGACGGGCTCGGTGCGGGCGGGCTGCACGCGCGCAGCCGGGCGCACGACGCGGGCCGCCGGGTCCGCGGACGCCCCAGCGCGCGCCCCGCCGCGCCGCGCCGCCGCGCCCGGCGCGGGGCTCGACGTCTCACTCAGAACGGCAGCAGCTCCTCGGGCACCTCGAGCTCGGGCAGCTCCGGCGGGGCCGGCTGGTCGCCGTTGGGGTCACCGCCGGGCACCGGCTCCGGCGCCGGGCCGGGCTCGGGCGCGGGCTCCGGCTCCGTGGCCTCCGGCGAGGGCGCCTCGCTGGTCGGGGTGGCCGAGCCGGTGTCGGCCTGGGTGGCCGGCGGCGTGTAGGCCGTGTTGTAGTTGCCCTCGCCCCAGGTGACGGGCTTGGCCTGCGGGAAGCTCTCGATCTCCTGGTTCTGGAGGGCGCCGTCCATGGTGGACTTCCAGATGTCCGAGGGCATCCCGGAGCCGTACATGTAGATCGGCGAGTTGTCCACGGTGCCCACCCACACGGCGGTGGACAGCTGCGGGGTCGAGCCGATCATCCAGGCGTCCTTGTTGCTGCCCGTGTCGCCGAGCTGCGTGGTGCCGGTCTTGGCGGCCGAGGGCCGGCCGTTGGCCAGCACGTGGCCGTTGGAGTAGGCCGCGATCGGCTGCATGGCCTGGATGACGTTGTCGGCCACGGTCTCGTTGACGCGGCGCTCGCCGCCCTTGTCCTCGAACTCGTAGAGGACCTCGCCGGTGGCCGTCTCGACCTTGCTGACGAAGTGGGGCTGCTGCCAGACACCGCGGTTGGTCAGGGTGCCCAGCGCGACGGCCATGTCGAGCGGGCGGGACTGGTACTGGCCGAGCACGATGCCCTCGTAGGGGGTCTGGCCGTTCTCGGTCAGGGTCTCC
This sequence comes from Corynebacterium sp. MSK006, assembly GCF_030232385.1. Lineage (NCBI taxonomy): Bacteria > Bacillati > Actinomycetota > Actinomycetes > Mycobacteriales > Corynebacteriaceae > Corynebacterium > Corynebacterium sp. MSK006. The sequence continues at coordinate 13,710 of NZ_JASPJZ010000009.1, forward strand.
GGCACGCCCGGGATCGAGCGGGCCACGCCCAGGGCGTGGGCCATGTCCGCGGTGTCCTGGGTCTTGTTCTCCAGGTCGTCCTGCAGGCGGATGAAGCTGGTGTTCAGCGAGCGCTTGAGCGCCTCGGAGATCGAGCAGGTGCCGCAGCTCTCGCCGCCGACGTTGCCGACGGGGATGCCGCCGGGCAGGGTCACCGGCTCCGAGGAGTACGCCGCCGACAGCGGGATGCCCTGCTGCAGGGCGGCGGCCAGGCCGAAGATCTTGAAGGTCGAGCCGGTCTGCAGGCCGGCGTTGGCGTAGTCCCAGCCGGAGGGGTCCTCGCCGCCGTAGTAGGCGCGCACGGCACCGGAGCGCGGGTCGACGGAGACCACGGCGGTGCGCAGGCTCTCGGCGGCGCCCTCCATGTTGCCGTAGACGGCGTCGAGGGCGGCCTGCTGGGCCTGCGGGTCGATCGTGGTGGTCACACGCAGACCGCGGGTGGTCACGTCCTCCTCGGTCAGGCCGACGGTCTCCAGCTCGGAGATGACCTGGTTCTTGATCATACCGTTGGGCCCGGAGGCCTCGGTGTACGCGGAGTAGTTCGCCGGGTCCTGGACCTCGGGGTAGACGGCGGCGGCGCGCTGCTCGGCGGGGATGGTGCCGGACTCGACCATCCCGTCCATGACGTAGTTCCAGCGGGCCTCGGACTCCTCGCGGTTGACCCACGGGTCCAGCTCGCTGGGCCGCTGGATGGCCGCGGCGAGCACCGCGCCCTCCTCCGACGTCAGGTCGGAGACGTGCTTGTCGAAGTAGGCGTTGGCCGCGGCCTCCACGCCGTAGGCGTTGCGCCCGAAGTAGACGGTGTTGAGGTAGGCGGCCAGCACCTCCTCCTTGGTCCACTCGTTGGCCATCTTGGTGGAGTAGACCAGCTCGCGGGCCTTGCGCGCCAGGGAGTGCTCGTTGCCCACCAGCGCGTTCTTGACGTACTGCTGGGTGATCGTCGAGCCGCCGCCGGCGGAGGCGTCACCGGTGATCTGGCCGAGCACCGCGCGGCCGAAGCCGGTGATCGAGAAGCCCGGGTTGGTCCAGAACTCCCGGTCCTCGGCGGCGAGCACCGCGTCCTGCACACCCTGCGGGATCTCCTCCAGGGCGACCTGGCGGCGGTTGCCGTCCGGCGGCACGATGCGCGCCAGCTCGGTCTCGTTGTCGGCGGCGTAGATCTGCGAGACCTGCGCGCTCGTCAGCTCCTCCGGCTCGGGCACGTCCGCAAGCAGGTAGGCGACCATGAAGCCGAGGATCGGCAGGATGACGACGGCGGCCAGGATGCCGCCGGTCCACTTCACCCAGCTGCCGCGCCCGCCGCCGGGCTTCTCGAGGCTACGCGCGCCGCCCTTGCGACGGCCTTCCTTCGCCCTGGACGTCGCCGGCGTAGCGCCGGGCCTGTTCTCTTCTGACACGTTGGTCCCCATCACTTCGCACGGCACGACGCGCGGGCCGGGGCCCCGGCGCGCCGTGTACACACTTCCCCCAAGAGATTACGTCCCCCTTTCCGTGGGGTCGAACGGCGGCACCACGGCGCGCGCCGCTCAGCGCTGAGGTACCGCGACCCCTGACTCGAGAAGGTGATTCCAGACACACCGCGGGCAGACCTCCACGAGGTGGACGCCGACCTCCCCCAGCTCGGCGACGAGCGCCTCGAGCTCCCGACGCCCGCGCGCGGTCCCGGCGCGCTCGCCGAGTTCGTCGCCGTAGACGAAGCGCACCTCGCGAAGCTCGTCCGAGCCGCACACCGGGCAGGCCCGGCCGGCCTCCCGGCCGTGGAAGCGTGCGGCGGCGACCAGGCGCGCGTCGGCGCCACAGGCCGCCTGCCTGCGCAGTTGCCCGTCGCGCAGCGCCGCGAGCACGCGCGCGCGACGCACCCGGTGGCTGACGGGACGGACGATCTCGAACATGCCCACCAGCCTAACCCCGTGTGCGTACCCGCCCCCTTTGCTTGACGACGTCCCGCTCGCCGACGCCTGCGCACACCCCGTCGCCGTGGGCGCGGGCGCCGCCCGGAGGGCGGCGCAGGGGGGCGCCTGCGGCGCCCCCTTTAAACGGTGCGGGAACCGGGCGCGGCGGCCGGCGGGGCGTCGGCAAGCGGGGGTGAGCAGGGGAGGCTTTTGCGGGGCAACCTGAAATTAGATAGGCATACTGTAGGAAATGTAGTATTCAGGTGATCGCCGCCGCCCCCGGTCCCCGCGCGGCGCGGCACCCGTCGACGTCGAAGGTAGGGCATGAACGCTTTGACCCCCGAGATTATCGCCCGGCGAATGCGTCCGGCGCTGACCAAGCTGTACGTGATGTACTTCCGGGTCGCGGAGCAGTCGGACCTGACCGGGCCGCAGCTGTCCATCCTGTCGCGGCTCTCGGAGAACGGCCCCTCGCGCATCAGCCAGATCGCCCGCGAGGAGGGCATCCGCATGCCCACCGCCTCGAACGCGCTGCACCAGCTCGAGCAGCGCGGCATGGTCGAGCGCCTGCGCGACACCACCGACCGCCGCGGCGTGCGCGTGCGTCTGACCGACCACGGCGCCGAGGAGCTCAAGCGCGTCGGCGAGGAGCGCAACGCCTACTTCGCCGACCTCCTGCGCAGCCTCGACGAGAAGGACCTCGAGGTCGCCGACCAGGCCGCCGACGTGATCAACCGGCTGGCCGAGGCCTACGGCAACCGCGTCGGGGACTCCGGCAACCACTAGGGGCTGAGCGCGGGGGCTGCGGCCGGATGGTGCGGCCGGGCCCTGCGGGGCGAAAAAGTGGACGCCTCTGGCACGGGGGCGGTGCGCGCCCGCGTAATCTGAGGCCAGGCGGAGTCGTACCCGCGACCTTCCGCGCGCCGGTGCCGGGGTGAGTGCCCCGCCGCGGCGACCTCCACTTTCCCGACACATCAAACACCTCACGTATGGCAGACGCTTCCGGGTCGGAGATCCGACCCACCCAGTTGACTGAGCCGGACGACCGGTCCACCCGCGTCCTCATCGCACTGCGACCGGACTCGCAGCCGCGCGACGCCGTCGAGTTCGCGGCCTGGCTGGGCCGCACCGCGCCCGTGACCGTGCGGGCGGTGACCACGTTCGTGCGCCCCTGGCCGGCGACCTCTCTGAAGAAGATGGGCGGCAAGTACGGCAAGTGGTTCTCCCGGGAGGCCAAAGCCGCCCGCCGCCGCGTCGAGCAGGCCCTTTCCGAGTCCGGCATCCCCGAGGAGATGTGGGACGACAAGGTCGCCGTCTTCGCCGACGGCCCCTCCGAGCACGCGCTGATCACCGCCGCGGCCGAGGACTTCGACGCCGACGTCATCGCGCTGGACTCCGACGCGACCGCGCCGAAGGGCCGGTTCTTCGTCAGCTCCACCGCCGACGCCCTGCTGCACTCCTCGCCGCGGCCGGTGTGCCTGTCCCCCCGCAAGGTCAAGCTGTCCAAGAAGGGCGTGCGCCGGGTCAACTTCGCCTTCCTCGAGGGCGAGTTCGACCCGGAGGACCCCGCGCTGCTGCGCTCAGCCGGCCGGGCCCGGGCGTGGGGCGTGCCGCTGCGCGTGCTCGCCTTCTCCCCCACCGGGATCTCCGACACCCCGCTCGAGGACAGCCTGGATCTCTCCCGCGAGCTCTCCGCGGACTGGCGGGAGCACTCGCTGGCGATGCTCGACCGGGTGCGCGACCGCATCGCCGCGGCGATGCCGGACCTGGAGCTGGAGAGCTCCGTGGCCACCGGCAACGGCTGGGGCGGCGCCGTCGACGCGCTGAAGTGGAAGAAGGGCGACCTGCTGTGCCTGGCGTCGAACCCGCTGGGCCCCTTCGAGCGGGTCTTCGTGGGCTCGGCGACCTCGGCGTTTTTGCCGCACGTCGGCGTGCCGGTGGTCATCTTCCCGATGCGGCGGTCGTAACCGCCGGCCGAGCCGGCGGGGCGGCGCGCACTCCGCGATCCCGCTGCCCGGCGCCGGCCGTTCCCGATCCTCCCCGCCGACCCAGCAAGGCCCCGTATAGCAAGGGCACGCTTTGCCGGGTCGAAATCCGCCCTTGCTTTACGCGGCCTTGCCGGGTGGACGCCCTCTGTGCCGTACGCGGGGAGTTCCGGGTACCGGGTGGCCTTGACATGCCCGGGGTGTGGGTAGAATCCGGGGGTATGAGTGAGGAAGATTTCTCCTGGCGCCGCGGGCGGGAACGCGAGCGTGAGCACCCGGAGAATGACCTGATCGCGGACGCGGACCGCTACAACAAACCGCGCCCTGAGGCGCACAGCTTCGACGAGCTCGCCGACGAGCCGGACCCGTACCTGCAGGCGCAGGCCAACCGCCGCTCCACCCGCCAGGCGTGGCTGTGGTTCGCCGGCACCGTCATCCTGTCCTTACTGGTGTCCTTCGTGCTGGCCATGACCTCCCGGCTCAGCGGCGGCGAGTACTGCGAGGCCGGGCTCAACACGTGGCTGTGCTCCCGGCGCTGGGAGCTGATCTGGTCGCTGGGCTCGTGCGTGGTGCCGATCGGTGGGATGATCGGCTGCGGCATCATCATGGTGCGCAAGCTGCAGCGCTACATCCGCTGGGGCAGCTGGATGGGCGCGTTCTGGTTCCTGGTGCCGCACGCGATGCTGTGGATGACCACGGTCGGCCAGGTCGCGATCCTGGGCACTCACCCGGCCTAGAGCCCGCAAGCCCCCCCGGCGCCGGCCTAGAGTCTGCAGCGCCGGCCCCGACCCAGAGCCGTCGGGCACAACGCAGCCCCCGTGCGGGAGAGCATCCCGGACGGGGGCTGAGGTCTGCGCCGGGCGGTCCCGGCGCGGCGCCGCGATCGGGCGCCGGCCGGCACAGCTGCGGGGAGCGCCTACTTGGTGGAGTCGAGGACCACGTCGAACTCGAGGACCTCGGACTTCACGGCCGCGGGGCGGCGGGCGGTGTCACCGGACTCCGAGGACTCGGAGGCGCCGTGGGACTCGCCGCCGGAAGCGTGGACGTCGTGGGTGCCGTGGCCGGTCTTGTTCGCGTCGGCGACGTCGCCGTGGCTGTGGGCGAAGTCCTGGCCGTGGACCCAGTCGTCGTAGGACTTCTCGTCGGCCCACCAGGTGACCACGAAGTAGCGGTCCTCACCGGCGGTCGGGCGCAGCAGCTGGAAGCCCTCGAAACCGGGCTGGTCGTCGACGGCGTGCAGGCGGTGGCTGAAACGCTGCTCGAGCGTCTCTCCGGCGCCCTCGGGAACGGTCAGTGCGTTGATCTTGACGATACTCATGCCTCCGAGACTACCTGCGCGGGCGCCCTCGAGGCAGGGCCCGCGGAACCGGCTACCGGGTCGAGACCTGGTCGCTCGCCCCGGGCACGGCCTTGGCGGGGTCGTTGCCGACGGCCACGATGCGGTTGTCCGCGTCGACGTGCACGATCTTCGGCTCCCAGGCACGCACCTCCTCCTCGGTGCCCTGCACGTAGCTCATGACGATCACGAGGTCACCGGGCTTGACCAGGTGCGCGGCCGCGCCGTTGATGCAGATGCGCCCGTCGCCGGCGGCCTCGGGGGCGTCGGGGATGACGTAGGTCTCGAGGCGGTTGCCGTTCTCGATGTCGACGACGGCGACCTTCTCACCCTCGATGAGCCCCGCGGCGTCGCAGAGCTCGGGGTCGATGGTGATCGAGCCGACGTAGTGCAGGTCGGCCTGGGTGACGGTGGCGCGGTGGATCTTCGCGCCGAGGACGGTTCGCAGCATGGTTGTCCTTTGTGGTCGGGGCCGGGGCGCGCGCCCCGAAACGCCGCTAATGGTAGTGCGCGTCACCCATAAGGGGACAATTGACGACGTCGCGCGCCCCCGGCGCGCGGTTCCCGCGCCGTGGCTGCGCGGTACCGCCCACGGGGATGGGCGCGGCGTCGTCAATCGAGGGCGCGGGCGCCTAGCTCTTGCGGTAGAGCTGCTTCTTCCAGTACTTCGGCTCGCTGGTGACCTGCATGTTCAGGCTGCGGAAGATGCCGGAGTCGACGGAGCCGAGGATGGTGGTGGTGTGCACGTCGCAGCCGGCGAGGTTCTGCAGCTCGGCGAGCGCGCGGCGGGCCTCCTCGGAGGCGGCGGCGGAGACCGACAGGGCGATGAGCACCTCGTCGGTGTGCAGGCGCGGGTTGCGCGAGCCGAGGTGCTCGGTCTTGAGCGTCTGGATCGGCTCGATGGCCTCCGGGGAGAGCAGGTGCAGCTCGCGGTCGATGCCGGCGAGGTGCTTGAGCGCGTTGATGAGCATGCCGGCCGACGGGCCGAGCAGCTGGGTGGTCTTGCCGGTGACGATGGTGCCGTCGTGCAACTGCATCGCCGCGCCCGGCTGGCCGGTCTTCTCCTCGATCGCGAGTGCCGGGGCGACCACCGCGCGGTCCGAGGTCGAGCAGCCGGCCTTGGCCATGATCACGGCGGCGCGGTCGGAAAGCGTGGTGTCCTCGGTGCCGGAGCGGGCCTCGTCGACGAGCGCCTTGTAGTAGCGGCGGATGATCTCCTGGACGGAGGCGGCACGGCAGGCGGCGTCGTCGCTGATGCAGTAGCCGGCCATGTTGACGCCCATGTCCGTCGGCGACTGGTAGGGCACGGTGCCGGTCACGCGCTCGAGCATGGACTTGAGCAGCGGGAAGGCCTCGACGTCGCGGTTGTAGTTCACGGTGGACTCGCCGTGGGCCGACAGGTGGAAGTGGTCGATGACGTTGACGTCGTCGAGGTCGATGGTGGCGGCCTCGTAGGCGAGGTTGACCGGGTGCTCCAGCGGCAGGTTCCAGATCGGGAAGGTCTCGAACTTGGCGTAGCCGGCCTTCACGCCGCGCTGGTTCTCCTGGTAGACCTGCGACAGGCAGGTCGCCAGCTTGCCGGAGCCGGGGCCCGGGGCGGTGACGACGACGAGGTCGCGGGAGGTCTCGACGAACTCGTTGCGGCCGAATCCCTCCGGGGAGACGATGCGGTCGACGTTCGAGGGGTAGCCCTCGATGACGAAGTGGCGGTGGACCTTCAGGCCCAGGTTGGTCAGGCGCTCGGCGAACTCGACGGCCTCGGCGTTGGTCTCCTCGAACTGGGTGATCACGACGTTTTCGACGAGGAAGCCGCGCTCGCGGAAGGCGTCGATGAGGCGCAACAGGTCCTCGTCGTAGCTGATGCCGAGGTCCGCGCGGACCTTCTTGCGCTGGAGGTCCTTGGCGCCGATGCAGGGCAGGATCTCGAGTTCGTCGCGCAGCTGCTCGAGCATGGCGATCTTCGTGTCCGGGTCGAAACCGGGCAGCACGCGCGAGGCGTGGAAGTCGTCGAAGAGCTTGCCGCCCATCTCCAGGTAGAGCTTTCCCCCGATGTCCCCACGGCGGGCGATGATGTGTTCTGACTGCAGGCGGATGTACTTCTGACGGTCAAATCCCAGGTCCATGGGACCTTTATTCTAGTCCAGCGCGGGGACCGCGGCGGTAATTACGGAGGTGGGGCGCGTTAAAGCGCGCGTGGGGCGCGTGAAAGCGCGCAAAAGACCCCGGGTGACCCTTCTTCAGGGTCGCCCGGGGTCTGGCGCTTCAGGCTCAGGCCGCCTCACGCCGTCACTGCCACGGCGGGCGGGCTGTCAGAGGGGAAACGGACTTAGATGTTGCCGTTCTCGTCCTCGATGTGGGCGCGCAGGAACCACTGGAACTTCTCCAGGCCGGCGGCCTCGGAGATGTAGATATCCTCGGTGATCGGGTCGATGTCGCCGGCCTCGGCCAGGGACTCGCGCAGGCGCTCGATGACGGTGGTGTACAGCTCGGCGAGCTTGCGGATGTGCGACTGGGTGTCGGCCTTGTTCAGGTCGTACTGCAGCGGGGTGCGGCCCTCGGCGTGGCCGGCCGGGGTGCCGATCGGCTCGCCACCCAGGGCGGCGATGCGCTCGGCGACCTCGTCGGCGTAACCACGGACCTCCTCGACCTGCGGGTCGATCATCTCGTGGACACCGATGAAGGACGGGCCGGTGACGTTCCAGTGCACGTGCTTCAGGATCAGGTGAAGGTCGTTGAAGTCGGTCAGACGCTCCTGCAGCCCATCAATGAGCTTCTTGGCGTCGTTTTCGTTGATTCCGGGAACAGTGAAATTCGACATGCCCTCAGTATAACGCGAGTTTGGTTTCGGGCTACGCCTCAAAGGCTTACGTAAGAAGTTAAAGGGGTGCCTAACCTGCGTTTATTGGGTTTTCGTGGTGATATGACTACATTGATAGACATTGCGAGATGTCCGGTCGGGCACTTTCAGAAATGTCCGTTTTCCCGTACTTAACGACGTCCCTTCAGCCACCCCCGTTGCGGGGTGGCCCTGGGCCGCCGGCCAGCGGGCGGGCGACCCGGGAGCGGTCGCGCGCTCGCATGGGCGCCCCGGGCACGGTCGCGTGCCCGCGCGGGCGCAGACAGTCATGCGAGAACGAAAGGAGCCGTGATGCCGGAGGGACACGTCATCCACCGCCTCGCGAGTCAGTTGACCGAGGCGTTCGGCGGCCGCGAGGTGGAGGTCTCCTCGCCGCAGGGCCGCTTCGCCGCCGAGGCCGCGCAGCTCGATGGCACGGTGCTGCGCTCCGCCGAGGCGTGGGGCAAGCACCTCTTCATCGACTTCTCCCCCGCCGCGTCGACTGCGGACGGCGCGCCCGCCGACGCCGCCGCGCCCGTCGGCTCCGGCACCCGGCTCCCCCGCTCCGTCGTGCACATCCACCTGGGGCTGATCGGCAAGTTCAACCTCTCCCCCTTCGCCGAGCCGGTCGGCCAGGTCCGGCTGCGCATCGGCGACGCGGACGAGACGGTGGCCGCCGACCTGCACGGCCCGCAGTGGTGCCGCCTGCTCAGCGTCCCGGAGAAGGAGGCCGAGATCGCCAAGCAGGGCGCCGACCCCCTGCGCGCCGACGCCGACCCCTCTGCGACTTTCGCCAAGGTGGCCCGCTCCCGGCGTGCCATCGGGGCACTCCTGATGGACCAGAAGCTCTTCGCCGGGGTGGGCAACATCTACCGCGCCGAGACCCTCTTCCGCCTCGGCGTCTCCCCCTTCACCCCGGGCCGTGACGTGCCCGCCCCCGTACTCAAGGCGATCTGGGCGGACCTGGTCGAGCTCATGGCCGTCGGAGTGGACCGCGGCCGCATCGACACGGTGCGCCCCGAGCACACCCCCGAGGCCATGCACCGCGCCCCGCGCAAGGACGACCACGGCGGCGAGGTCTACGTCTACCGCCGCGCCGGCCAGCCCTGCCTGGTCTGCGGCACCCCGGTCGAGCAGAGGGTGATGGACGGCCGCAACCTCTTCTGGTGCCCGTCCTGCCAGCCCGACCGGCGCTGAAGACCGGCGCGCCCCCGGCGCGCCGCCCACGCCGGGCCTGTCAGTTCGCGCCGGGGGCGGGTGGCGCGGGCGTCGTCAATTGGCGGGCGGAGGCGGTCTCGACGACCTTGTCCGGGTCGCCGAGGCGCTGGCCGAGCAGCACCAGCACCACGAAGGCGACCACGGCCGCCGCCGTGACCAGCACGAGCAGCCAGCGCCACCGTCGCCCGCCGAGGCCGGCGAGCCACACGCCGAGCACCGCGCCGAGGGTGTTGAAGATCAGGTCGTCGACGTCCGTGCGCCCGAGGCCGAAGATGAACTGCGAGACCTCGATGCACAGCGAGAACGCGAATCCCGTCCACACCGCGACACGCAGGGGGTTGAGCGTGGCGAGCCGGCCGCCGCGGGCCGCTGCGTTGTAGGCGATACGCTCGACCGCGATGGCGACCAGCCAGCCGACGGGCACGAAGAAGGCGAGGTTGCCCACGGCGTCGAAGATCGGGGAGAACCAGGTCTTCGCGGTGAAGAAGTCCTCGAAGGGGATCAGCCGCAGCTCACGGACGCGCTGCTTCTCCGGGTTCCACAGGTAGCCGATCGCGAAGAACGCCTTGAGCGTGGTCAGCGAAAGGACGACCGCCGCGTACGGCAGCAGGCATGCGATCACGGGCCCGAGCGGCAGCGGGCGGTGAGCGGGTCTGGACATGGGGCACAGCTTAGCGGCGTCGCGGGGTGGCGGTCGGATGCCGAGCTGGTGCGCTCGTCTGGGCTGGGGAGGGTGGCTGGCTAGTCGCCGGGGCGGGTGTTGGGGCGGTCTCCGGGGCCGATGTCAGAGTGTGCGACCGCGGCGTCGCGCATTCTGCCCCCCGATTTTCGGCGAGGCTGTGACTTGCGTGTTTTCGCATAACGGTCGTGGGACCGTCAGAGTGTGCGACCGATCCGTCGCACTATCTGACACCTGCCAGCCCTCCTGAGCACCTCCCGGCACCTCCGGCGCTTCCGGTGCCTCCCGCCGTCGCGGCGACCCCTAGAAACCACCCCGCGCACCGCACGACAGAAAAACCCCGGACCGTCACCCGCGTGGGATTTCGGACCGGGGTTTTTTGCACTGCACGACCCAAGGTGGACGCACTCACTGTGGTTTCCCGTTCGATCAGGTTCCCGAGGACCTCTCCGGCAGTCCCCGTTGCACTGATCTAAGAACAGGTTATCCTTACCTCTTTCGATTGACTAGGGCTAAGCCGAATTCTCACGTCGATTTTCGATCACCCCAGGTCACAGCGTTTTCTTTCGCCCCCACCCGGGGGTAGGATTGCCTAATCTCTCTTTTTCGCCGGGGTTCCGGGGCGGTGCCACTCCCCCTGCCGGGGCGGTGCCGCTCCCCCGCCGGATCGGGCGCCGCGGACAGGCCTCCCCGACCCCCGCCGACAGGCCGCCCCGACCCCCGCGGGCCAGCGTTCTCCACCCCGCCGCGGCGCGCCCAACCCCCGTAAGGTCGGGATTATGGAGCAGCTCTACACCGTCGAACAGGTCCGCACCGCCGAACGTCCCCTGCTTGACGCCCAGACCGAGCCGGACGAGCTCATGCGGGAGGCCGCCGCGGCCGTCGCCGCCACGGCCCACGACATGCTCACCGGCCTCGTCGGCGAGCGCGCCGGCCGCGTCGTCCTGCTCGTCGGCTCCGGCGGCAACGGCGGCGACGCCCTCTACGCCGGCGCCCGCCTCCGGCTCGACGGCCACCGGGTCGCGGCCGTCCTTCTCGGCTCCCACCCGCACGAGCGCGCCCTGCAGGCCCTGCGCGACGCCGGCGGCGAGGTCCTCGAGCACCCCGGCGACGACACCGCCCACTCCCCCGTCCTCGACGTCGACCTCGCCGTCGACGGCATCACCGGCATCGGCGGGCGGCCCGGCCTGCGCCCCGACGCCGCGGCCGTGGTCGCCGGTCTCGCGGCCAACCGCGTGCCGGTCATCTCCGTCGACGTGCCTTCAGGAATCGCCGCCGACACCGCCGAGCGCCTCGAGGCCGACCTGGAGACCGGCGCGCCGCGCCACGTCACCGCGACCGTGACCGTCACCTTCGGCGGCCTGCGCCGCGTCCACGCGCTCACCTCGGCCTGCGGCGAGGTGCTGCTCGCCGACATCGGGCTCGGCGGCAGGATGCTCTCCGGGCCCCTGGCTGAGCAGCCGATTTCCGACGACGAGTTCCTCACCCGTGCCGTCGACCGTCCCACATTCCGGTGGTCGGCGTCGAACCCGGCACGCCCGGTCGCCGCCCACCGGCTCCTCGACGCGGTGGAACCCGGAGCCGGCGACGACAAGTACACCGGCGGGGTCACCGGCATCGCAGCCGGCTCCGCGAAGTACCCGGGCGCCGGGGTGCTGGCCACCGAGGGCGCGCTGCGGGCCACCCCGGCGATGGTGCGCTACGCCGGTTCCTGCCGTGGGGAGGTCGTGCGCGCCCACCCGGAGGTCGTCGCCAGTGACACCGTCGCCGCGGCCGGGCGGGTGCAGTCCTGGGTCGTCGGCCCGGGCCGCGGCACCGACGAGACCGCCCGCGCGGAACTGGCCGGACTGCTCGCACGCCCCGAGCCGCTGGTCATCGACGCCGACGCGCTCACGGTGCTGGCAGGCGACGACGCGCTCAAGCGCGACGTCGTCAAGCACGGCAACTGCCTGCTCACGCCGCACGCCGGGGAATTCGCCCGCATCGGCGGCGCGGCCGGGCCGGACCGCATCACGGCGGCGCGGGACCTTGCCCGCGAGCTCAACGCGACGGTGCTGCTCAAGGGGCGGCTGACGGTCGTGGCCTCGGCGGAGCTCGTCACGGTGGTCGGCTCCGGCCACTCGTGGGCGGCCACGCCGGGCTCGGGCGACGTGCTCTCGGGGCTGTGCGGGGCGTGGCTCGCGCGCGGCGGGCAGGTGCACGCCGCGGCGGTCACCGCGGCCGCTCTGCACGCCCGGGCGGCGTGGCTGGCGGCACAGACGCCGTTCGGGCCGGGTCCGATCGTGGCCTCGGACATCGCGGCCGCACTTCCGTGGGCGGCCGCGGAAATGGCGAACAACCATTAAGGGTCGCACCCTAGCGCCAGTTTCCGCAGGCCGGGCCCGGCGCGCAATACCGCCAGTCGCGGCGCGCAAGGCCCCCCGGAACCGGGGCTCAGAAGCTCTTCGGGTCCGCGGCCTCCCAGTCGGCGCGCCACGTCTCGGGCACCTCACCGTCGACCAGGCAACCGGGCTCGAGCCAGTCGAAGGTCTCGCCGTAGGTGCGCGAGACCCCGGCGGCGGTGTTCAGCCGGATCATGTCGGGACGCAGGTCAGCGGGCTCGCCGGCGCCCATCGCGGCCATCAGCCGCAGCGCCTCGTGGACGGTGGCCTGCTGGTAGCGCTTGACACGCATGGCCTTGTCCTCGACGTCGATGGCGCGCTCGCGGCGCGGGTCCTGGGTGGCCACGCCGACCGGGCAGGTGCCCACGTGGCAACGCTGCGCCTGGATGCAGCCGACGGCCATCATCATCGCGCGCGCCGAGTTCGTGAAGTCCGCGCCCTGGGTCAGGCGGCGCACCACGTCGTTGGCGGCGGCGACCTTGCCGGAGGCGCCGATCGCGATCTTGTCGCGCAGCCCCACGCCCACCAGCGCGTTGTGCACGAAGGTCAGCCCCTGGGTCAGCGGCAGACCGACGTGGTCCTCGAACTCCTGCGGGGCGGCGCCGGTGCCGCCCTCGGAGCCGTCGACGATGATGAAGTCCGGCAGCAGGTCGGTGGACAGCATCGCCTTGCACACCGCGAGGAACTCCCGCTTGGAGCCGACGCAGAGCTTGAAGCCGGCGGGTTTGCCGCCGGAGGCCTTGCGCATCAGGTCGACGAACTCGAGCAGGCCCTCGGGGGTGTCGAAGACGGTGTGGCCGGCCGGGCTCAGGAAGGTCTTGCCGACGGGGATGCCGCGGATCTCGGCGACCTCCTCAGTGACCTTGGAGCCCGGAAGCTCGCCGCCGAGGCCCGGCTTGGCGCCCTGGGAGAGCTTGAGCGAGACCATCTTGACCTGCGGGTCCCGGGCCTTCTCGGCGAAGACCTTCTCGTCGAAGCCGCCCTCGGGGGTGCACGCACCGAAGTAGCCGGTGCCCAGCTCCCAGACGAGGTCGCCGCCGTAGGTGCGGTGGTACGGCGAGATCGCGCCCTCGCCGGTGTCGTGGGCGAACCCGCCCATCGCCGCGCCCTTGTTGAGCGCCTGGATCGCGCGTCCGGACAGCGAGCCGAAGCTCATCGCCGAGACGTTGAGCAGCGCCATGTCGTAGGGCTGGGTGCACCTGTCGCCGCCGATGTGCACCCGCGGCGGGGTCTCGGGGACCTCGACAGGGCGCATGGAGTGCACGAAGGTCCGATGACCGGGGGAGCTGACGTCCTCTTCGGTGCCGAAGGCCTTGGTGGAGGTCTGCCCCTTGGCCCGCGAGTAGATCAGGCTGCGCGTGTTGCGGTCGAAGGGCCGGCCGTCCCAGTTGCGTTCGATGAAGTACTGCTGCAGCTCGGGGCGGATCGCCTCGAGTGCGTAGCGCGCGTGCCCGAGCACCGGGTAGTTGCGCAGGATGGAGTGCTTGGGCTGGCGGTAGTCGCGTACCGCCAGTGCGGCGACCGCTGCCGCCGCCGCACCGAGGACGCCCGCCGTCCGCTTACCCACCGTGGATCACCTCTGGTTTTCCGGAGAAGGAGTTTGAGTTCACAGTCAACTTCCAGCTTAGTCCGGGCCAATTTCCGACGCAGACCCGGGCGCAACTCACCGCGAGTTCAGATGTGAGATGTGGGTGGATTTCCGGGGGTGTTTTCCCGCGTCAGGCGGGGCGCAGGCCGCGAGGGGGTGCGCGTCGTGGTGCGCGCTTAAGCGGCGGGGGAGACGGGGCGGCCCGGCCGGGCCCGCGGTCAGGCGGCGGGGGAGACGACCTCACCGTGGGCGACGGTGAGCTGGCCGAAGATTTCGGCCGGCAGCCCGGCGTTGGCGGGGGCGGCGGGCACGCCGCGCTCGCCGTAAAAGGCCTCGGGGCGTCCGGCCTCGCCGAGGACCAGGGAGGTGTCGGCGTAGCCGTGGACGTACTCGTCGACGGCGGGCAGCACCACGGTGCGCCGCAGCGCGCGCTTGATCTCGCCGGAGGTGACCTCGGTCTGCCAGTCGGCCATCCACCGGCCCCGGCGCACGCCGGCCTCGAAGCCGGGGGCGGCCTCGCACGCGGCGTCGGCGCCCGTCACCGTGACGGAACCGCCGGGGGTTAACTCGCACGCGGCGTCGGCAGTCGTCTCGTCCTGAGCGGGGGAGAAGGGCACCACGCCCTCGGCGGCGTCGACGGCGTGGGCGGCCACGGCGGGGCTCAGGCCCGCCCACCAGGCCAGATCCGCGGCGTCGGCGGGGCCGTGCGAGCGCAGGAAGCGCGCGGCGAGCTCGGCGAGGGCGGCGTCGCCGGCGAGCTCGCGCTGGGCGACGGGCAGCGAGTCGACGTGGGCGTAGGTGGCCTCCCGGCGGGTGGCGCCGCAGACGACCTCGGGCTCGCGCGAGAGCATGGTCAGCAGGTGGGGGCCACGGCCGCCGTCGGGGTCGACGCCGTGCTCCGCGAGCAGCGCGAAGGCCTCGGCGGAGTGCAGAGGGTCGGCGAACGGGCGCTCGCGAAGCTCGGCGAGGAGCACACCGCGGGCGGTCTCGATGTCCGCGGCGTCGAGGTCGAGCAGGCGGGCGCGGGCGAGGTCGGCCAGGTGGGCGCCGGCAGAGGTCAGCGTGGCGCTGAGCCAGCGGGCGTCCTCCGCGGCGACGAGCACGGGGCTGCCCCAGCCGGTGCGGGTGCGCACGATGTGCCCGGCGCGCACCCCGTCGAGGACGTCCTCGGGGCGGCAGCCGGCGCGTTCGGCCAGCGCGTTGACGCCGGGCCAGAAGCGGCGGGCGCGCAGGGCGAGCAGTTCTCGGAGCACCTCGACGGGGCCCGCCGTCGACGGCCGCGCGGCGGAACCGGCGAGATGCTGGGCGACGAGGCGCCGCGCGCGGATCTCTCGGTTCATATCCATGTGTGCAAGTGTAGCTGTGGCTGCCCTTACCTTAAAGGCGGTGGCGGAGAGGGTGGGGGAGTGGCGGCATGGGACCGGCGCGGGGCGCAGTGGTGGCGCGGTGGCGGGCCCGGACGTCATCGCGAGCCGACTCGACGGATCGAACGAGTGTGCGCGGGGGCGCGGCCTCGGGGCCCATCGGGTCGCGGGGGACCGGTAGCCTGCGGGTATGAGCACCAGGGATGCACACGGCGCGGCGCGGGGCGACGAGGACCCGGCGGCCGCCTACGTCGAGTACAACGACCGCCACTTCGAGAAGGGCGGCGCCGACTCGACCGCCCCGGTCAGCGCCGGGGAGGCCGCCGCCCGCCTGCGCGCCTACCGGCCGGCCGGCTGGAAGCGCGTCGCCGCGTGGGGCGCGGTGGTCATGGGCGCGATCATGCTGGTCGGCGGCGGGGGAGTGTCCAGCGAGTACCCGCAGTCCGAGGCAGTGAACAGCTGGATTGCGTCGATCTTCTACTTCCTGGCCTTCGCGGTGCCGGGGGCCTACTGGCTGTGGTGCAACCGGCGCGACACCCGGCAGGTCGCCGAGTGGGCCCGCCGGCGCAACGCCTACACCGAGGACTGGGCGCTGCTGACCGCCGACGAGCAGGAGCTCTTCGCCCGCCCCGACTCCGAGCTGCCGCTGCTGGAGAAGCGCCGGTGGGGGATCGTCGCCGTGGTGGTCGTGGTGCTGCTGGTGCTGGCCTCCCTCTTCATCCCCGACGCCGCGGGGGTTGTCTGAGGGGTCCGGGCGGGGGAGCGGGACCGGCCGGCCCCGGCACGGGTGTCAGATTGTGCGACGCCGCGGTCGCACAATCTGACGCCCCGATTTTCAGCGACGCGCTGACCTGCGGGTTTTCGCATAACGGTCGCGGGACCGTCACAGTGTGCAGCCGAGCCGTCGCACATTCTGACACCGGCGGCGGAAAAGGGCCCTGGGCGGCGCAAAAGCACCCCGACCGGCCCCGACCCGACCCCTACTCCTTCGCCCGGTTCACCTGCCGGCCGTAGCTGAAGCGCCGGCCGCCGCCGATGCCGCGCAGGCTGACCGTCAGCCGCGCGCGGTCGGTCGGCAGGAACCCCGAGAGCACGTCCACGCCGTGGTCGTAGAGCAGCCCCGTCATCGGGGTGCTCGGGCCGACCACCGCGGTCATCGCAGGCGCGGCGAGCTCCAGCAGCCGCGGCATCGTCTTGTTGACCAGCGCCGATCCGGTGATAAAGACCCAGTCCGCCCGGGGCAGCAGGAACTCGCAGGCCGAGTCCGGGTAGTCGCCACGCTGGGGGTGGCGCTCCAGGATCGCGAGGTCACAGACCGGGGCGAGCATCTCCTCGAGGCCGGGGAAGTGGCCGACCACGACGACCTTGCGCCCGGCGACGCGGTCGCGGAAGACGCGGAAGGAGTCCCCGTGGGAGCGGCCGAGCACCCGGGCGGCGCGGCCCGGGTTGAGCTCGGCGACGTCGGTGCCCACCGCACCGCCGCGGTCGGGGTGGTTGTACCAGGCGTTCATCGCGGCGACACCGATGCCGGCCTCGGTGAAGTTCCAGGACTTGGCCAGCCCGGCGGCCTCGCGCAGCGGCAGCCCGAACAGCCCGTCCATCGAGTTGAAGGACACCGGCCGCCCGTCGCCCGGGTACACCGCGGCCATGCCGACCTGCCCGTCGGAGGC
Source organism: Corynebacterium sp. MSK006 (assembly GCF_030232385.1). Lineage (NCBI taxonomy): Bacteria > Bacillati > Actinomycetota > Actinomycetes > Mycobacteriales > Corynebacteriaceae > Corynebacterium > Corynebacterium sp. MSK006. The sequence goes on from NZ_JASPJZ010000009.1 coordinate 30,698, forward strand.
CTCGACCCACGCCCAGCGGCCGGCGACCTGGTAGTCCTTGACGGTCAGGTCCGCCGGCACGCCCGCGGCGAGTTCCTCGTAGAGGGCCCAGGGGTTGGAGCTCACCGCCCAGTCTCACTTCACCACGAGGTTGACCATGCGGCCGGGCACCACGATCTCCTTGACCACGGTCTTGCCCTCGAGGTGGCCGGCGATCTTGGCGTCCGCCTTCGCGGCGGCCACCGCGTCCTCCTTGGAGGCGTCGGCGGCCACCGTGATGCGCGCGCGCACCTTGCCGTTGATCTGGACGGGCAGCTCGACCTCGTCGTCGACCAGCCACTTCTCGTCGAACTCGGGGAAGAGCTCGTAGGCGACGGTCTCGTCGTGGCCGAGCAGGCGCCACAGCTCCTCGGCCAGGTGCGGCGCCAGCGGGGCGAGCATGAGCACCAGCGGGGTGACCAGCTCGCGCGGCACGTCATCCGGGTAGGCCTTGGTCAGGTGGTTGACGTACTCGATGAGCTTGGCCACCACGGTGTTGTCGCGCAGGTGCTCGTAGTCCTCGCGCACGCCGGCGACGGTGCGGTGCAGCGCCTTGAGGTCGTCCTCGGTCGGCTCCGCGTCGGAGAGCTGGGCGGCCCCGGTGTCCTCGTTGACCACCAGGCGCCAGGTGCGCTGCAGGAAGCGGTGCGCGCCGACGACGTCCTTGGTCGCCCAGGGCCGGGAGGTGTCCAGCGGGCCCATCGACATCTCGTAGACGCGCAGGGTGTCGGCGCCGTAGTCGCGGCAGATGTCGTCGGGGGCCACCGCGTTCTTCAGCGACTTGCCCATCTTGCCGTACTCGCGGTTGACCTCCTCGCCGTCGCGGTAGAACCTGCCGTCGCGCTCCTCGACCTCGGCGGCCGGGACGTAGACGCCGCGGGAGTCGGTGTAGGCGTAGGCCTGGATGTAGCCCTGGTTGTACAGGCGGCGGTAGGGCTCCTTCGAGCTGACGTAGCCCAGGTCGAAGAGCACCTTGTGCCAGAAGCGCGAGTAGAGCAGGTGCAGCACCGCGTGCTCCACGCCGCCGACGTAGAGGTCCACGCCGCCCGGATCTTCAGGCCCGTGCTCCTCAGGCCGCGGGCCGGTCCAGTAGCGCTCGTTCTCCAGGTCGCAGAAGGCCTCGGAGTTCGTCGGGTCGATGTAGCGCAGCTGGTACCAGGAGGAGCCGGCCCACTGCGGCATGACGTTGGTGTCACGGCGGTAGGTCTGCGGGCCGTCGCCGAGGTCCAGCTCGACGGTGACCCAGTCCTTCTCCTTGGCCAGCGGCGGGTGCGGCTCGCTGTCGGCGTCGTCGGGGTCAAAGGTCGGCGGGGTGTAGTCAGCGACCTCGGGCAGCTCGACCGGCAGCATCGACTCGGGCAGCGCGTGGGCCACGCCCTCGGAGTCGTAGACGACCGGGAAGGGCTCGCCCCAGTAGCGCTGGCGGGCGAACAGCCAGTCGCGCAGCTTGTACTGCACCTTCGTGGCACCGCTGCCCTGCTCCTCGAGCCAGGCGGTCACCTTGGCGATCGCGTCGGCCTTGCCCAGGCCGTTGAGGTCCAGCCCGGAGTCGTTGGCGGAGTTGACGTGCGGGCCGTCACCGACGAAGGCCTCCTTGTCGACGTCCCCGCCGGAGAGCACCTCGACCACGGGCAGGCCGAAGACGTGGGCGAACTCGTAGTCGCGCTCGTCGTGGGCCGGCACGGCCATGATCGCGCCGGTGCCGTAGCCGGTCAGCACGTAGTCGGCGATGAAGACCGGGACCTTGGCCCCGCTGACGGGGTTGGTGCCGTAGACGCCGAGGAAGACGCCCGTCTTCTCCTTGTTCTCCTGGCGCTCCAGGTCGGACTTGGCGGCGATGTCGCGGCGGTAGGCCGCCACGGCCTCGGCCGGGCTGGCGCAGCCGTAGGTCCAGCGCTCATCGACGTCCCCGTACGCGCCGGCGTCGGCCACCAGGGCGTCGACAAGCTCGTGCTCGGGGGCGAGCACCATGTAGGTCGCGCCGAAGAGGGTGTCGGGGCGGGTGGTGAAGACGGTGACGTCGTTGCCGGCGACGTCGAAGGTGACGTCGGCGCCGTGGGAGCGGCCGATCCAGTTGCGCTGCATCGTCTTGACCTTCTCGGGCCAGTCGAGCAGGTCGAGGTCGTCGATGAGGCGGTCGGCGTAGGCGGTGATGCGCATCATCCACTGGCTCAGGCGGCGGCGGAAGACGGGGAAGTTGCCGCGCTCGGAGCGGCCCTCGGCGGTGACCTCCTCGTTGGCGAGCACGGTGCCCAGCCCCGGGCACCAGTTGACCGTGGAGTTCGCGCGGTAGACCAGGCGGAACTCGTCGACCACGCGCTGCTGGTCGAGGCGGGAGAGCTCGGTGTAGGAGCCCTTGAAGCCCTCCGGAAGCGGCATCTCGCCGCTCTCGAGCAGGGGGATCAGCTCGTCGACGGGGCGGGCCTTCTGCTGCTCCGCGTCGAACCAGGAGTTGTAGATCTTCAGGAAGATCCACTGCGTCCAGCGGTAGAACTCCGGGTCGGTGGTGGCCACACTGCGGCGCTGGTCGTGGCCGAGGCCCAGGGCGCCGAGCTGGCGGCGCATGTTCTCGATGTTGGCCATCGTGGTGGTGCGCGGGTGGGTGCCGGTCTGGATGGCGTACTGCTCGGCGGGTAGGCCGAAGGCGTCGTAGCCCAGGGTGTGCAGGACGTTCTTGCCCAGCATGCGGTTGTAGCGGGCGAAGACGTCGGTGGCGATGTAGCCGAGGGGGTGGCCCACGTGCAGGCCCGCGCCGGAGGGGTAGGGGAACATGTCCTGGACGAAGAGCTTGTCGTCCGGGAGCTTGCCGTCGGCCGGCGCGAGGTCGCCGACGGGGTTCGGCGCGTCGAAGGTGCCGTTGTCCACCCAGAACTGCTGCCAGTGCTTCTCGATCTTGTTGGCCAGCCCCGCGGTGTAGCGGTGCGCGGGCGTGGCGGGAGTGCTGCTCGGCGTTTCCATGGTGGTTAAGTCTAGTAGGCCGCGGTGAGCGGCAGGAACCCGGAGCGTCCCATTGTGCGGCCGCACCGTCCCACTTGATGGTCGCCGTATGGCGCCGCCGCTTGCCGACGCCGCGCCCACCCCGGCGCGCAGCACGGCGCGGCGTGGGCGGGCGGCGGGATAGCCGAGGCTGCCCTCCCCGGTTGTGTCGTAGGCTTGGCCGCGTGCGCTACCTCTACACCTCTACATCGCCGTCGGGTGTATCGCGCTGGCCCTGGGCGCGATCGGCATCCCGCTGCCCGTGCTGCCGACCACGCCGTTTCTGCTGCTGGCGCTGTTCTGCTTCGCGCGCAGCTCGAGGACTACCTGCTGGGCCACCCCGTCTTCGGTGAGTACATCACGAACTACTACCACCGGCAGATGACGCCGAGGCACAAGGCGCGCACCCTGGCCGCGCTATGGCTCGGCATGGGGGTCTCGATGGTGATCGTGGCCAATGTGGTGGGCAAATGGTGGCTGGTCGGGTTGCTCGCGGCGATCGAGCTGGCCTTGAGCGTACACATCCTGCTGCTGAAACCCCGGCCGGACAAGGCGCCGGCGGGCCTCGCGGCACCGGGGGAGGAAAGACAGAAACTAACGCCGAGAATGGCGGCACAGAATCGCCGACCCGCCGAAGAAAAATACGATACTCGACCGTAAAGCGGCTCTTCGCGTCTCGTAGGGCGTAGGAAAACCTGAACGGTGCCCCGGGGCAGCACTACATGTAGGGTTCCTCGCCGTTACAAGATGACAATTACCAAGCTCCCGTCTATCTAGCGGAACTGGGAGCCGCCATGCAGTGCCTTTCGGCCACGCTAGGGCCTACCTATGCCTTACGAGACGCGAAAAGCCCTTAAGGTCATGGACCCTTCCATGTGGTCCATGACCTTGACCGCGGTGGGAAGCGCGCGGTCGACGGCGGTGACGTAACCGGAAACCCGTCCATGGTCACCGTCTGAAGGTTCTTTCGGAACCCCTCGTCACGGTCAGACAACCGGCCCTCAAGCACCTGGGTGCTCCTGCCCGGTCGCATGTCGATCAAGCGGGCTGGACCTGCCTCGTCCAGTGGGGCCAGATCCACCACCACGGTGACCAACGCATCAGGCTCGCCTGGCCGGTGAGTGTGTTTCCACACGTGTTCGTCTACTCCCAGCACGCGTACCCCGTCGAGGTGGTCGGAGTCGGTGTAGACCAGCCGGCGGGCAGCGTCCAAGGCGATCTGGTTGACAAGCTGCCAGCCCAGCCCGGGGCTGTGGCGGTGGAGGAGGCACTCATCCGATCGCGGGCCAGACGTTGAAGGATTCATCGGGTCACCCGTTTGGTCACGGTGGCTTTCGGGGCAGCACACGTAAGGCGGGACTGGAAGATCCTTCCGTGGGCAGGAGGCGTTGGCGCACCGGTAGCGGGATACCCCGTTAAGCCGGGTGGGAAAGGCTGCGACCGGCAGGTCGACAAGCCGGCGCCATACGTGATACGCAGAACTCCACAGCCCCGCGGCCCAGGCAGGTATCGTCTGGTGCGACGACTGCGGCGTTGTCTACGGTTCGATCCGCGGCATCAGGAGCACCTGGATGGTCAGACTGAGTTCGACTGTGCGGTAGATGGCGATTGGCGGCGAGGCTTACCGTTAGGTTTCATGACGGGACTTGGTTCTGTGAAATGGATGTGTACTGGCTCCCATCGTGTACCGGCCACGACCCCTACATTTAGTGCCTCCCCAGCCATCGCTAGGGCCTACCTTAGCTACGCACGACGAGACACGAAGAGCCGGGAAACTCCGGGGTGACCACTATGCTTCTAGGCCTGCAGGGGGCGGATGAAGCTCCTCGCATGCCTAGCCAGCTGAAGCCTCATGGCTACCGTTGTTGGCTAACGACCCCCAGGCCCTGCCAGATTTCGGGGAAAGGTCAGACGGCCATCGGTAGCAAGGGCATAGCCCGCTTGCTACGGTGCCTGAGGCTGCAGCGACGCTTCCACCAGGACTGCCAGCGGAGCGCTACCGTCTCTTGACGGGGCCTTACGATGGCGTAGCATTTGTTTTGTGTCGCTGACCCACGAGGAACTGCAGAACACCGCCGCAGAGCTGCGCGCCAACCTCGATGCCTCCGGCTGGACCGAACAGGACCTTGCCGCCGACACCGGGCTGGGCCTGGACAGCATCCCCGCCATTCTCGCCACGAACCGGCCTGATCCGCGCGAAGTCTGGCTCGTGCGCGACCGCCTCGAGACCGCGGTCCACGCGGCCGGCCGCGAACCGGTGCCCTACAAACCGGTGCCCTGCAACAAGCTGACCGAGGCCACCCGTGCCTCGGCGGCGATGTGGTTCGGCGTACGCGACGAGCGCTGACCTCCGGCAACCCACCGGACCGGCCGGCAACCACGGGCATCCGCCGTCACCGGGCACACCCACCCGCACGGCAGCACGCGCACCCGCCAGCACCGGGCACACCCACCCGCGCAGGCGTCACCCGGCGCCTCACCGGCAGCCGCCGCCAACCGCCTCCGACGCCACCGGCAGTCACCACCGGCATCCGCCAACCGCCGCCAACCACCGGCACCCGCCAACCACCGCCATCGCCCCACCACCCCGGGGCATACCGGACCCGCCCCCCTTCCGCAACCGACGCCCACCCGCAAGCGGGCGGCGGAGGGAGGCAGGCGCGGCGTCGGCAAGCGACACACCCCACCCCCGAAGACACTGAGAGAAGAAAATGAAGTTCCCCCGACGCATCGCCCCGCTGACCCGCCAGCTGCCGGACATCGACACCCTCAAGGGCTACCTGCACCTCGCCGTGCCGGGAACCGACCCGCGGGCGAACCGGCTGAAGAAGGCCGCCGACATCTGGGACCTGCGCCGCATCGCGCGCCGGCGCACCCCGACGGGCCCGTTCGAGTACGTCGACGGCGCCGCCGAGCGCGAGCTCTCGCTGGCCCGCTCGCGCACCGCCTACGAGGAGCTGTCCTTCCGCCCGGGAGTGCTGCGCGACGTCGAGGACATCACCCTGGCGACCACCGTGATGGGCTCGGAGCTGTCGATGCCGCTGGCCATCGCGCCGACCGGCTTCACCCGCATGATGCACGCCGAGGGCGAGGTCGGCGGCTCACGCGCCGCGGCGAAGGCCGGGATCGCCTTCACCTTGTCGACCATGGGCACCGCCACCATCGAGGAGGTGCAGCAGGCCGCTCCGGACGGCGCGCACTGGTTCCAGCTCTACCTGACCAAGGCCGAGGGCCGCGGGCTCTCCGAGGACCTGATGCGCCGCGCGAAGGAGGCCGGGTTCACCGCGCTGATGGTCACCGTCGACTGCCCGGTCACCGGCGCACGCCACCGCGACACCCGCAACGGCATGACCTTCCCGCCGCAGCTGACATGGAAGACCTTCCTGGACGCCTCCTACCGCCCGGAGTGGTGGCTGAACTTCCTGAGCACCGAGCCGCTCGGCTTCGCCAACGTCGGCGGGGGACTGAAGTCCTTCTCGGAGATCGGCAAGCTCTTCGACCGCACGCTCAACTTCGAGGACCTGGCCTGGCTGCGCCGCAACTGGGACGGCCCGCTGCTGGTCAAGGGCATCCAGACCACCGAGGACGCCGTGCGCTGCATGGCCGAGGGCATGGACGGGGTGGTGCTGTCCAACCACGGCGGCCGTCAGCTCGACCGCGCGCCGGTGCCGCTGTACACCCTGCCGCAGACGCGCGAGGCGCTCGGCGAGGACGCCACGATCCTGCTGGACACCGGCGTGATGTCGGGCGCGGACGTGGTCGCCGCCTGCGCGCTGGGCGCCGACGCCGTGCTCATCGGCCGCGCCTACCTCTACGGGCTGATGGCCGCCGGCGCCGAGGGCGTCTCGCACGCACTGGGCATCTTCCGCAACGAGATGGAGCGGGCCCTGGCGCTGATGGGCGTCGACTCGATCCACGCGCTGACCCCGGAGCACGTGGACCTGGACTGGCGCACCGCCGCGCGCGAGTACGAGCGCGCCCGCCGGTAGCGCGCTTTCCGACGCCGCGCGGCGCGGCCCCGCCGCGCCCGTGCGCCCACGGCGCACCCGTGCGCCCACGGCGAGCGACGCGGCGTCGGCAAGTGAAACGCCCCCGCACCGGGTGGTCCGGGGGCGCTGCCGTGCGCGGGGGCTCGAGCCTGAGGCTCGAACCTCAGGCCCTAGGCCTTCTCGGCGCCCTCGATCTCGAGGTCCGCGGCGACGGAGTCCTCGGGGCGGGTGGCCTTGATCTTGCCGCGGGCGAAGCGGTCGACGATCAGGGCGATCGCGCCGTCGCCGGTGACGTTGGCGGCGGTGCCGAAGGAGTCGATCGCGACGTAGGCGGCGATCATCAGGGCGATCTGGTTGTCGTCGAAGCCGAGCATCGAGCCGAGCAGGCCGACGGCGGCCATGATCGCGCCGCCGGGCACGCCGGGCGCGGCGATCATGGTGATGCCGAGCATGAGCACGAAGCCGATGGCCAGGCCGACGGAGACGTCGATGTCTGCCATGAACACGATGGCGAAGGCGAAGAGCATGATCTTCATCATCGAGCCGGCGAGGTGGATCGTCGCGCAGAGCGGCACCGTGAAGCCGGCGACGTTGGCGTCGACGTTGTTCTTCAGGGAGGAGCGCAGCGTGACCGGGATGGTCGCGGCGGACGAGGCGGTGCCCAGCGCGGTCGCATAGGCGGGCAGCATGGTCACCAGCGCCTTGAAGGGGTTGACCCCGGCTACGAGGCCGGCGACGACGAACTGGAAGATCAGATAGACGACGGTCATGGCGATCGACAGCAGCAGCACCTGGCCGAAGAGGACGAAGGTGCCCAGCAGGTTGTCGTTCATGCCGAGGCCGAGGAACATGCCGAAGATGAACAGCGGCAGCAGCGGCACGACGAAGGCCGAGATGACCTTCATGACCACGCGCTCGAGGTCACGGCTGGCCTTGTAGATCGTGTCGGACTTGACCACGGTCATGGCCAAGCCGACGCAGAAGGCGAGCAGCAGGGCCGTCATGACCTCGAAGGGCGGCGGCATTTCGATGCTGAAGAAGGGCTCGAGGTCACCCTCGGAGACGTCGGTGACGTTCTCGGCGACGGTCTGGCCGCCGAGCATGGCGGGGTAGACCCCGCGCGCCAGCGCGTAGGCCAGGAAACCCGAGAGGATGGTCGATGTGTAGGCGATGCCTGTGGTGATCGCCAGCCACTTACCCGCGCCGCGGCCGAGGCCGGCGATGGCCGGGGTGATCAGCGCGAAGATGAGGACGGGGACGAAGAAGCTGAGGAAGTTGCCGAACAGCCCGTTGAACGTGGCGAAGACGCGGGCCAGCCATTCAGGGAAGAACTGGCTGCAGATGACCGCGAGGATGATCGCTAGGACCACGCGGAAGAGCAACGACTGTGAGATGCGCTTGAGATCCATGGCGGGGAAGTGCTTTCTCGGGTGGTTGAAATGACTTGGGATACTCGCACGATTCGTTGTGCGGTGGCTAAGAGACTACTCGGCGTCCTGGAGGAATCCGCCATCGGTGCTGGCGGGCCGCCCCCGGGTGCCGCCCCCGTGCGGTTCCGGGACATGTCCACGGCAGCCCGCGATTGCCGACGTCCCGCGGCCCGGCGTGGGTGGGCCGGCGCGGGCGGCGCCGGAGTCCGGCACCGGGTCTAGGCCTCCGAGTCCTCGGAGGCGGGGTCCTCGGCCTCCGCGGCGTCCCCGGCGGCCTCGGACTCAACGCCGTCGGTCTCGTCCGCGGTGCCGGGCTCCTCGGCGGTCCCGGAGGAGCCGAGCGGCGTGAGACCGTCAAGCTCGGAGGAGCCGTCGGAGCTGCCCTTGTCCGGGGCGCAGGCCTCCATCATGATCCCGCCGATGGCCGGGCCGGCGAGCAGCAGCCCGATGCCGAGACCGGCGGCGACGCAGCGGCCGATGTCCGCGGGCTCAGACGGATCGGTGGGATCCGTCGGGTCCGTCGGATCGGTCGGATGACCATCCCCGTTGTTGTCGACGTCCTTCTCGTGATCGTTGACCGGGGCCTCGATCTCGACCTCGTGCTCGCCGTTTTCATCGGCCGGCAGATCCGGATCCTCAACGATCACCGTGATCGGACCGTCAACGTTCTCACCCGGATTCTTGACCGTGATACCGGTGTCCTGCTCATCCGCGTTCGGATCGACGGGCTTGACGTTGTCCTTGTCGACCGCCGTCGTGTCAGCCTCGTCGGAAGGCTTGCTGTCCGGGTCCTTCGGATCAGAACCCTTCTCCTTCTCCACCTCTTCAGGGACACCGTCACCGTCATCATCCTCATCGGCGACACCCGGCTCACCGTCCCTGTCAGTGTCACGCTGAACAGTCACGGTCCTCTCTTCCGGACCGACGACAACATAGTCGTCCTTGTCCTTGACCGTCACCGTGACAGTGACAGTGACATCACGGGACTCCTCCGTGCCGTCCTTCCAGTCCAGCTTCTGCGGGGTACCCGAGATCTTGCCGGTGGCAGCATCAACCGTCAGACCAGTCGGCAGACCGGAAACCTCGACCGAACCACCCTGCGGAACATTCTTCACGGTCTCGAACGGATCAGCTTCCTGGCCCTCGACAACAGTCACCTTGTCCTTGACGACCACGATCCCCGGAGAAACCGTCACCTTCACCTTGACCGTGTCCGTCGACCCATCCAGATACGTCACCACCACCGGGACCTCATAGTCACCCGGGGCGACACCCGCATCCGGCCTAACCGACAGAGACCCGTCCTCTCCATTGACCGTCACCCAGTCCGGGACATCCTCACCGCCGCCCTTGGCGAACGACGTACCATCCGGCGCGGCTACCCCGTTGTTCTCATTGTCGGTGAAGTTAAGGGAGACCGTCTTACCGGTGCCAGCCGCGACCTCAACCGCGCCGTAACCCGGCTCGAGCTTTCCGGCCTGACCCTCGGACACGGTGAGCGTGACGGTGTCGATGACATTGCCCCCGGCGTCCTTGACGGTCACCGTGATCTCATCACCCGGCTTCGCGTTCTCGTTGGCGACCACCGTCAGTTTCCCGGTCTCCGGGTCCACCGACGCCGAGGCCTTGTCGCCGGCGTCCGCCGTCGCACCGACCGGCAACTTACCGCCAGTGTTCTCCAGCGCCACCGTCCCCTTCGGGTCGACCTCCCCGTCCACCTCCTTCAGGGAGAAGCGCGTGCCCTCCGGGATCGGGGCAGCGGCCTCGCTGCCCTCGCTGCCCTTCGTGGTGAAGGACACCCGCGACCGGGCCTGCTCGCCCGCGGCGACGGTCGTGTCCGGGTAGGTCACCCGCACCCAGCCGGCGTAGGTGCCCTTCGGCATGTCCTTGACCACCGTGAACTCGCCGGTCAACTCGTTGATCGACACACCCGCCGGCAGCGAGGAGACAGCGAAGCGGGGGACGAAGGTCGTGCCCTCAGGCACCTCGACCGGGTTGCCCTCGGCGTCCGTCATCTTCAACGGCATCGTGCCGCCCTGACCCGCCGACAGCGTCAGGTTCGCATAGGACGCCTCAAACCTGTCGGCCTGGTTGTCGCCGACGTCGAGCTTGACGGGGACCTGCTCCTGCGATCCGTCCGGATAGGTGACCACCACGATGCCCTCGTAGGTGCCCTTGGCGGTCTCCAGGGCCACGGTGAACTCACCCGTCTCGGCGTTGAGGGTCATGCCCTTGGGCAGCGCGGCCAGGCCGTTGATCGGCGCGAACCTCGTGCCCTCCGGCAGCGTCGCCTCTTCGCCGCCGGCGTCCGTGAACTCCGGGCTGGCCGTGGCCAGCTGCCCGTGCACTGTCCTGGTCTCCGGGTAGCTGACGCCGAAGGTCTCGTTATTCTTCTCGGTGACAGTGAACGTCGCCTCGATGTCCTCGCTCGACTTGTCCGGGTAGGTCACCGTCATCAGCACGTGGTACGTGCCCGCGGGGGTATCTGCGCCCACGGTGACGGAACCGTCTTCGGCGAGGGACACGCCCGTCGGCAATTCAACGGCACCGTCCTTGTGGCGGTACTTCACCTCACCGGGAGCCGCGACGGGCTCGTCGGCGGCGTCCTTGAACTCCGGGCGCAGCGTGACCTCCTGGCCGCGCTCCAGCGTCGCCGGCGGGTACTCGGGCTGGAACTTCGCCGCGTCGTTCGCCTCGAGGCGCGCGTCGGCGATGACCTCATCGACGGTACCGTCCGGGTAGGTGACCACGACCTCGAGGCCGCGCTCGCCGGGCTTGGAGTCCGTGCCCACCGAGATGACGCCCGTGGCCGGGTCGATGGTCACGCCCTGCGGGACGAAAGTGCCCTCCTGGAAGGCGTACTTGGTGCCCTCGGGCGGGTCGACGGTCTCGCCGGAGGAGCCACGGACCACGGGCGCGACCGAGCCGCCGACCCCCTGGAGGTAGACCGAGGCCGGGTAGACCGACTGGAAAGTCTCGTTGTGCGGCGGCTTCTCGGCCACCACGAAGGAGTCCGCGGCAACGACGCCGCCGTCGTTTCCTACGAACGGCGTTCTCCGCATCTAGTATCGCCACAGTGACTTTAAACAAGTAACTCCCCCTCTCCTTATTTTCCCACTCATCACCCCCTCCGACCCCGCATCAGCGCCCGTCCACCCGTGGACCGTCCACGTCACCCAGACCCGTAAACTCACCCACATGAACATCGCCGTCACCGTAGTCCTGGTCGTCCTCGCCGTCGCCGTCCTCATCGTCGGGGCCCTGGCATGGACCGGCAGACTGCCCGGCAACTCCGTGGTCGGTCTGCGGGTGCCCGAGGTGCGCCGCTCGAAGGACATGTGGGTCACCGCCCACCGCATCGCCGGGCCCATGTGGGTCTTCGCCGGCGTGCTGCTCGGCTTCGCCGCCGCGTTCAGCTCCATCGTCAGCGGCTGGGGCTGGATCGTCCCCGTCGTCCTCGTCATCGGCGCGGTCGCCGCCGTGGGCGCCGGCGCCGGCAGGGGAGCGCACACCGTCGCTGCGCTCGACGCCCGGCGCATCGCCGAGGAGAGCACCGACGACACCCCGAAGGTCGACCTCGACGCCCTGCGCCGCGCCGCGAAGCGCGCTGACGACTGATCCACCCCGCCACCCCCGGTGTTGCACACGGCACACCGGGGGTCTATCCTCTTTCCCGTGAGCAACATTCTTCAGCAGTGGTGGTGGCGCGCTTAATCGGCGGGCCACCGACTTCCTGCACCCAGTTGCACCCACACCTTCCACGGCTCGCACGCATCATCCAGCGGGCCGTTTCGTCGTATTCGGGCCGCCCGAGCCACACAGACCCGAACTGACGACGTGAGAAAGGTCCGCCGTTGCCCGCACCACAACCGACCGTGCTGGAACGCACCGTCGCCTACCGAGAAGACGCCTCCGGGCTCTTCGCCCACCTCGGCGGCGCCACCGCACCGACCACCGCGCTCCTCGAGAGCGCTGACATCACCACCCGCTCCGGCATCTCCTCGCTCGGGATCCTGGCCTCCTCGCTGCGTCTGACCTGCACGGGCGACCACGTCAGCGTCGAGGAGTTCTCCGCCGGCGGCACCACCCGCCACGCGGGCCTCGACGAGGAACTCGCCGGGACCCCCGCCACGATCGACGCCGGCGGCTACACCTTCCCGGCCTCGACGGCCGCCGACGAGCGCGAGCGCCTCACCGCGGCGAGCACCGTCGAGCCGCTGCGCCGCCTGCAGAACTCCGGCGGCCTGCTCGTCGGCGGCTTCGCCTTCGACTACCTGGGCACCTTCGAGCAGCTTCCCGAGGTCGCCGACGGCCCCAACACGTTCCCCGACTACCAGTTCCTCCTCGCCGAGATCGTCCTCGAGATCAACCACCAGGACAGCTCGGCACGCATCTACGCGCTGGCCTACGGCGAGAAGGAGGAGGCCCGCCTCGGCGCCGAGCTCGAACGCCTGGCACGGCTGGCCGAGGGCTTCACCGACGCCCCCGACGCCCCGAGCACCGCGTCCGACGTCCAGGCCGGCACCCCGGCCGTCACCGCGGCGACCACGGCGGGGGAGCGCGGCCACGTCGGCGCCCTCCCGGCGCGCGCGACACAGACCGACGCCGAGTTCCGCGCGGCCGTCGAGCGGCTGAAGGGCAACATCTACTCCGGCGACATCTACCAGGTGGTGCCCGCCCGCGCCTTCACCACGGAGTGCCCCGACGCCTTCGCGGCCTACCGCCGCCTGCGCGCCGAGAACCCCAGCCCGTACATGTTCTACCTGCGCGGAGCGACCGACAGGGCCTTCGAGCTCTTTGGCGCCTCGCCCGAGTCGAACCTGAAGTACACCGCGGCCGACCGCACGCTGCGGCTCTACCCGATCGCCGGCACCCGCCCGCGCGGCGCCACCGACGAGCTGGACATCCGCAACGAGCTGACCCTGCGCACCGACGCCAAGGAGCTCGCCGAGCACACCATGCTCGTCGACCTGGCGCGTAACGACGTCGCGCGGGTCTGCGAGCCCGGTACCCGAAAGGTCATCGGGTTGATGGACGTGGACCGCTACTCGGCGGTCATGCACCTGGTCTCCAAGGTCGCCGGCACCCTGGCCGAGGGCCTGGACGCCCTGGACGCCTACCGCGCCTCCATGAACATGGGAACGCTGACGGGTGCCCCGAAGCTGCGCGCCACCGAGCTGCTGCGGGAGGCCGAGGGCGTGCGCCGCGGCTCCTACGGCGGGGCCGTGGGCTACCTCAACGGTGCCGGCGACATGGACACCTGCATCGTCATCCGCTCCGCGTTCGTCCAGGACGGCATCGCCACCGTCCAGGCCGGCGCGGGCGTGGTCCGCGACTCCGACCCGCAGGCCGAGGCCGACGAGACCCTGCACAAGGCCTACGCCGTGCTGCACGCACTGGCCGAGGCACAGAACAAGGAACTGGAGGTGATCCGATGAGCCGGGTCGTCGTCGTGGACAACCGCGACTCCTTCGTCTACAACCTCGTCGACACGCTCGCCGCCACCCACGAGACCGTTGTCGTACGCAACACCGTGTCCGCCGACGAGGTCTTCGCCCTCGGGCCCGACCTCATCGTCGCCTCGCCCGGGCCGGGCCACCCGCGCGAGGCCGGCTGCCTGATGGACGTCATCGCGCGTGCCGACGCCGCGCAGGTGCCGGTCCTGGGCATCTGCCTCGGCTTCCAGGCGCTGCTCGAGCACCACGGCGGCACCGTGGCGGCCTGTGGGCCGGTCCACGGCGTAACCGACAACATGGTGCTCACCGACGAGGGCGTGGCCTCCCCGCTCTTTTCCGGCCTGGCCGGCCCGGCCACCGGGCGCCACGTGCCGGTGGCCCGTTACCACTCGCTGGGCACCACCGAGATGCCCGAGGGCATGACCGCGCTGGGCTACTGCCGCTCCGAGACGGGGCCGGTAGTCATGGCCGGCGAGAGCGCCAACGCCATCGGCCTGCAGTTCCACCCGGAGTCGCTGCTGAGCCCCGACGGGCCTGTGCTGCTCAACCGCTGCGTCGCCCGCCTCGCGGGCGACCCGGGCGGCGGCACAGCCGGCCACGCAGGCGGCGACGGTACCGGCGACGGCGACTGACGCGGCGTCGGCAAGCGACAACCACAACCACACGAAACAGACAAGGACGCACAAGACAATGACCTCCCAGAGCGCACTGAACGCACTCGTCAAGTACCTGGACAACCCCGATCCGAGCATCGAGGAGGCGCGCGCCGTCTTCACGCCGCTGACCGTCGGCGACTACGACGAGGTGCACATCGCCGCGCTGCTGACCATGATCCGCACCCGCGGTGAGACCTACGCCGACCTGCTCGGTGCGGCCCGCGCCTTCATCGAGGCCGGCCGTCCCTTCCCGATCACCGGCGAGGGCATCCTCGACACCGCCGGCACCGGCGGCGACGGCAAGAACACCATCAACATCACCACCGCCGCCTCGCTGGTCGCGGCGGCCGGCGGCACGAAGATGATCAAGTGCGGCAACCGCTCGGTCAGCTCCAAGTCGGGCTCGGCCGACGTGCTCGAGGCGATGAACATCCCGCTGGACCTCGACCCGGACCGCGCGGTGCGCCAGTTCGAGGCCTCGAACTTCACCTTCCTGTTCGCGCCGGCCTACAACCCGGCCGTCTCCCACGTGCAGCCGGTGCGCCGCGCGCTGAAGGTGCCCACCCTCTTCAACACCCTCGGCCCCGTGCTCTCCCCGGCGCGCCCCGAGTTCCAGATCATGGGCGTGGCCAACCCGAAGGTCGGCCGCATGATCGCCGAGGTCTTCCGCGACCTGGGCCGCGGGCGCGCGATGGTGGTCCACGGCGCCGGCACCGACGAGGTCGCCGTGTGGGGCCCGACGCAGGTCTGGGAGCTCACCCGCGACGGTGAGATCAAGGAGTACGAGATCACCCCGGCCGACCTCGGCCTGGACACCTACGACCTCTCCGAGATGGTCGGCGGCGACGGCGCCGAGAACGCCAAGCACCTCTACGCCGCCTTCGACGGCACCGGCCCGGCCGCGCACCGCGCCGCGATCGCCGCCTCCGCCGGTTGCATGTTCTACATTTCCGACGCCGCGGAGTCCCTGCGCGCCGGCGTGGACAAGGCGCTGGATCTCATGGACTCCGGCGAGGTCAACGCCTGGCTGCACAAGCACGAGGAGGCCGACTATGCGAACTGATTCCGACGCAGCGGGCGCCGCGGCCTCCGGTGCCGCCGGCGCGCACGGCGGGGGAGGGGCGCTGCCGACGGTGCTCGAGGGCATCGTCGCCTCCAGGCGCACCCACCTGCCGGAGATCCGCGCGCGCATCACGCACGTGGACCCGGAGGCGCTGCCGCGCTCGACGCGCTCGCTCTTCGACTCACTCTCGCAGCCCGGCACCAGCTTCATCATGGAGTGCAAGTCCTCCTCGCCGTCGCTCGGCATGATCCGAGAGGACTACCGCCCCGGCGACATCGCGCGGATCTACACGCGCTACGCCTCCGGCATCTCCGTGCTCTGCGAGCCGGAGCGCTTCGGTGGCGACTACGACCACCTGGCCACGGTGTCGGCCTCCACGCACCTGCCGGTGCTGTGCAAGGACTTCATCGTCGACGAGGTGCAGATCCACGCCGCCCGCTACTTCGGCGCCGACGCGATCCTGCTGATGCTCTCCGTGCTCTCCGACGAGGAGTACGCGAAGCTGTCCGCCGAGGCCGACCGCCTCGGCCTGGACGTACTCACGGAGGTCATCAGCGAAGACGAGGTCGCCCGCGCGACGAATCTCGGCGCGAAGATCTTCGGCGTCAACCACCGCGACCTCAACGACCTTTCGATCGACCTGTCGCGCTCGGCGCGGCTGGCGCCGCTGGTCCCCGAGGGCGCTGTGATCGTCGCCGAGAGCGGCATCCGGGACAACCGGACGGTGCGCTCGCTGAGCCACGCTGACGCGTTCCTCGTCGGCTCTCAGCTGACCTCGCAGCCGGACATCGACCTCGCCGCGCGCGAGCTCGTCTTCGGCACCGTGAAGGTCTGCGGGCTGCGCACGAAGACCGCCGCCCAGGTCGCCCGCGCCTGCGGGGCGACCTGGGGCGGCCTCGTCTTCGCCGAGGGCTCCCCGCGCAATGTTTCACGTGAAACCGCCAAGGAGATCATCGCCGCCGAGTCGGGGCTGCGCTTCGCCGCCGTTTCACGTGAAACATCCGGCTGGGGCGAGCTCGTCCGCGAGACCGGAGTCGACGCAGCACAGCTGCACGCGCCGTACCAGGGCTCCATCGAGGCCGAGAAGGAGTTCATCGCCTCGGTGCGCGCCGAGCTCCCCGAGGGCGTCGAGATCTGGCGTGCGGTGTCCATGAGCCCGGCGGGGGAGAGCCCGATTAGTACTGACGGCGCCGGGGCCTCCGGCACTGCGTCGGACGCTGGGGCCGCGACGCCCGCCGAGGTCGCCGCCGCGCTCGTCGGCGAGGTTGACCGCCTCGTCCTCGACTCCGGCAACGGCGGCACCGGCTCGGCCTTCGACTGGTCCGCCATCCCCGACGACGTCAAGGCCCACGCGCTGCTCGCCGGGGGCTTGAGCCCCGAGAACCTCGCGGGGGCGTTCGAGGCCGGCTGCGCCGGCGTCGACCTCAACTCCGGGTTCGAGTACGGCGAGGACACGGGCACCTGGGCCGGGCACAAGGACGCCGCACGGTTGCGCGCGGCGTCGGAAATCATCCGCGGGCGCCGCTCCTGAGGGTGAGGGAACCGCCCACGCGGCGCGGCCATCCCGCGCCGCGGCCTGGCCCGGCACCGCAACTCACGCGAAACACACCACAGACCACTTACTTAGAACACACCACGAGACAGAGAGAACACCATGACTGAACGGACGATCGGCGGAAAGACGCTTCTGCCGGCCTACTTCGGCCAGTTCGGCGGCCAGTTCGTCGGCGAGGCCCTCATCCCCGCCCTCGACCAGCTCGAGCGCACCTTCGTCGAGGCCCTCGAGGACGAGGAGTTCATGGCCGAGTACCGCGGCCTGCTGCGCGAGTACCTCGGCCGGCCCACCCCGATCACGCGCTGCCGAAACCTGCCGCTGGACGGCCCGGCCAACATCTTCCTCAAGCGCGAGGACCTCGTCCACGGCGGCGCCCACAAGACCAACCAGGTCATCGGCCAGATCCTGCTGGCCAAGAAGATGGGCAAGCACCGCATCATCGCCGAGACCGGCGCCGGCCAGCACGGCACCGCCACCGCGCTCGCCTGCGCGCTGCTCGGCATGGAGTGCGTGATCTACATGGGTGCCAAGGACGTCGAGCGCCAGCAGCCGAACGTCTACCGCATGCAGCTGCACGGCGCGAAGGTCGTGCCCGTCGACACCGGCTCCGGCACGCTCAAGGACGCCGTCAACGAAGCGCTGCGCGACTGGACCGCCACCTTCCACGACACGCACTACCTGCTCGGCACCGCCGCCGGCCCACACCCGTTCCCGACGATCGTGCGCGAGTTCCACCGCGTGATCTCCGAGGAGGCGCGCGCCCAGATGCTCGAGAGCACCGGCCGGCTTCCCGACGTCGTCGTCGCCTGCGTCGGCGGCGGCTCCAACGCCATCGGCATGTTCGCGGACTTCATCGACGACGAGTCCGTCGAGCTCGTCGGCGCCGAGCCCGGGGGAGCGGGCCTGGACTCCGGCAAGCACGGTGCCACGATCAACAACGGCCAGATCGGCGTGCTGCACGGCGCGCGCTCCTACGTGATGCGTTCGGCGGACGGCCAGATCGACGAGTCCTACTCGATCTCCGCCGGCCTGGACTACCCGGGCGTCGGCCCGCAGCACGCCTACCTCTCCGAGAGCGGGCGGGCGACCTACGTCGGCATCACCGACGCCGAGGCCCTCGAGGCCTTCCAGCTGCTCTCCCTGAAGGAGGGCATCATCCCGGCCCTCGAGTCCTCGCACGCCCTGGCCTACGCCCTCAAGCGCGCGAAGACCGCCACCGAGGAGCTCAATATCCTGGTCTCCCTGTCGGGCCGCGGCGACAAGGACGTCGCCCACGTGCGCCGCACCCTCGAGGAGAACCCCGAACTCGTCTACAAGGAGAACCGATGACCCGCTACACCGATCTGTTCGCCGCACTGGCCGAGCGCGGCGAGGGGGCCTTCGTCCCCTTCGTGATGGCCACCGACCCCTCCGTCGAGGACTCGCTGCGCATCGTGCGCGAGGTCGTCGCCGCGGGTGCCGACGCCCTGGAGCTCGGCGTCCCGTTCTCCGACCCGAGCGCCGACGGCCCGACCATCCAGGCCTCCCACACCCGTGCGCTGGCCGGCGGCTCGACCGTCGAGCAGGTGCTCGAGGAGATCCGCACCATCCGCGCGGAGTTCCCCGACCTGCCGATCGGCATGCTCGTCTACGGCAACGTGCCCGTCACGCGCGGCCTGGACAACTTCTACCGCGAGTTCCACGAGGCCGGTGCGGACTCCGTGCTGCTTCCCGACGTCCCGTTGCGCGAGTCCGGCCCGTTCGTCCCGGCCGCGCATGCGGCCGGCGTCGACACGATCTTCATCGCCCCGGCGCACGCCAGCGGCGCGATCCTCGAGGACGTCGCCTCGCAATCCTCCGGTTACGTCTACGCGATCTCCCGCGACGGTGTCACCGGCACCGAGCTGGCGGCGACGAACTCCGGCCTGGACGCCGTCATCGACGAGCTCAAGGCCGCCGGCGCGCCGCCGGTTCTGGTGGGCTTCGGCATCTCGCGCCCGGAGCACGTGCGCGAGGTCATCTCCTCGGGTGCCTCGGGCGCCATCACCGGTTCGGCGATCACGAACATCGTGGCCGAGCACCTGGTGGAAGACTCCCGCGAGTCGCACTCCCTGCACGACGTCCCGGCCATGAAGGTCGGGGACTGGGACGCTCTGGCCAAAGAGCTGCGCGAGTACGTCTCCGCGATGAAGGCGGCGTCCCGCACCGAGTAGGCCGCGTCTCTAGCGCCGGGCGCTGACGCGCCGTCGTGGGCACGGGGCGCCGGTGACAGCGCCGAGGTGCGACCCCCGGCGCCGTCGATAGTCCTAAAGAGCCCCGAGGTTTCACGTGAAACCTCGGGGTTCTTTTGTTATTCAGGCAGCGGATGGGGCAAGGTAGTGGTCGCCCCTCGGGGGAGCGGGGTCGGACACGTCATGGGTTGGCAGTCAACGGACTCATAGACGGGCGGAGGGGCGAAAGCATCGCCGGGACCGCCGGCAGGGGAGTAGGCTCTCGGTGACTTGCCGGTGACCCCGCAGGGACGGCACGGCAGGTGCGGATCGGCCGGCACGGCTCAACGGGAGGCGCGCGGATACACCTCCGGACGATTCCCGTCACGGGAGCCGCGGCTCCTACCGGGGCAGTACAACCATTGGGTGCTTCAATATTCGGCGAATGTCAATATCCCGACCGCCCGCGGACGAGTCTTATCTCTCCGTCACAGTGACGTATTCACAGTTAGTGCCCCCGCATGTACAGCTTTTGTCACGGACGTTTTCTATTACACGTCCCCGCGGGCATACTGGATTCATGACTCACAAGTGTTCCCGTCGCCTCTTCCTCCTGGGTTCCGCGACCACCTTCGCCGGCGCCTTCCTCGCCGCCTGTGGTTCCAAGGAGCCCGAGGAGGTCCCCGCCGCCGACGTCCCGGTCGGCAGCGCCGTCATCGTCGATGACTTCATCATCGCCCAGCCGTCCGCGGGGGAGTACAAGGCCTACTCGACTCTCTGCCCCCACGCCAACCAACACATCGACGAGGTCCAGGGCGACAAGGTCCGCTGCCCGGGCCACGGCTCCATGTTCAGCATCTCCGACGGTGCCGTCCTCAATGGCCCCGCCCGCGATCCGCTGACCGAGGCCCAGGTGACCGCAAACGGCGACACCCTCACCGTCACCGACTAGATGCGCCGGGGTGCTCTCCGGCGCCCCGTCCTCTCCCGCTGGTTGATCTCTCCGGCAACCCGCGCCCACCGGGTGCCTCTCCGGCCGCCCGGCATTCCCGGTCCAACGCCCCGGCGGAAGAAGGCATTCCTCCATCCCGGGCGCGAAGGTTCCACGTGAAACGTGACCCGCATCCTACCATGGGGGAGTGAATCTTCTCGACCGTCTCAAACGCACGGACCCGCTGATCGTCCTGATCATCCTGGCCGTCATCATCGCGATCATCCTGCCGGCCCGCGGTGCCTTCGCCGACGCCTTCGACGTCGCCACCAAGATCGGCATCGCACTGCTCTTCTTCCTCTACGGCGCGCGCCTATCGCCCCGCGAGGCGCTGGAGGGCGTGAAGGCCTGGAAGCTGCACCTGGTGATCCTCTGCTTCACCTTCGTCGTATTCCCGATCATCGGCGTGGCTCTCCGGCCGCTGACCACCTTCATCTCCCACGACCTCTACATGGGGATACTCTTCCTGACGCTCGTGCCCTCGACGGTGCAGTCGTCGGTGGCGTTCACGTCGATCGCCAAGGGCAACGTCGCAGGCTCGATCGTGGCCGCCTCCGCCAGTAACCTCGCCGGCGTCTTCCTCACCCCGGTTCTGGTGCTTCTGCTCATGACCGGTGGCGAGGGCGGCATCCACATCGATGCCACCGTCTTCCGCGACATCGCCCTCCAGCTGCTCCTGCCGTTCATCCTGGGCCAGCTCTCCAGGCGCTGGGTGAAGGACTGCGCGGCCAACAAGGGCACCAAGATCGTCGACCGCGGCTCGATCGCCATGGTCGTCTACGCGGCGTTCTCCAAGGGAATGGTCGAGAACATCTGGAGCACCACCGGGGTCTGGGAGGTCCTGTTCCTCGTGGTCTTCTCCGTCGTGCTGGTCGCCTTCATGCTGTGGCTGACCCGCTTCGTGCCGCAGAAGATGGGGTTCAACCGCAAGGACACCATCGCGATCGAGTTCTGCGGGACCAAGAAGTCGCTCGCCTCCGGGCTACCGATGGCCTCGGTCATCTTCACCGGCGGGGGACTGGGCCTGCTCATCCTCCCCCTGATGATCTTCCACCAGGTCCAGCTCATGATGTGCTCCTGGCTCGCCGCCCGATACGCGCGCGACAACACCGCCGAAGGCGGCGCCGAGAAGGCGAACGCCTGAGACGCGTCGAAGTGCTCACCGGAGCGCCGGCCCGACACAGCAAGTTGTCGGGCCGGCGCTTCCGTCATGTGGGCGCGTGCCATGCAGACGGTAGCGTGCCCGGAGGCCACCCACGTGAACCCGGGCGCGACGCGGTAGTCTCGGGGCCCATGAGCAAGATCTACGTGCGAACCGAACTGTCCGTCCCCGGCGCCGAGCCCATGGTGCACACCGCCGAGGTCGAGGAGATCGACTCCAAGACGGCCCGGATGGTCCGCCTCGTCCAGCAGACCGCCGAGTTCGCGGTCACCGGAGCCTGGGTCGAAGGCACCCCGCACGGCGAGGTCGCCGTCCCCGGGAGCACCGTCCCGCACCCGGACACCTACTCCGTCTACCCGGATCTCAAGGCCACCCGCCTGGAGGCGAAGGAGTTCGAGGCGCTCTGGGCCGAGGCCGCGGCCATCCTCCCCGGCTTGAACTGAGCCTCGAGACTGAGCCGCGACACCTCACGCAGCAGGGGAGGGGCAGCCGGCCCGGCCCGGTGACACACCGCCTCGGCCGACCGAACCCGTCCCCGACACAAAGAAAGCGGGCCAGTGTTTCACGTGAAACACTGGCCCGCTTTCCGCTGTCCTGCCGAGGGCCCGCAGCCTCAGAATACGAGGTTCACCAGGATCATGTAGGTCGCGGTCCCGCCGAGGATCGACAGGCCCGAGTCGCGGCGCCAGGCGTGCAGGCCCACGGTCACCGCAAGCGCGATGCCGCTCGCCAGCAGACCACCCGGGGCCTCGGCCTGGCCGACGAGCGTGTAGACGACGAGGACGACCATCACGCCCACGGGCATGGTCAGCGCGAGGGTGCCGACGAAGTAGTTGTTCTTCAGCAGCTTCCGGGCGGAGTAGGGCGCCTGCCGGATCAGCACGGTGACGACGCCGACCGGGATGAGCACGGCGAGCACCATGCCGAGGGTGACGTCCGCCGGCAGGCCGGCCACATGGAAGTCGAGCATCACGCCTCACCCGCCTTCAGCTTCAGCGCCTCGTCCAGACGCGGGATGCGGTAGCGCAGGATCAGCAGCACGAAGTAGGCCACCAGCGCCACCACGAGCATCTGGCCCGGCACCAGGACCGCGCCCAGCACGCCGAGGCCGACCGCCGTGATCGGCAGCGACCAGTCGCGGTTGTTGGCGGAGGACTCCCACGCGAGCACCACGAAGAGCGCCGTCAGCGCGAACTCCATGCCCGTGATCCCGTCCGGGATCACCTCGCCGGCCAGGGCGCCGACGATACCGGGAATGACCCACAGCAGCTGGCAGACGATCTGGATCGTCAGCACCCGGGTACCGGAGATGTGTCCCGGCGGGCGCGCGGAGACGATCGCGTAGCTCTCGTCGGTCAGAGCGTAGGTGGAGTAGGCCCGGCCCACCGCGGAGTCGATCTGGTCGCGCGGGTAGGTCAGCCCGTAGAAGATGTGCCGGAAGTTCACCATGAACCCGGTCAGCGCCGCCGAGCCGGGTCCGATGCCCGTGGCGACCAGGTTGATCGCGAGGAACTCCATCGACCCGGCGTAGATGACGGTGGAGAACGGGGTCCACCACCACGCGTAACCGGACTGGACCATCAGCAGCCCGAAGGCGAGACCCAGCGGGATGAGGCCGAGTCCCACCGCCCATGTCTCCTTGATGCCGCCCTTGATCTCCGAGAGTGTTTCACGTGAAACGCCGCTCGGCATGCTCACCACCCCTTCCGTCCTCGGCACACCCCGTCGGCCGCGGACGGGGAGTCACGCCCCGCGCACCGCCGACAGGCGGGATCCGGCGCAGACGTGCGTGACAGTGTACCGCTCGGTTCAGTCCGGCGAGACCTTAGATTCAGGGCGCCCCGATCCACCTTGTCTCAGGCACACCTCAACCCCGAGACACCCCAGCATCCGGAGACGGCCGAGCCCCACGAAACCGAACCCCGAGACCCTCGAACCCGGCGGGGGAGAGGGAACCTAGTTGTCCACCAGATCCGTCGGGAAGGTGGAGAAGAGCGGCAGCGGCATCGGCTGGCGGCGCATCACCTCGGACCACAGATCCGCCCGCGGCGGCGCGATCACGTCGCCGGGAAGCGCCGGGGTGACGTACCAGTCGCCACGCTCGATCTCCTCCTGCAGCTGCCCGGGCGCCCACTCGGCGAAGCCGGCGAAGAGCCGCAGCCCCGTCAGGTCCTCGACCATCTCCTCGGGCTCGGCGCGCAGGTCCAGGTGCACCAGCCGGTTGGCCAGCCGCGTCAGCCGCGGGTTCGCCGCGATGTCCACGCCGGGACGCGTGACCCCCAGGCCGACCACGGACTGCGGCTGCACCGGCCCGCCCAGGTAGATCACCTGCGGCTTGACCGCCGCGGTAACCCACTCGGGCAGCACGTTGGCGATCGCGACGTCGCTGCGCTGCACCAGGTTCACGCCGAAGGTGATGAACTCGGTGTGCTGGACCACCAGCACCACCGAGCGCGCGAACTCGGGCGAGGGCATGCCGGGCGCGGCGACCAGCAGCATGCCGGCCTCCGGCTCCGTGCGCTCCAGCGCGTTGAACAGCCGGTCGGAGTAGAAGTCCTCCACCGCTTGCAGCTCCCTTCGCTCGCTCAGTCGTCGGCGCCCGAGGCGTCGTCCCGGCCGGCCCACCAGTCCTTCAGGCGGGCCACAGCGTCGTCGTGCTCCAGCGGGCCCTCCTCGAGCCGCAGCTCCTTGAGGAAGGACCACGCCTTGCCCACCTGCGGGCCCGGGCCGATCCCCAGCACGCTCATGATCTCGTTGCCGTCGAGGTCCGGGCGCACCTTGGCCAGGTCCTCGCGCTGACGGATCTCCTCGATCCGGTCCTGCAGCCGATCGTAGTTGGCCTGCAGACGCGCCGCTTTCCGACGGTTGCGGGTGGTGCAGTCGGAGCGCACCAGCTTGTGCAGGCGGGGCAGGAGGAGCCCGGCGTCGGTGACGTAGCGGCGCACCGCCGAGTCCGTCCACTCGCCGTCGGCGAAGCCGTGGAAGCGCATGTGCAGGTAGACCAGCTGGCTGACGTCGGAGACCATCTGCTTGGAGTACTTCAGCGCGCGCATGCGCCGGCGCACCAGCTTCGCGCCCACCACCTCGTGGTGGTGGAAGCTGACCCCGCCGCCCGGCTTGGCCGCCCGCGTGGCGGGCTTGCCGCAGTCGTGCAGCAGCGCCGCCCAGCGCAGCACCAGGTCCGGGCCGTCCTCCTCCTGGTCCATCGCCTGGCGCAGCACCGTCATGGAGTGGGCGTAGACGTCCTTGTGCTGCAGGTGCTCGTCCGGGGTCATGCGCAGCCCCGGCACCTCGGGCAGCACCAGGTCCGCCAGCCCCGTGGCCACCAGCAGGTCCCAGCCCAGCCAGGGCGCGCGGCCCGCCATGAGCTTGTCCAGCTCGGCGCGCACGCGTTCGACGGTGATGCGCTTGATCTGGTCGGCCATCTGCGTCATCGCCTCGACCACGCGGTCGGCGACCCGGAACTCCAGCTGGGAGACGAAGCGCGCCGCGCGCAGCATGCGCAGCGGGTCGTCGTCGAAGGAGCGCTCGGGGGCGTCCGGGGTGTCCAGCACGCCGTCCACCAGCGCCTGGAACCCGCCCAACGGGTCATGGAACCGGCAGGAGAAACCCGACGCGGCGTCGTCAAGCAACTCCACGGCCATGGCGTTGACGGTGAAGTCGCGGCGCACGAGGTCGGCGTCGAGGCTGTCGCCGAAGCGCACCTCGGGGTTGCGGCTGACGCCGTCGTAGGTGTCGGCGCGGAAGGTGGTGATCTCCACCTGCTGGTGGGCGACCTGCGCGGAGACGGTGCCGAACTCGATGCCGGTGTCCCACACGGCCGAGGAGTGCGCGGCGAGGATCTCCTGGATGACCTCGGGACGTGCCGAGGTGGTGAAGTCCAGGTCGTGGCCGAGCCGGCCGAGCAGCGCGTCGCGCACGGGCCCGCCGACGAGGTAGAGCGACTCGCCGCGGGCGGCGAAGTCCGCCACCAGCGGCCCGAGCACGTCCTTCAGCCCCAGAACCGTCGCCTCCGCGCGGGCGAGCATCGCCGCCGAACCGGCGGGCAGGGGATTGGCGGCGGGTGAGTCCTGGGAAGTCACCCCTGCAGGATACGATCTACAGATGATGAGTACCAACGACGACCAGCGCCACGGCGGGCGTCGGCGCCGGCGCCGGCGTCGGCCGCGGCCCCAGCAGTCGGACAAGCGGCGGCGGCGCCAACCGCAGCGCCCCCCGATGCCCACGCGCGACGAGACCTCCGCCGGCGGCCTCGTCGTGTCCGGTCTGCGCGAGGCCGTCCACGACGGCGAGGTCGACCTCTCGCGCATCTACGTCGCCCTGATCGGCCGGCTCGACCGCCGCGGGCGCCTGCTGTGGTCGATGCCCAAGGGCCACGTCGAGCCCGGCGAGGGCCCGCACGAGACCGCCGAGCGCGAGGTCTGGGAGGAGACCGGCATCCACGGCGAGGTCTTCGCGGACCTCGGCGTGATCGACTACTGGTTCGTCTCCGAGGGCGTGCGCATCCACAAGACCGTCCACCACCACCTGCTGCGCTTCGTCGACGGCTACCTCAACGACGAGGACCCCGAGGTCACCGAGGTGACCTGGGTGCCCGCCGACCGCCTCATCGAGCGCCTGGCCTACGCCGACGAGCGCAAGCTCGCCCGCCGCGCCCATGACCTCCTGCCCGAGCTGGCGCTCAAGGAGGAGAGGTACACGCCGCGATGAGGCGCCTGGCCGCACTCGCCGTCCCGGCCCTGGTCGCGCTGCCCCTGGCCGCGACCTTCGCCGCGCCGGCCGCCGGGCAGGGCTTCCCGCTGTCCCCGTCCGCCGAGGAGTCGCGCGAGGCGTGGGTCAACCCGGCGGCGCGTGCCGACGAGCGCGAGACCGACCTCTTCGTCGACACCGTCTCCGCCCCGCGCGCCGTGGCCGCCGGCGCGGACTCCGAGATCACCGTGCAGCTGCGCAACGCCACCGACCACGAGCTCGGCCCCGTCAGCCTCACCCCGTTGCGCGCGGGCGCCGTCGGCGACGTCGCCGAGGCGCGCACCGCGCTGGTCCAGGACCGCTCCGCCTACTCGCCCGCCGGGCCGGCCGAACCGGCCGCCGACCTGGGCCCCGGCGAGACCCGCGAGGTCACCGTGACCCTGCCCGGCACCGCCTCCGGGGTCTACCCCGTCGCCGTCGAGGTGCGCGCGGGCGAGGAGGTGACCAGCGAGCGCATGCTCGTCGCCGTCGGCGACGCCGCCGGCGGAGAAGAGATTGACGACGAGCGCGCGCCCGCCACCGTCCTGGTCCGCGTCACCGCCCAGGTGGACACCGTCCCCGGCGAGACCGGCGAGGCCCCGCAGACCGCGCCGCTGATCCTGCGCGACGAGTCCCTGGCCGAGGCCATGGCACCCGGCGGGCGCCTCGACGGCCTGCTCAGCGCCGTCGAGGCTCGCCGCGGGGCCCTCGGCGACGGTCTCTGCCTGGCCGTCGACCCCGCGCTCGTCGACGCCGCCGAGCGCATGACCCACGGCTACACCGTCGCCGAGACCCGCCGCTCCCAGGCCACCCAACAGCGCCGCCTGCGCGACTCCTGGTCGCTCGACGACGACTCCACCGGCGAGCCCGGCCGCGGCGCGGACGACGCCGCCGCCTTCCTCGAGCGCCTGCGCGCGCTCGCGCAGGGCTGCACCGTCGCGATGCCCTGGGCCGACACCGACCTCGACGCCGTGGCGCGCACCGGGGACCCCTGGCTGATGCGCGAGGCCCTCCAGCGCGGCCCGGACACCCTGCACTCCGTGCTCGGCGCCGAACCGCTCGAGGACGTCGTGCTGCCCGGCGCCGGCTACGTCGAGCCGACCACCGCACCCGCCCTGGCCTGGGCGGACACCGCCGAGGGCTCCGCGGCGGCCATCGAGCCGGCCTGGGAGGCCTCGGACGCCCCGAAGTCGGACGCCCCCGGGCGCTCCACCCTCGACGACCCCGGCCTGCCGGCCGCCGGCTCCGGGCTGCCCGACCCGCCCGACCAGACCGTCTCCGTGCTCGTCGCCGACAACACCGTCTGGTCCGCCCCGCGCGCCGGCCACTTCGCCGAGCTGGCCCCCGGCATCCGCGCGGTGACCCACCAGAGCTCGCTGACGGCGACCCTGGCCGGCGTCGGCGAGCAGCCCGTCACCGCCGGCTACGCCAACCCGGACACCCGCATGGACTACCGCCTCGACTCGCCCGTGGCCCGCGAGACCACCGCCGCCGGCGCCGTCGACCTCGCCCTGCGCGGCGAGGACCCCGTGCTGGTCACCGTCCCCGGCCACGCCGACGGCGATGCGGCGGGCGCGATTATCGACGCCGCGGTGGCCGCCGCCGGCGGTACGGTCACCCTCGCCGACTACCTCACCGTCGACCGCGCCACCGGCGCGGACCTCGCCGCCGCCTCCGAGGCCGCCGCGGCCGCCGGTGCCGACACAGGCGAGGGCTTCGGCCCACCGTTCACCGACCCGGGCGTCTACTCCGACGCCGAGGTGCTGCGCGCGACCCAGCAGGCGACCTACACCGACGACCTGACGCGCATCATGGCCAACGACCCCTCGATCGCCCTGACACGCTACGGCTTCACCGCCCCGCTGCGCCGCGACATCCTCACCGCGCTCACGGTGGCGGAGCGCCGCTCCGTCGCCGACTTCGACGACGCCGTCGAGGCGACCGCTGAACGCCTCGGCGGCAACCGGGTGATGCTGCAGGACCTGCGCTCCTCGGTGGAGCTGATGCCTCCGGGCAACGTCTACACCCGCTCCTCGGAGTCCTCGCCGCTGATCATCGTCGCCCGCAACGGCCTGCCGCTGCCCACGCGCACCCGCATCGACTACGTCGCCGAGGGCGACGCCACCCTCAACACCCCCGACGAGGTGCGCATCCCCGCCCGCGGCTCCCTGACGGTGTCGATGACCGCGGACATCCCGGACAACGACCGGCGCACCGACCTCGAGCTGTGGCTCGCCACCCCGGACGGCGCGGCGATCTCCAACCGCGTCGACATCACCGTCCAGACCCGCGCACGCCTGATCGGCGCCACCGTCGCCGGGGTGACACTGGTCGGCGGCCTGGCACTGGCCGCCCTCTTCCGCGCCGGGCGGCGCCACCGCCGCCGGGTGCGCGCCACGGGCGCGCAGGCGCGACGTCGGAAATTAAAGCGCTCCGGGCGATAATCCGGGCGCGTGGCAGTTTCCGTTCGGGTCCCCCGGCGGACACAATGGGGTTTTGTGAACCCCTCTGACAGTCCCAACGGACCCGGGCTGCGCGGCCGCTTCCGCGCCGCCGCCCCGCCCGCCCCCGTGCCGGAGCCGAGACCCGCGGCGGCCGCCGCCTCGGAGACCCCGGACGAGCCGACCGAGGACCGCTCGCGGCTGACCGCCGCGCCGGGCAGCCCCGTCGCCGAGGCCGACGCCACGGCGGGGGAGCGGGGCCCGGGCGACACCGGCGCGTCCGGCAGCGGCGCGTCCGGTTCCGGCTCCGACGACGGCCAGGAGGGCACCTCCGACGCCGACGTCGTGCGCTCGACCGGTTCGATGGCCATCGCCACGCTCTTCTCGCGCATCACCGGGTTCCTGCGCAACGTGCTCATCGGCGCCTCGCTGGGCCCGGCGATCTCCTCGGCGTTCAACACGGCCAACACGCTGCCGAACCTGATCACCGAGATCGTCCTCGGCGCGGTGCTGACCTCGCTGGTGGTGCCCGTGCTCGTGCGCGCCGAGAAGGAGGACGCCGACCACGGCAGCGCCTTCGTGCGCCGCCTGTTCACCCTGGCGTTCTCCCTGCTGGGGGTGGTCACCGTCCTCGCCGTTGTCGGGGCGCCGCTGCTGACGCGGCTGACCCTGGGCAGCGACGGCGAGGTCAACGTCACCCAGTCGACGTCCTTCGCCTTCCTGGTGCTCCCGCAGATCCTCTTCTACGGGCTGTTCTCCCTGTTCATGGCTGTGCTCAACACCAAGGGCGTCTTCCGGCCCGGCGCGTGGGCCCCGGTGGCCAACAACGTCGTGTCCATCACGGTGCTGCTGCTCTACCGCTTCCTGCCCGGCGGGCTGGACCCGAACGCCCCGAGCCCGATCACGGACCCGCACGTGCTGCTGCTGGGCCTGGGCACCACCGCCGGCGTGGTGGTGCAGATGCTCATCCTCATCCCGCCGCTCAAGCGCGCCGGGGTCGACCTGCACCCCCTGTGGGGCATCGACGAGCGGCTCAAGGCCTTCGGCGGGATGGCCATGGCCATCATCGTCTACGTGGCCATCTCCCAGGCCGGCTGGGTGATCACGACCAACATCGCCTCGGCCTCCTCGGCCGCCGCGCCGAACATCTACCAGCAGCACTGGCTTTTGCTGCAGGTGCCCTACGGCATCATCGGCGTGACCCTGCTGACCGCCCTGATGCCGAGGCTGTCGCGCAACGCCGCCGACGGCGACGACAAGGGCGTGGTCCGCGACCTGACGCTGGCGACGAAGCTGACCTTCATCGCCCTGATCCCGGTCGTCCTCTTCTTCACCGCCTTCGGCCGCGACATCGGCATCGCGCTGTTCCACTACGGCGCCTTCGAGCGCGAGGCCTCCGAGCTGCTCGGCCTGACCCTGAGCTTCTCCGCCTTCACGCTGATCCCCTACGCCACCGTGCTGCTGCACCTGCGCGTCTTCTACGCGCGCGAGGAGGCCTGGACGCCGACGTGGATCATCGCCGGCATCACCGCCACCAAGGTCGTGCTCTCCGTGGGCGCGCCGATGGTCGCCTCCTCGCCGCACCGCGTGGTCATCCTCCTCGGCGCGGCCAACGGGTTCGGCTTCATCGCCGGCGCCTTCATCGGCTGGTTCCTGCTGCGCCGCAAGCTCGGGCCGCTGGGCACCGGCTCCGTGCTGCGCACCTCCGTGTGGGCGCTGGCCTCCTCGCTCGTCGGCGTGGCCGCGGCGCTTCTGACCGGCTGGCTCATCGACGTGGCGGCCGGCCCGGTGCTCGCCGCGCTCGGCAGCATCGGCCAGTTGCTGCGCCTCGGCGTCGTCGGCGTCATCTTCCTCGCCGCCACCGGCATCGTGCTCAGCTTCTCCAAGCTGCCCGAAGTGCAGAACCTGGGCGCCCTGGTCCAGCGCGTGCCGGGCCTGCGCCGCCTGGTGCGCGTCGACGAGGAGCGCGGCCTCGAGGTCGGCGAGCCGACCGTGCGCGAGATCTCCGAGCAGTACCTGGTCTCCGACTCCTTCGCCGCCACCCCGGTGCCGCCGCCGATGTCCGCGGGCGTGGTCCGCGGGCCGCGCCTGGTGCCCGGCGCCTCCGTGGACACCGGCCGCTACCGCCTGCTCGCCGAGCACGGCTCGGCCACCGGCGCGCGCTTCTGGGAGGCCAAGGAGCGGGCCACGGGCCGGCGCGTCGCGCTCGTCTTCGTGGACACCTCCGGCATGTCGCCGCTGGCGCCGGCCACCCCGGCCGCCGCCGCGGGCGCCGCCGCCGAGGTCACCCGCCGCACCCGCAAGCTCGCCGGGCTGAACCACCCGTCGATCGCACCGAACGTGAAGGTCTCCGCCTACCGCAACGGCTGCCTGGTCGTCGCCGACTGGGTGGAGGGCTCGCCGCTGAAGACCGTCGCCGAGGAGGGCGGCGCCGACCCGCGCGCCGCCGCCTACGCGCTCAGCCCGCTGGCCGACGCCGTCGGCCGCGCCCACGAGGCCGGCACCCCGCTGGGCCTGGACAACTGGTCACGCATCCGCATCAACACCTCCGGCCAGGCCGTGCTGGCCTTCCCGGCGGTGCTCGCCGACGCCTCCCGCGAGGAGGACACCTCGGCGGTGGCCAGCGCGCTCGGCCTGCTCGTCGACACCGACAGCGCGCCCGAGGACGTCGTCGGCGTCCTGCAGGCCGCCCACGAGGGAGAGACCGACCCGATCGAGCTCGGTGAGCGCCTGCGCCGCGCCGGCCTCGGCGAGACCGACGAAGAACCGGCCGAGCTCGAGGTCCACACCGACGAGGCCCCGACCGTCGAGCAGCGCCCCGGCTTCGGCGAGCGCGGCCTGACGCGCAAGGGCACCGGTGTGCTGGCCATGCTCGTCTTCGGCGCCGTGGTGGGCATCGCCGTGGCCGCGACCTACCTGGCGGGCGTGCTCGGCGACGGCGAGGGCGACGCCCCCGTCAGCCGCCCGGGCACCTCCCAGACCCAGGGCCCGGACCCGCTGCCGCTGGTGCAGTCCCTCGAGTCCGCCGAGACCCTGCCCGACGGCGAGAACGCCCACGCCGCCGTCGACGGCGACACCTCGACCTCCGTCACGCTGGACCGCGGCGAGGGCCTGGAGCTGACCCTCCAGGCGGCCGTGCCGGTGCAGACCGTCGTGGTCACCCAGGGCGACGCGACCGTCGGTTACCGCGTCGAGCAGGTCGCCGAGGACGTCGACGGCTCCGACTCCGGCTCCGGCGACGGCGCCGAGGGCTCGGGGTCCGAGGGTTCCGACGCCGCGCGGGAGGGGGCCGGCGAGCAGCTGGCCGCCGGCGAGCTGCGCGCCGGGCGCAACGTCATCGAGCTGGCCGAGGCCGCCCCGAGCGCCGGGGTGCGCATCTGGTTCGACGGCGACGTCACCGTCAGCGAGGTCCGCGTGGTCGGTCAGCGCAGCTAGTGCGCGCGCTCGCCCGCACCGCGGCCCCGCCCGCACCGCGAACAGGCCCGGCTCCCCGACGGGGGCCGGGCCTTCGCCGTGCGTGGGCCTTCGCCGTGCCCGGGGCGCCCGGAGCCGTGACCACCGCACTGGGCGGGCCCGCCGGGCGCGGGCGGCCGGCACGCGGTTTACTGTCCGCGTAACAAACATTTCGGGGGGAATCACACATGGACCAGCACACCGACGTGCAACTCGTGCGCTCGTACCGCACCGGCGAGAAGGGGGCCTTCGCCGAGATACTCAACCGACACCACCGCCGCATGCAGGCCGTCGCGCGGCGCTACGCCCGCCGCGAGGAGGACGTCCAGGACATCCTGCAGGACGCCTACCTTCGCGCCAGCCAGGGGTTGGACGGCTTCCGCGCCGAGGCCCGCCTGAGCACCTGGCTGCACCGGCTCGTGACCAACTCCGCGCTCGACCACATCGGGCGTGCCCGCAACCGCGTCGAGACACCCGTGCTCGACGAGGACGCGCACCGCCGCCTGGGCATGCGCCACGACCCGATGCACCGCGCCGAGCTGCGCATGGCCGTGCGCCGCGCGCTCAATGAGGTGACACCCGGCCAGGCCGCCGCCGTCGTGCTTGTCGACGCCGCGGGCTACAGCGTCGCGGACGCCGCCGCGTTGCTGGGCGTCGCCCCGGGCACCGTTAAGTCGCGGGCCTGGCGGGCCCGCGAGCGCCTGCGCGAGGTGCTCGACCCGGCGCTGGCCCGCGACGACTCCACGGCCGCGCGCCCGGGCCAGCTCGTCGCCTGAGGCGCGGGCGCCGGCGGGCGCCTCCGGCGCCCGCCCACGGTGCCGCAGCGCAGCTGCGGCACGCGCGCGACGTCGTCAACCACGGGCTTCCAGGGGCGCACGGTAGGATGGCTCCTCGGCACAGACGCGTCCATCAAGGAGACATCAATGACCGTTCACGACCTCGCGATCATCGGTTCCGGCCCCGCCGGGTACACCGCCGCGCTCTACGCCGCGCGCGCGGAGCTGAAACCGGTGGTCTTCGAGGGCTTCGAGTTCGGCGGCTCGCTGATGAACACCACCGAGGTGGAGAACTACCCCGGGTTCGAGAACGGCATCATGGGCCCCGACCTGATGATGACCATGCGCAGCCAGGCCGAGCGCTTCGGCGCCGACCTGCGCCAGGAGCTCGTCGACTCCGTCGAGCTCGACGGTGAGGAGAAGGTGCTGCACGTCGGCGACGAGGAGGTCCGCGCCCGCGCGGTCATCCTGGCCACCGGTGCGGCCCCGCGTCACCTGGGCGTCCCCGGCGAGGAGGAGCTCTCCGGCCGCGGCGTGTCCACCTGCGCGACCTGCGACGGCTTCTTCTTCAAGGGCCACAAGATCGCCGTGGTCGGCGGCGGCGACTCGGCGATGGAGGAGGCCAACTTCCTCACCCGCTTCGGCGAGTCCGTCACCGTGATCCACCGCCGCGAGGAGTTCCGCGCCTCGCCGATCATGCTCGAGCGCGCCCGCCGGAACGACAAGATCGACTTCCTGGTCAACAAGACCGTCTCGGCGATCCACGAGGCCGACGGCAAGGTCTCCGGCCTCGAGCTGACCGACACCGTCACCGGCGAGAAGAGCGAGCTGGACGCCACCGCGCTGTTCGTCGCCATCGGCCACGACCCGCGTTCGAAGTTCCTCGACGGCCAGGTCGAGCTGAACCCGGCCGGCTACGTCAAGGTCGAGGAGCCCTCGACGCGCACCTCGGTGCCCGGTGTCTTCGCCGCCGGCGACCTGGTCGACGACCACTACCAGCAGGCCGTCACCGCGGCAGGCTCCGGCTGCCGCGCCGCGCTCGACGCGCAGGCCTACATCGAGACCCTGGGTCTCGGGGCGGAGGCTGAGGCGTGAGCGCCGCGGTCACCCCGGTCACCCAGGCGACCTTCCGCGAGGAGGTCGTCGAGTCGGACGTGCCGGTGCTCGTGGACTTCTGGGCCGAGTGGTGCGGGCCGTGCAAGGCGCTGCGCCCGGAGCTCGAGAAGGTCGCCGACAAGCTCGGCGAGCGCGCCCGCGTCGTCTCCGTCGACGTCGACTCGGAGCGTGGCCTGGCGGCCATGTTCCAGGTCCTGTCGATCCCCACGGTGGTCATCTACTCGGGCGGCAAGCAGGTCGACGAGTTCACCGGGGCCCGCCCGGCCGGCGAGATCCTCCGGCGCGTGGAAAAGATTCTGTAGCTGCTAATCTTTAAGACAGGCGCCCCGGCGCCTGGAAGGCGGGCCGACCGCGCCCGATGACCGGGCGCCCCGACGCCCGGGTAACAGACGTGCGACGTCTGGAAAGGAGTGCCGTGACCGACGTTCTCCGAGTCGGCGACCGTAGCCCCCGTGTGGCCGAGGCGAGGATGACGCTGGCCCGACTGGGCCTGCTGAGCGGGTACGCCGGTGACATTCCGGACACCTCGGCGTCCTCACGCCAGTACTCCGACGAGGACACCTACTTCGACAAGGACCTCGCCCAGCAGATCAAGGCCTTCCAGCAGACCCGCGGCATCATGCCCACGGGCAACATCGACGAGATCACGCTGCGCGAGCTGCGCGGCGCCTCCTACACGCTGGGCGAACGCGTGCTGCGCTTCGACGACTCCGAACCGGTGCTCGGCGACGACGTCGCCCAGCTGCAGAAGCAGCTGCAGGAACTCGGTTTCTACTCCGACCGCATCGACGGCCACTTCGGCCCGGACACGGTCCGCGCGCTGCGCACCTACCAGCTCAACTCCGGCATCGACGCCGACGGCGAGTTCGGCCCCGAGACCGCCCGCGCGCTCAGTCTGCTCGGCCGGCGCATCACGGGCGGCTCCGCCCAGGCGATCCGCGAGCGCGAGCACGTCCGCCAGGCCGGGCCGCGGCTCGCCGGCAAGCGCGTGGTCATCGACCCGGCGCTGGGCAACGGCCGCCAGGGCCAGACCGTCGACGGCCGCTACGGGCGGATCACCGAGGAGGAGATCCTCTGGGACCTCGCCGAGCGCATCCGCGACCGGATGACCAGGGCCGGCATGGAGGCCACGCTCTCGCGCACCCGCCAGGACGACCCGCCGGCCAAGGCGCGCGCGGACATGGCCAACGCGATGGACGCGGACCTGATGATCTCGCTGGCCTGCGACAGCTACCCCAACGAGAAGGCCGCCGGCGTGGCCACCTTCTACTTCGGCTCGGAGATCGGCGCGAACTCGCTGACCGGCGAGACGCTCTCCGGCTACATCCAGCGCGAGATCGTCGCGCGCACGCAGCTGACCAACTGCGGCAACCACGGCCGCACCTGGGAGGTGCTGCGCCTGACGCGGATGCCCACCGTCGAGGTCGTCGCCGGCTACCTGACCAACCCGGGCGACGTCGCCATCATCACCGACCCGGCCAAGCGCGACGCGATCGCCGAGGCCGTCGTGGTGGCCGTCAAGCGCCTCTACCTGCTGGACAACGACACCCAGCGCACGGGCACCTACCGCTTCGCGGAGCTGCTCCGCGACGAGAAGCGCAGCAGCTAGGCACCTTCTTCAATTGCCGACGTCCCGTCGCACCCCGTGCGCGCACGGGCGTGGCTCCTGTGCGTGTGCGGCGCGCTGCGCGCGCCGCGGGCGCTAGGCGGCACCGTTGGGCGCCGTGGGCGCTAGGTCGGAGTGCTAGGCCGGGGCGAGGAGTTCCTCGGCCTCGGCGGCGGAGAGCAGCCCGTTGGGCGGCGGCAGCTCGAGGCGGAAGCGGGGGAAGACGGGGTGCTCGGCGACGACCTCGAAGCCGGTCGCGGCGAGCAGTTCGGCCGGCAGCAGGCCCACGGCCTGCGGGTCGGCCACCAGGCCGACGAGCGAGCCGGGCAGGGTGGAGCACTCCACGCCGTCGCGGTAGCCGAAGGCCTCCACGACCCGGGTGCGGCGCGCGGTCAGCTCGGCCAGCGCGGCGTCGACGAGCACGTGGCTGGCACCGACGGTGAGGTCGGGGTCGACGAAGAGGCTGGTCAGCACCAGCGCGTCGGCGCTGACGGGTCCGCTGGGCATGCGCGTGCAGCCGGCGGCGTCGGCCGGCGGACAGAAGAGCACGGTGGCGCGGGCCCTGCCGCGCAGGCCGGAGCCGGCGTCGA
Source organism: Corynebacterium sp. MSK006 (assembly GCF_030232385.1). Taxonomy (NCBI): domain Bacteria; kingdom Bacillati; phylum Actinomycetota; class Actinomycetes; order Mycobacteriales; family Corynebacteriaceae; genus Corynebacterium; species Corynebacterium sp. MSK006. Next base: position 66,893 of record NZ_JASPJZ010000009.1, read on the forward strand.
GGTTGAACCCGCAGGTGCCGAAGGTCAGCAGGACCGTGGTCAGCCACGCCTCCTTCTCGAGCAGCGGGTCACCGGCGTCGAGGTCCCCGAGCTCCCAGAACACGCTGCGCGCGGCCTGCGGGTGCACCGAGGTCAGCGTCTCCTGCGCGACGGGGGCCAGCCGGGGGATCATCGCCTCAGCGCTTCTCGATCAACGCCATGATCCGCTCGAAGTCGGCCTCGTCGCCGAACTCGATGACCATCTTGCCCTTGCGCTTGCCCATGGTGACGGTCACGCGGGTGTCGAAGGCGTCGGCGAGCCGCTCGGCGGCGTGCGTCATCGCCTCGGGCTGCTCGACCTGGGAGCGTGCGGCGCGCTTCTTGGGCTGGTCGCCCCGGTTGAGCAGGGTGACGGCCTCCTCGGTGGCCCGCACCGACATCCCCTCGGCGACGACGCGCTCGGCGAGGGCCTCCTGGGCCTCGGCGCCGGTCTTCAGGCCCATCAGGGCCCGGGCGTGGCCGGCGGTGAGCACACCCGCGGCGACCTTGCGCTGAACCGGCACCGGCAGCGAGAGCAGCCGGATGGTGTTGGTGACCGTCGGGCGCGAGCGGCCCAGGCGGCGGGCCAGCTCCTCCTGGGTGACGTCGAACTCCTCGAGCAGCTGCTGGTAGGCCGCGCCCTCCTCGAGCGGGTTGAGCTGGACGCGGTGGATGTTCTCCAGCAGCGCGTCGCGCAGCATCGTCGAGTCGTCGGACTCCCGCACGATCGCCGGGATGCGGCCGAGCCCGGCCTTGCCGGCGGCGCGCCAGCGGCGCTCGCCCATGATGATCTCAAAGCCGTGGTCGGCCGGGCGCACGACGATGGGCTGCAGGAGGCCAAACTCGCGGATGGAGTGGACCAGCTCGGAGAGGTCGTCCTCGTCGAAGACCTGGCGCGGCTGGCGCTCGTTCGGGTAGATCTCGCCGACCGGGATCTCCTGGTAGGTCGCGCCGACGTCCCGGGTGGTCGGGGCGGGGTCGCGGTCGCCGGCCTCGGCGATCAGGCGGTCCAGGCCCGGGGTGGCCGGTCCGGGGGTCACGTGCGGGGCGTGCGGGGCGCGGTCGTTCCCGGCCTTGCCGGGCTTGGCGGCCTTGTCCTTGGCGGCCTTCTTCTTGGCCTTGCCCGCGCCCTTGCCGTTCTTGCCGTTCTCGGCGGACTCGCCCGCGGCGTCGGGGGCGTCGGTCTCGGAGCCCGTCGCGGCGTCACGCGGGTCGGGGTCCCGGGGGTCGCGGGGGTCACGCGGATCCGCGTCCCGCAGGTCCGGGTCGCGGGGGTCACGCGCCGGGCGGGAGCGGCCCAGCACGGCGTCGGCCGCGGCGTCGGAAAGGTGCGGCTTCTCCGCGCCGGTGGGGATGAGGGCGGCCAGGCCACGGCCCAGGCCCCCGCGGCGGTTCGGTTGCGCCTTCGTCATTCCTCGCTACCTTTCAGCTGTTCGGCGGTCGCCGGGCTGACGCCGATCGGGCCCGTGCCCTCGCCGGGGGTGTAGTCACCGCGCTTGGCGAACTCCTCGGCCGCCGCCGCGTACGCCATCCCGCCGCGCGAGGACGGGTCGTAGGCGAGCACCGGCATGCCGTAGCCGGGGGCCTCGGAGACGCGCACGGAGCGCGGGATGACGGTGCGCATGGTGACGTCACCGAAGTGTTCGCGGACCTCGGCGGCCACCTGCTCGGCGAGCTTGGTGCGCGCGTCGTACATCGTCAGCAGGATCGCCGAGATGTGCAGCATCGGGTTGAGGTGCTCGCGGATCATGGAGATGTTGTTGAGCAGCTGGCCGACCCCCTCGAGCGCGTAGTACTCGCACTGGATGGGGATGAGGACCTCCTCGACGAAGGTCATCGCGTTGATGGTCAGAAGCCCCAGCGACGGCGGGCAGTCGATGAAGACGTAGTCGTACTCGCGCTCGCCGAGGACGCCGCCCTTGAGCTGGTCGTAGAGGCGGTACTCGCGGCGCACCATCGAGACCAGCTCGATCTCCGCGCCGGCCAGGTCGATGGTGGCGGGGATGCAGTGCAGGTTCGGGTGGTGCGGGCTGACCTGGACGGCCTCCTGCGCGGTGGCCTGCCCGATGAGCAGCTCGTAGCTGGAAGTGGTCCCGGCGCGGTGCTCGACGCCGAGCGCGGTGGAGGCGTTGCCCTGGGGGTCGAGGTCGATGACCAAGACCTTCATCCCGCAGCTGGCCAGGCCGGCGGCCAGGTTGACCGCGGAGGTGGTCTTGCCCACCCCGCCCTTCTGGTTGGCCACGGTGATCAGCCGGGGGCGCTCCGGGCGCTCCAGGCGGGCGCGCTCCGGGATGGCGGCCTCGGGCGCGCTGTGCTCATCGGCCATGCTGGTGCATCTGCCCCTTTCCGTCTCGCTGCGATCGCGCCGCGGCGGACGCCGGAGGGGGATGCCCCCGCACCGGCGCCGGCCGCGGATTACCCACCCCACTCTATCCGCTCGTGCCGGGTGCCCGAGAGGTGACTCCGCGCCCGCCGCTCACGGGCGGGTGGGTGGTACCCGGCAGGGCGGGCGGGGGACACCGGGCGGGCCTGCCGGGAGCCGGGGCGGGCGCCTGCGCGCCGCGGCGTCAGCGCACGCGGTCGGCGCCGCGGACGATGCGGATCAGCGTCGTGGGCTCGTCGAGGACACCCTCGCCGACGGTGAGTATCTCCGCGTCCGTTCCGCCGGCGGCGGCGATCTCGCGGGCGTCGCGCTCGAGCTCCTCGGCCACGCTGGCGCCCTTCATGGCGACCATCGCGCCGCCGCGCTTGGCCAGGGGCAGCGACCAGCGGGTCAGCTTGCCCAGCGGGGCCACGGCGCGGGAGGTGACCACGTCGGCGGCCGGGAGCGCCCGGCGGATGTTCTTCTCCTCGGCGCGCCCGCGCGCGACGGTGACGTTGTCCAGGGAGAGCTCACGCACGACGTCGTGAAGGAAGTTGGAGCGCTTCAGCAGCGGCTCGAGCAGCACGATCTTCAGGTCGGGCCGGGCGATGGCCAGCGGGATGCCGGGCAGGCCGGCGCCGGAGCCGACGTCGGTCACGCGCGCGCCGGACTCGATGGCCTCGCCGGCCACGGCGCAGTTGAGGATGTGGCGCGACCACAGGCGCGGGACCTCGCGCGGGCCGATGAAGCCGCGCTCGGAGCCGGTGGTCGCCAGCATCCGGTGGTACTCGCGAGCCAGGTCGAGGCGGTCGCCGAAGACGCCGGCGGCCGCCCGTGCCAGGTCGCCGGTCAGGGCGCCGGCGTCGGAGCCGTTGTCCGCGGCGGCACCCTGGGCGCTCCCGGCGGTCTCGGGGGACTGGCTCACCGCTTGCCGCCCTTCTTGCCCTTGTTCTTGTTCTTCTTCTTGCCGCCCTTGTCGTTCTGCGGCTTCTGGCCGGGCTGCGGCTTGCTGGCCGCGCCCGCGTTACCGGCGTTGGCGGGGTCGGTCTTGGTGGCGGTGGCACCGCCGACGGTGTTCGCCTTGGCCGCACCCTTGCCCTTGTTGCGCTTCGGCTTCTGGCCGACCTTCGGGGCGGTGGCGCGCTTGGCCTCCAGGGCGGCGGCCTCCTCGGCCTCCTCCTCGGCGTCGACCTTGGCGAAGATGTAGCGCTGCTGGAAGAAGGTCCAGATGTTGTTGGCCACCATGTAGAACAGCAGGCCGATGTGCCAGATGAAGCCGGTGAACAGGATGGTGCCCGGCATGACCCACATCATCATCTTGGACATCATCTGGGTCTGCATCGCGGCCATGTCGTTGCTCGGCGCGGCGGTCTTGCCGGACTCGCGGCGGCGGTTCATGCGCTCGACGGACTGGCGTGCGTTGAAGTGCGTGGCCAGCACGATGATGACGATCAGCGGCGCGGCGACGGCGATGATCATCCCGCGCGACAGCGACTCGGAGTCCGGGAAGGCGGCGTACATCTCCTGCGGCATCGAGATGTACGCGGAGAGCGGCACACCGAAGAGCTTCGCACCCAGGAAGGACTGCACCTCGTCGACCCCGAAGATGTAGTTCGGGATGTTGGCGTTCTCCTCGGGGCTCAGCCCCAGCCCGCCGGCCTGGTCACCGGTGCGGTTGAAGGAGCGCAGCACGTGGAACAGGCCGATGAACACCGGCATCTGGGCCAGGACCGGCAGGCAGCCGGCGACGGGGTTGACCCCCATCTCCTTCTGGACCTTGCGGGTCTCCTCCATCATCTTCTGCTGGTCGTTCTTGTACTTCTCGCGGATGGCCTGCATCTTCGGGGCCACCTTCTGCATCTTCAGGCTCGAGCGCATCTGGTTGAGCATCGGCTTGAACAGCAGGATGCGCAGCGTGAAGGTCAGGAAGATGATCGCGAGGATCCACGAGACGGCGGAATCCGCGCCGAAGGGGAAGGCGAAGATCTTGTGCCAGAACCACAGGACCGCGGAGATCGGCCAGTAGATGAAGTTGAGCACGAAGGTTCAGGGCTCCTTGGGGGTCGGAGGTGGGACCGGGTCGATGCCGCCGGGGTGCCAGGGGCCGCACTTGGCCAGCCGGGCGAGCGCGAGTGCCGTGCCTTTGACCGCTCCGTGGGTCTGGACCGCCTCGAGGGCGTAGGCGCTGCAGCTGGGCTGAAAACGGCAGGTCGCCACCATTTTAAGGGGTGAGATGTACTTTTGGTAGAAGCGTATCGACGCCGCCACGGCCCGCGTGGCAGCACTAGGCACCGTGGGTGCCTTCCGCTTGCCGACGCCCGCGCCCGCGCGCCTTGCCGATCGCCTTGCGCAGGTCGCGTTCCAGACGCTGCGAGTCCGCCGTGCCGGCGGCCGGCAGCGCGCGGACGACCACACCCTCGCCGGGGGCGACGGTGCCGTCCTCGGCGAGGCGCCGGCAGATGTGGCGCAGCCGGCGCGAGGTTCGGTGGCGGGTGACGGCGTCGCCGACGGCCTTAGACACGACGAGACCGAACCGCGGACCGCCGTGGGTGGCGATCCGGGGCCCGGTCTCGGGGTCGCCCAGGTGGGCGACCAGTGTCTTGGTTCCGGCCCGGGTCCCTCCGCGGATCACCCGCGTGAACTGCGCGGGGGACGTCAGCTTGAGGTGCCGGGGCAGCACCTTAGGCCGTCAGCTTCGCGCGGCCCTTACGGCGACGGGCGGCGACGATGGCGCGGCCGGCGCGGGTGCGCATGCGGGTACGGAAGCCGTGCTTCTTGGCGCGGCGGCGGTTGTTGGGCTGGAAGGTCCGCTTGCCCTTGCTCACAGTGGTCTCCTCAAAGTTTTTGTCCCGGCCCCTCCCGGAGGGGAGCCGTGCGTACATGACTTCCGGAGCGGCGCCGCAGGCGGCCGGGCTCCGTAAGAGCGCACCGGGACAAACCGTCGGCCATTCGGTCCGGGGGACCTCCGGTCCCGGAGGAACCCGGGCCGCTGGCACGTGGTTAGCCGGTGCGACAGACCATGACAGACTACGGGAGATCGCAGGCCCAGGCCAAATCGACACGCCGGTGAGAACCCGCCGCTCAGACGGGGGCCCCTGTAATTCCTTTCTTGTAATTTTCCCCTCCGCTCCGGCCCGCGGGCAGGCCACACGGCGCGTCGCGCCCCCGGCGGCACGCCGCGAGAAACTCCACAGGCGGGCGATGTCTCGTGATCGGGGGCGATGGGGAACAATGGGGGCTATCGCCCACAATTCCCACAGGCCGGTGAATCACCCGGCTGTGGATAACTCTCAACATGGAGTTGAGGGTTTCCGCGGGTCGGAAGGAATCCGCAGGTCATGGCTCTAATTTGGGAGAATCACATTCTCCACAGGCTAGAGTGAGGCCTGTGGAGAACTCTGGCCCGCACCGCTGTCCACACCTGTGGATAACGGTGTGGAATACGAGGTCGGCGCACAGATCGTCCTGTGGGGCGCCCGGTGCACAACGAGTGACCTCGAAATGACAAGTTCATGAGCAAGACGCGAAGCCGCGGCACCTCGTCGCGGCGGTGCGCGGTGGCCCCCACGGGCCCGGAGCCCGGGTCCGTGGGATTTTCGGCCGCCGCGTGCAGGCGGGCGGATCCTCCGCCCGCCGTGTGGTCCGTGCGGGTCTCCGCGCGGAGGAGAACGACGAGACGGGAGAGACGTGGCTGAGGGAAAGCAGGCACTGGAGCAGACGTGGCGGGAGGTCGTCGCGGAACTCGTCGGCGCCTCCGAGCGCCCCGATTCCGGCATCCCGCCGCTGAACCACAAGCAGCGGGCCTTCCTCGCGCTGGCCAAGCCGATCGTGCTGGTCGACGGCTACGTGCTGCTGGCGACCCCGCACCAGATGGCCAAGCAGGTCGTCGAGAACGAGCTCGGCGAGCAGATCACCCGGGTACTCAGCGAGCGCATGCACCGGCCCTGCTCGCTGGCCGTCTCGGTCGACCCGCAGGCCGCCCACCGCGGGACCGAGGAGGCCCACGCCGTGGCCGACGCGGCCTCCGCGCCCGTCGACTCGGTGATCGGCCAGAACCCGGCCGCCCCGCAGAATGCCGGCCAGGTCGGCCAGATCAGCCAGGCAGGCAGCGCCGCCGCAGCCGGCTTCAACGCCGGGAAAAACGCCGGCGGCTTCGGCGGTGATTCCGCCGGCGGGTTCCCGGGTGGCGAGGCCCCGACCGAACAGCGCCAGGCGCCGTACCAGAGCGAGGCCTTCGACCTGACCTCTTCACCTGCGGCCTTCCACGACCCGGAGGCCCCGGCCGGCGCCCCGGCGGCCCCGGCACCGGAGCAGCGCCGCACCGAGGCCCCGCAGCAGACAGAGGTGCCCGGCTACGGCGAGCAAACCGGCTTCGCCCCGGGATACGGGACTGAGCAGCCCGACGGCTACGGCGGCGCCCCCACCAGGCAGAACGACTTCAACTCCGGATACGCCGGCCCAGGCGCCGCAGGCGCCCCGGCCCCCACGCCCACCCGGCAGGAGGCGGCGACGGGGACCGGCGGGGCGTCGGCAATCAACGGCGCACCCCGGCAGACCGAGGCCGGCGGCTGGCGGCAGAGCTACAGCGGCGAGTCCGCGCAACGGCTGCCGCGCGAACAGCCGGCGCACGACCCCAACCGCGAGACCTCGCTGAATCCGCGCTACACCTTCGAGTCCTTCGTCATCGGCTCGTCGAACCGCTTCGCCAACGGCGCGGCGGTCGCCGTGGCCGAGAACCCCGCGCGCGCCTACAACCCGCTGTTCATCTCCGGCGGATCCGGACTGGGCAAGACGCACCTGCTGCACGCCGCCGGCAACTACGCCAAGCTGCTGCAGCCGAGCCTGCGCATCAAGTACGTCTCCTCGGAGGAGTTCACCAACGACTACATCAACTCGGTGCGTGACGACCGGCAGGAGTCCTTCAAGCGGCGCTACCGCAACCTCGACATCCTGATGGTCGACGACATCCAGTTCCTGCAGGGCAAGGAGGGCACGCAGGAGGAGTTCTTCCACACCTTCAACGCGCTGCACCAGGCCAACAAGCAGATCATCCTGTCCTCGGACCGCCCGCCCAAGGAGCTGACCACCCTCGAGGACCGGCTGCGCACCCGCTTCCAGGCCGGGCTGATCGCGGACATCCAGCCGCCGGACCTGGAGACGCGCATCGCGATCCTGATGAAGAAGGCGGAGGCCGACGGCACGCGTGTGGAGCGCGACGTGCTCGAGCTGATCGCCAGCCGCTTCGAGAGCTCGATCCGAGAGCTCGAGGGAGCCCTGGTGCGGGTCTCGGCGTACTCCTCGCTGATCAAGGAGCCGATCGACCTGGCCAACGCCGAGGTCGCGCTGCGCGACATCCTGCCCGACCCGCAGGACGTGGTGATCACGGCCTCGACGATCATCGAGACCACCGCCGAGCACTTCGGGATCTCGACGGCCACGCTGTGCGGCACCGGCAAGACCCGCGCGGTCACGCACGCCCGCCAGCTGGGCATGTACCTGTGCCGCGAGCTGACCGACCTGTCGCTGCCCAAGATCGGCGACCAGTTCGGCGGCAAGGACCACACGACCGTGATGTACGCCGACCGGAAGATCCGCAAGGAGATGACGGAGAAGCGCGACACCTACGACGAGATCCAGTCGCTGACCCAGAAGATCAAGAACGCGGGGCGCGCGTCGATCTAGCGGGGTTGATCGGGTTGGGGCCGGTCTGGCTGGGGGCTGGGCCGGTCTGGCTTGGGCTGGGGCCGGCATGGCCTAGCCGACCCTCCAAGCCTGCTGGCCCCGACGGTCCCACCGAAACCCGTCCGGATGACACGATCCGGGCGGGTTTTCGCGTGCCCGGGGGAGGGGCCTGGGGATCGCGGTGCACGTGAGGCCGGTGGGCCTGGCGGGGCAGGGGAGAGGGTTCCCGAGGCCAGCCGGTCCCGGTCCAGGTCCGGTCCAGGGCCTGAGCGAGGGCCTTCCGTGGGCATTTTGTGACGGTCTGTCGGGGCCGTCCGGCATTTGCCCAGGTGAAAACCGAGCGCCGGCGACAGACTTACACAAAATGCCCACGCATCCCCGCCCTGGACCAAAACCCGGACCAGGATCCGATGCAGACCCCGCCACCGGTCCCGGTCCGGGGCCGGCACCGGGTCCCGGGATCGACGAGTCTCCACCGACCCCGGAGAGGACAGCCCCGGAGAGAGCAGCACCTGACTTTTTGTGTCATGGCGTGAAGAGCGCCCGCCGTTTGCCCAGGTCAAAATCGACCCCCGATCCCGGTATGACACAAAAAGTCAGTTCGACCCCCGCACAACCCCCGAGCAAACCCCGCACCCCGGCCCACCCGAGCACGCGCCACCTACCAGCCCACCCAACCAGCCTACCCACCAGCTAACTCACCGCCCACCCACCCGATTATCCACAGTGTCCACAGAGTTCTCCACAACCGTGTAATTACAAGAATGTAAGTCAGAGATTCCTGTCATTCCGGTCACGCCGCGGACCCCTCCGCGGCACCCCGCGCCGCCGACCTGCGGAACCACAAAAACCCAGGTCGCCGGATGTGGACAAATGGCCCGCCGGCGGGGGAGAGCCGGTGGATGAATTGTGAATGACAAGACCTCCCCGGAAGTTGTCCACAGGGACCCCGAGTTATGCACAGACCGTCCACACGGCCACGCACATCCACGATTTTGTGGTTTACCTCGACCGGGGCGCCTCGATCCACAGACTCAACAGGACCTACTGCGGTTACCAAGAAAATTACTTGTAATTCTCTAGAAGAAAGAGGGGGTTGAGGATCGAGCGGACCGGCCCCTGGGCGCCACGCGGCGCCTAGGGGCCCGGACGAGCCAGCCTCGCCGGCCGTCAAAGACCGCCCGGCAAATGACATGAAGTTCCGTCGCCCCGACCGAACCGGTAGTTTGGAGTTGTTGTCATTCGCTGCCCCGGCCGTCCCCGCGGCCGGCGGCCCGGGATCACGAGGGAGCAGGTGCCGAAAATGGAGTCACAAGGGGTCTCGTTCCGTGTGGCCAAGGACGACTTCGCCGACGCGGTCGCCTGGGTCGCCCGCAGCCTGCCGAGCAAGGCGGCCCAGCCCGTGCTTCGCGCCATGGTCATCACCGCAGGCGACGAGGGCCTTGAGCTGGCCGGATTCGACTACGAGGTCTCGACGCGGGTGCGCGTGGCGGCCGACGTCGACCAGCCCGGCGTCATCGCCGTGGCCGGCAAGCTGATCGCGGAGATCACCGGTTCGCTGCCGAACAAGCCCGTCGACGTGCGCCTGGATGACACGACCGTCTCGGTCGACTGCGGCGCCTCGCACTTCGAGCTGCCCCTGATCCCGCTCGACGACTACCCGAAGCTGCCCGAGCTGCCCGAGGTCACCGGCACCGTCGACCCGCGGCTGTTCTCTGAGGCCGTCGGCCAGGTCGCCGCCGCCGCGGGCCGCGACGACACCCTGCCGATGCTGACCGGCGTGCACGTCGAGATCCACGGCTCCGAGGTCGTCATGGCCGCCACCGACCGCTTCCGTCTGGCGCGGCGCACCATGGAGTGGCAGCCGAAGTCGCCGGGCGTCGAGGCCACGCTGCTCATCCCGGCCAAGACGCTGCAGGACAACGCCCGTACCCTGGACAACCAGGTCAGCAACGACCCGGTGGACATCGCCGTCGGCACCGGCGACCAGGTCGGCGCGGCCGGCCTCTTCGGCGTGCACACCGACAACCGCGAAACCACCACGCGCATGCTCGACGCGGAGTTCCCGAACATCACGCCGCTGCTGCCCAAGACGCACACCTCGATCGCGACGGTGGAGATCGCCCCGCTGCAGGAGGCGATCCGCCGTGTCTCCCTGGTCACCGACCGCAACGCGCAGATCCGCATGCAGTTCCGCTCCGGCGAGCTGATCCTCTCGGCCGCCGGCACCGACTCCGGCCACGCTGAGGAGTCCATGCCCTGCGCTTTCACCGGCGCCGACGAGCTGCTCATCGCCTTCAACCCGGGCTATCTCAAGGACGGCCTGGCCGTGGTGCACACCGACCGCGTGGTCTTCGGCTTCACGGAGCCCTCGCGCCCGGCGATCCTCATCCCCGAGCCCGAGGAGCTTCCCGAGGCCGACGCGGAGGGCAACTTCCCGACTCCGGCGACGGACTTCACGTACCTGCTGATGCCCGTGCGCCTGCCGGGTTAGGCGGGCCGGGGTGCGCCTCAGCGAACTCTCCCTGCGCGACTTCCGTTCCTGGCCGCAGCTCAACCTGCACCTCGACGAGGGGGTGACCCTCTTCGTCGGCCGCAACGGCTACGGCAAGACCAACATCATCGAGGCCGTGGGCTACCTGGCCCACCTGTCCTCGCACCGGGTCAACTCGGACGCCGCGCTGGTCCGCGCCGGCGCGGAGAACGCCCGGGTCTCGGCCACGGCGATCAACGAGGGCCGTCAGCTGACCGCCCACCTGCTGCTCAAACCCCGCGGGGCGAACCAGGCGCAGATCAACCGCACCCGCCTGCGCTCCCCGCGCGAGGTTCTCGGCGTGGTGCGCACCGTGCTCTTCGCCCCCGAGGACCTCGCGCTGGTCCGCGGCGAACCGGCTGAGCGGCGCCGCTACCTCGACGCGATCATCGCCACGCGCACGCCCCGGCTCGCGGGGGTCAAGGCCGACTACGACAAGGTGTTGCGCCAGCGAAACGCCTTGCTCAAGTCAGCCGGCCGGGCGTTGCGTCGCGGCTACGGCTCCGAGGACGGTGCGGCCGCGCTGGTCACCCTGGACACCTGGGACGCGCAGCTGGCCGCCCTCGGCGCGCAGGTCATGCGCGCCCGCATGGATCTGACCGCCGAGCTCGACCCGCACGTGACCGCGGCCTACGCGCAGATGGCCCCGGGCCCGCGCGCCGCGCACGTCACCTACGCCCCGCGAACCGAGGTCGAACCCGACGCGGACGTCGCGACCATCGAGGCCGAGCTGCTCGCCCACCTGGGCCGCGCCCGCGACAAGGAGATCGACCGCGGCATGAGCCTGGTGGGCCCGCACCGCGACGACCTCTCGGTGACCCTCGGCGACGGCCCGGCCAAGGGCTTCGCCAGCCACGGCGAGACCTGGAGCGTGGCCATCGCGCTGCGCCTCGGGGAATTCCAGCTGCTGCGTGCCGAGGGCACCGACCCGATCCTGATCCTCGACGACGTCTTCGCCGAGCTCGATGCGCAGCGCCGCCGCCAGCTCGTCGCGCTCGCCCAGGAGGTCGAGCAGGTGCTCATCACCGCCGCCGTCGACGAGGACCTGCCCGGCAACCTCGACGGACTCACCGTCGCGCGCCACGAGATCACCCTCGACGACGACCACCTTTCGCTTCTCGACGCCGCGCCCCACCCCGATGCGGAAGACGGCACCGTCTCCGGTGGTGCGCCCGCCGCTGATGCGGCGCGCGAAGTGGCCGGCGAAGATGCGGGCGCCGAAGAAGAGGGCGCCCAGGAAAAGGGTGCCGGTGGGGCCGCGGCGGGCGAAGTGGCCGGCGAAGAAGAAACCGAGGAAGAGGAAGGCGGTGCGCCCGAGTGAGGGACAGCGAACGCGAGAACTCCGCCGAACCGCAGGTGGGCGGCGACATCATCGCGGAGGCCTTCGGCAATCTGCGTCGTCGCGCCGGCGCCGGCAACCGGCACGCGCCGAGCCTGAAGTTCCAGGCCAACGCCCGTTCCGAGGCCAAGGTTCCAGGCCTGAAGGAGCCCGAGCGGACCGGGCGCGGCCGGCGCGGGAGGACGAGGCGTCAACGCGGCATTCCCACCGGCGCGGACGGCTACATCGTGCAGCGCCGGCGCGACGTCGACAATGTGGGCAGCCTGCTCAGCCGCGAGATGCACCGCCGCGGCTGGACCGGGCACCTGGCCGACGGCTGGGTCTCCGGGCACTGGGAGGAGCTGGTCGGAGAGAAGATCGCCCAGCACACCCGCGTCGAGATGATCAAGGAGACCACCGTCTTCATCTCCTGCGACTCGACGTCGTGGGCGACGAACCTGCGCTACCTGCAGCGCCAGATCCTCCAGGAGATCGCCCGCAAGGTCGGGCCCAACGTGATCACCCAGCTGAAGATCTTCGGTCCGAAGGCGCCGAGCTGGCGCAAGGGCCCGCTGCACGTCAAGGGGCGCGGGCCGCGCGACACCTACGGATAGGGTGCGCGACTTCGTCGCGCACCCGGCACAAGGACGCGCACCCCAGACAAGGGACGCGCACCCGGGGCGCGCAGGCGCCCCACGGCGAGGTGTGACGAAGACGGGTGCAGGCGAGACGTCGGAAATTGAACTGGGCAAACGCCATACACGGCCCGTGAGAGGCCCTACGACGCGCGCGAGGGGTCTGCCGGGGGGCGGGTACCGGGGTGTAGACTGGGGCAGTCTAAAAGAAATCTGACCCTTTTGCGGCCGCCGGTCAACGATCGGCGGCGGCGCGGGGGCCGGATCTCAACGTAACTTCAGCGAGGAGTAACAGGTTCACGTGGCAACCAACGCTGAGCACCACGCTTACGACGCCTCATCGATCACGATCCTCGAGGGGCTGGAGGCCGTCCGCAAGCGCCCGGGCATGTACATCGGCTCGACCGGCAAGCGCGGCCTGCACCACCTGGTGTGGGAGGTCGTCGACAACTCGGTCGACGAGGCGATGGCCGGGTACGCGACCAAGGTCGACGTCACCCTACTCGCCGACGGCGGCGTCCAGGTCGTCGACGACGGCCGCGGCATCCCGGTCGAGATGCACGCCTCCGGTGTGCCCACCGTCCAGGTCGTCATGACCCAGCTGCACGCCGGCGGCAAGTTCGACTCCGAGTCCTACGCGGTCTCCGGCGGTCTGCACGGCGTGGGCATCTCCGTGGTCAACGCCCTGTCCACCCGCGTCGAGGCCGACATCAAGCGCGACGGCAAGCACTGGCTGCAGAACTTCCAGAACGCGCTGCCCGACCCGATCATCGAGGGCGGCAACGCCCGCGGCACCGGCACGACCATCCGGTTCTGGCCGGACGCGGAGATCTTCGAGACCGTCGAGTTCGACTTCGAGACGATCTCGCGGCGCCTGCAGGAGATGGCCTTCCTGAACAAGGGCCTGACCATCACGCTGCGCGACGAGCGCGCCACCGATGCCGAGCTGGAGCTCGAGGCGATCGCAGAGGGCGGCGACACCGCCACCAGCCTCGACGAGGTCGACGAGAAGGCCGACGCCGGCGAGGCCCCCGCCACGCCGAAGAAGCGGGAGAAGAAGAAGGTCTTCCACTACCCGAACGGCCTTCAGGACTACGTCAACTACCTGAACAACTCCAAGCAGCCGATCCACCCGTCGATCGTGGCGTTTGACGCCGTCGGCGAGGGCCACGAGCTCGAGCTGGCCATGCAGTGGAACAACTCCTTCAAGGAGTCGGTGCACACCTTCGCCAACACCATCAACACGGTCGAGGGCGGCACCCACGAGGAGGGCTTCCGCTCCGCGCTGACCTCCCTGATGAACCGCTACGCGCGCGACCACAAGCTGCTCAAGGAGAAGGACAAGAACCTCACCGGCGACGACTGCCGCGAGGGCATCGCCGCCGTGATCTCCGTGCGCGTGGCCGACCCGCAGTTCGAGGGCCAGACCAAGACCAAGCTGGGCAACACCGAGGTGCGCTCCTTCGTGCAGAAGGCCACCTACGAGCACGTCGGCGACTGGCTCGAGGCCAACCCGGCCGAGGCCAAGGTCATCGTCAACAAGGCGATCTCCTCCGCCCACGCCCGCCAGGCCGCCCGCAAGGCCCGCGACCTGGTGCGCCGCAAGTCCGCCACCGACCTGGGTGGACTGCCCGGCAAGCTGGCCGACTGCCGCTCCAAGGACCCGACACGCTCCGAGCTGTTCATCGTGGAGGGCGACTCGGCCGGTGGCTCCGCCAAGCAGGGCCGCGACTCGATGTACCAGGCCATCCTGCCGCTGCGCGGCAAGATCCTGAACGTGGAGAAGGCGCGCCTCGACCGCGTGCTCAAGAACGCCGAGGTCCAGGCCATCATCACCGCCCTGGGCACCGGCATCCACGACGAGTTCGACATCAACAAGCTGCGCTACCACAAGATCGTGCTCATGGCCGACGCCGACGTTGACGGCCAGCACATCGCCACGCTGCTGCTGACCCTGCTCTTCCGCTTCATGCCGGCGCTCGTCGAGGAGGGCCACGTCTACCTCGCCCAGCCGCCGCTGTACAAGCTGAAGTGGCAGAAGGGCGAGCCGGGCTACGCGTTCTCCGACGCCGACCGCGACAAGCAGCTCGAGGAGGGCCGCGAGGCCGGCCGCAAGATCAACACCGACGACGGCATCCAGCGCTACAAGGGCCTCGGCGAGATGAACCCGAACGAGCTGTGGGAGACCACGCTCGACCCGACCACGCGCATCCTGCGCCGCGTCGACCTGCACGACGCGCAGCGTGCCGACGAGCTGTTCTCCATCCTCATGGGTGACGACGTCACGGCCCGCCGTTCCTTCATCACCCGCCGCGCGAAGGACGTCCGCTTCCTGGACATCTAGGGTTGGCGCCTCGGGCTTGCCGACGTCGCGCTCGGGCGCGGCGGGCGGGCCCGCGCCGCGCCCGCGCGCGTCGGGGTCGCGCCCGCGCGAGAAAGGGGGCCGCAGCACTGTGCTGCGGCCCCCTTTTGGTGTGTCTGTCTCCGGGCGGGCTGCCGGGCTTGGGCCGTTGGGGGCTGCCTGCTCAGCCCGGCGGCTCAGCTGTTGTCGGCGTGGCGCTGGATGATCCGGCCCAGCTCCGGCACCGCCGGCACGATAAACCCGTGGGCCCGGCCGCGAACGCCGCGGTAGATCGTCAGTAGCGCCGGGAAGTCCACCCGGTCCGCCCACGAGTCCGAGACCGCCAGAAACTGCTCAGCGGTGGTGTCACGGCGGGCGTCGAGGAACTCCGCGAAGTCCTGGCCGGTCTCCACGGAGCGGTTACCTGCGGTTATGTCTGCTTGCTTATCCCTATTGTTGGCTGCATCAACGGTGGCGTCGGGCCGCGAACCGGCGTCAGCCGTGTCAGCCTCCGCGCCTGGGTCGCCTCCCGAGGCATCCTCCCGCCCCGCGCAGAACTCCGTCCACTGCGGGGTCAGCGCCCCGAGGACGTCCGGGATCATCCGGTCGATCACCTTGACCACCACGTCGCGGTCGACGGCGCGCGCGGCCTTCATGGTCGTGCGCAGCGCGACCCCGCTGACGCCGGTGCGCGAGCGGATGGTCTCCTCGGCGAGTTCGCCGAGGTCCGCGACGAGCCCGGCGCGGTGCCGGCTCGCCAAAAGGTGCGCCAGCTCGTTCTGCATGAGCTCAACGTCCTTCCGCTCAAAGCTTGGTTGCGGCTCTTCCGCCACAGTCACCCGAGGACTCAATAGTCACATCAGTTAACTGCAACCACAACAGTCTCACACTGTACATGGCCGCCCGGTCGCCGCCCACCATACCGGCGCCGAAACCTCTTCACCCGCCGTCTTCCTGGACTTCTCCGCCCGCCCCGCCACCCCCGTGCTCGGGTGCGGAGCCCGGGCCCCGGAAAACCCCGCGGCGCACCCGCGCGCCCCGTACCATCAGCGACTGTGACGCACCATACTGAACCGATCATCGTCGACGCAGACATCCCCGACGGCTCCCGCACGCCGGTCAACGTCTTCCTCGGCGGCGACCGCCCCCTGGTGATGCTCTGGCCCGGCTTCGGCGTCGGCGCCACCTACTACCGCCCGATCGCCGCCGAACTCGCCGCGCGCGGCTTCCCCGCCGCCATCGGCGAGCTGCGCGGCCAGGGAGCGAGCACCGCCCGCGCCGGTCGCCGCGCCGACTGGGGCTACTTCGAGCTGGCCACTCAGGACTACCGCCTGGCCATCGAGGCCGCCAAGGCCGAACTCGGCCTCGATGAGTCCCACCCGACCGTGCTTCTCACCCACTCCCTCGGCGGACAGGTCGCCACCGCCTTTCTCGCGCTTGACGACGCCCCGCTGCTCGGCGTCGCCGGCCTCCTCGGCGTGGGCAGCGGCTCGCCGTACTTCCGCATCTTCGAGGGCAACACCCGCGTGCGCATCCGCGTCGGTGCCTCCCTCTTCGCGCTGGGCAACCGGCTCTTCGGCCACTGGCCGGGCGCGATGGCCGGCATCGACCCCGTCGGCTACGGCCGCCAGCCTGCCCGCCTCATGGCGGACTGGCGCCACCTCGCCCTGCACAACAGCTTCGAGAACGTCTTTAGCGGCCACGGCGTCCCCGACCACCGCACGGCCCTCTCCGGGGTGGAGGTCCCGGTGCTGTTCACCCGCTTCGAGAACGACGAGATGTGCCCGCTGGCCTCCTCGCAGGCCCTGGCCGGGCACCTGCCGAACGCGAAGGTCGCCTGCGAGGAGCTGCCCGGCCGGCTGGGCCACAACCGCTGGGCGCGCGAGCCGCAGATCGTCGCCGACCGCTTCGAGCGCTTCCTTTCCGACAACGGGATCTAGACCGATCTAACCGGCCGGCCGCTCGTTTCGCGCGGCCAGCACGTCGACGAGCACCGCGGCGAGCACCTCGTTGGCCGAGCGCGTCGGCGTCAGGGGAACGACCTTCCGGGTCAGCGCCGCGACCGCCCGGGCCTGCGCGTCGCCGTCGGCGTGCACGGGTGCGCCCGCCAGCCGCGGCGCCGTGGCCCCGGCCAGGGCGGCCAGCCCCGGGTAGTCGCGCACGCTCGCGCCGGTGGCCGCGCAGACCTCGTCGGCGACCAGCACCACCTGCTCAAAGCTCAGGCCGCGGATCCGCCGCAGCGCCCCGCCAGCCCGGCCATCCCCGCCCGCGGCGACAGCGGCACCGTCCTGAACTGCGCCTTCCGCCCCATTCACCGCAGCCGTTCCTCGGCTGCGGTGTACTCGCGCACGGACTCGCGCGCCAGTTGGACCACCGCGGCGTCGTCAAGCGTCCGCGCGGCGGCGGCGACGATGGCACGCACCGCCGCCTCCCTCTTGCTCGAACCCTGCGCGCGCGCCAGCAGCGCGAGCGCGCGGTCCTCCTCGGCCGAGAGCCGCAACGTCATCGCCATGGGGCAGACGGTACCACTGTGATACCGCACCGGTGCGGAAAATCGCTCACACGGCCCTGTGGCGCGTAAGATGGACTTGTTTAAGGCCTCAGAGAAAGGTGAGCATGAGCGACGACATTCTGAGTGGCGATCGCATCCATCCCATCGACATCAACGAGGAGATGGAGACCAGCTACATCGACTACGCCATGAGCGTGATCGTGGGCCGCGCGCTGCCCGAGGTGCGCGACGGCCTCAAGCCGGTGCACCGCCGTATCCTCTACGCGATGTTCGACTCCGGTTACCGCCCGGAGCGCGGCTACGTGAAGTCCGCGCGCCCGGTCTCGGACACCATGGGTCAGTTCCACCCGCACGGCGACATCGCCATCTACGACACCCTGGTGCGCCTCGCCCAGAGCTGGAACATGCGCTACCCGCTGGTAGACGGCCAGGGCAACTTCGGCTCGCCCGGCAACGACGGCCCGGCCGCCATGCGTTACACGGAGTGCAAGCTGACGCCGCTGGCCATGGAGATGGTCCGCGACATCCGCGAGAACACCGTCGACTTCTCCCCGAACTACGACGGCAAGACCTCCGAGCCGGACGTGCTGCCCTCGCGCGTGCCGAACCTGCTGATGAACGGCTCCGGCGGCATCGCCGTCGGCATGGCGACCAACATCCCGCCGCACAACCTCAACGAGCTGGCCGACGCCATCTACTGGCTGCTGGCCAACCCGGGTGCCGACGAGAAGACCGCGCTGGGCGCCTGCATGGAACGCGTCAAGGGCCCCGACTTCCCGACCGCCGGCCTCATCGTCGGCGACCAGGGCATCAAGGACGCCTACACCACCGGCCGCGGCTCGATCCGCATGCGCGGGGTGACCTCCATCGAGGAGGAGGGCAACCGCCAGATCATCGTGATCACCGAGCTGCCCTACCAGGTCAACCCGGACAACCTCATCTCCTCGATCGCCGAGCAGGTCACCAACGGCAAGCTCGCCGGCATCTCCAAGATCGAGGACGAGTCCTCCGACCGTGTGGGCATGCGCATCGTGATCACGCTGAAGCGCGACGCCGTGCCGCGCGTGGTGCTCAACAACCTCTACAAGCACTCGCAGCTGCAGACGAACTTCGGCGCCAACATGCTCTCGATCGTCGACGGGGTGCCGCGCACCCTGCGCCTCGACGAGATGCTGCGCTACTACGTCGCCCACCAGATCGAGGTCATCGTCCGGCGCACCCAGTTCCGCCTGGACAAGGCCGAGGAGCGCGCCCACATCCTGCGCGGCCTGGTCAAGGCCCTCGACGCCCTCGACGAGGTCATCGCCCTGATCCGCCGCTCCCAGACGGTGGACATCGCCCGGACGGGCCTGATGGAGCTCCTCGACGTCGACCAGGTGCAGGCCGACCACATCCTGGCCATGCAGCTGCGCCGCCTGGCCGCCCTGGAGCGCCAGAAGATCATCGACGAGTTGGCCGAGGTCGAGCGCGAGATCGCCGACCTGAAGGACATCCTGGCCAGCGAGGAGCGCCAGCGCCGCATCGTGCGCGAGGAGCTCGAGGAAATCGTCGAGAAGTACGGCGACGAGCGGCGTACCCAGATCGTCGCGGCCACCGGCGAGGTCTCCGAGGAGGACCTCATCGCCCGCGAGAACGTCGTGGCCACCATCACCTCCACCGGCTACGCCAAGCGCACCAAGGTCGACGCCTACCGCTCACAGAAGCGCGGCGGCAAGGGCGTGCGCGGCGCCGAGCTCAAGCAGGACGACGTCGTGCGCCACTTCTTCGTGTGCTCCACCCACGACTGGCTGCTGTTCTTCACCAACTTCGGCCGCGTCTACCGCCTCAAAGCCTACGAGCTGCCCGAGGCCGGCCGCGCCGCCCGCGGCCAGCACGTGGCCAACCTCCTGGAGTTCCAGCCTGAGGAGAAGATCGCCCAGGTCATCCAGATCCAGAGCTACGAGGACGCCCCGTACCTGGTCCTGGCCACCGCGCAGGGCCGCGTGAAGAAGTCCCGCCTGGCCGACTACGAGTCCAACCGCTCCGGCGGCCTGATCGCCATCAACCTCCACGAGGGCGACCGCCTGATCGGGGTGGCGCTCTGCGATGAGGAGGACGACCTGCTGCTGGTCTCCGAGGAGGGCCAGGCCATCCGCTTCACCGCCGACGACGAGCAGCTGCGCCCGATGGGCCGCGCGACCGCCGGCGTGAAGGGCATGCGCTTCCGCGGCGACGACCAGCTGCTGGCCATGTGCGTGGTCCGCGACGGCGAGTACCTGCTGGTGGCCACCTCCGGCGGCTACGGCAAGCGCACCTCGCTCGACGAGTACAGCGTGCAGGGCCGCGGCGGCCTCGGCGTGGTGACCTTCAAGTACACCCCGAAGCGCGGCAAGCTCATCGGCGCGCTGGCCGTCGACGAGGACGACGAGATCTTCGCGATCACGACCTCCGGCGGCGTCATCCGCACCGAGGTCAACCAGATCCGGCCCTCGCAGCGCGCCACCATGGGCGTGCGCCTGGTGGACCTGGACAAGAACGTCGAGCTCTTCGCCATCGACAAGAACGTCGAGCACGAGGGTGAGGAGACCGCCGAGGCCGTGGCCAAGGGCGACGTCGCCGGACCCGCCGACCGCCAGCAGGGCGATGAGCCCTCGCTGGAGGACATGCCCGGGGTAGAATCCGACGGCAGTGACGGCGCCTCCGACGACGCCGGGTCCGACAAGGACTAGGACACGGACCAGGCATGAGTCTGGGACTGGGCCTGGTCGCGCCAAGCCATGACCGGCCGCGCCGGTCCGGGAGCTGGATCCCGGGCCGTCGGCCGCCCCGACAAGCACGACAAGTTCGAGAAGCAAAGGACCGGTAACTGACCGTGGCACAGAAGGAAGTAGTGCTCACCCGGGTCTCGCCCATGTCCGCTTTCCGAGTCGCACTGGCCCTCTCGCTGGTCGCGCTCGTGGCGTGGCTGGTCTGCGTGACGATCCTCTACTTCGGCCTCGCCGCGGCCGGGGTCTGGGAGAACGTCAACTCCGTCATCGGCGGCATCGGCGGCGACGGGATCATCGGCTACGGCATGGTCATCAGCCTCTCCGCCCTGGGCGGGGCGGTGCTGGCCCTGCTGACCACCGCGCTGGCCCCCGTCGGCGCGCTGATCTACAACGCCGTGGTCGACCTCTTCGGCGGCCTCGTCGTCGAGGTCCAGGAGAACTAGGCTCCGGGAACCAGGCTCCGGCAGGTTTCTCCGGCAGGTTTCTCCGGCCAGGCCCCGCACCTTTGGGTGCGGGGTTTCTTTGTTGCCGACGTCGTGGGTGCCGCCGGTAAAAACGCAGGTGAGAAGGCGATTTGCCTTTTTCTCGGGGCGCTCTGTAAAGTGATTTCTCGTTCAACGGGCCTATAGCTCAGTCGGTTAGAGCGCATCGCTGATAACGATGAGGTCGCAAGTTCGATTCTTGCTAGGCCCACCAGAACACCTTGGGGCATTAGCTCAATTGGTAGAGCACCTGCTTTGCAAGCAGGAGGTCAGGAGTTCGATTCTCCTATGCTCCACGGTCAACCGGCACCGCCCGGGCCTTAGAGGCCTGGGCGGTGCCGTTTTTTGTGTGGGGTCGGTTGCCGGGCCATGGATCGGCCGGGGGAGCGGGGTCCCGGGGCCGGGGATCGGCCGTTTCAGGTGGGATCGGCCGGGCCGGACGGGGGATAACCGAGAAAATGTGTCATGGTAGCCACGGCACCCGCCGTTTCCCCAGGTCATTTTCGGGCCTCTCGGCTGCGATGACACGTTTTCCAGGTGGCCCCATTCCAATCCGCTCCAACCCGGCTTGAGCTGACCCGGCCGTGGGTATTCTGTTTCGGTTTGTGTGCGCGGCCGAGAACCGACCTGGGCAAACGCAGGGCCGGCCGGGACAGACCTACCCATTTTGCCCACGCCCACCCGGACCCACGCCTCACGGCCCAATGACCCAGTCCCCGAACCTCAGGACCCGGGGCCCCGAGCCCGCTCCGGGGGAAGCGGCGGATCCGGCTCGTAGCATGAAGCCATGAGCGAGAGTGCCGGAACCGCCGCAGAGGCGGACGAACGATGACAGAGACACGGACCCACGGCCCCGAACCCATCAGCGTGCGCGGCGCGCGCGTGCACAATCTGCGCGACGTCGACGTCCCGCTGCACCGGCTCGTCGGCGTAGCCGGCGTCTCGGGCTCCGGTAAGTCCTCGCTCGCGCTCGGCGTGCTCTACGCGGAGGGCTAGCGCCGCTACGTCGAGGCGCTGTCGACCTACACCCGCCGCCGGATGTCGCAGGCCACGCGCGCGGCGGTCGACTCCGTCGAGCACGTCCCCGCCGCCCTCGCCCTGCGCCAGCGCCCCGCGGTGCCCGGCATCCGCTCGACCTTCGGCACCTCGACCGAGCTACTCAACGTGCTGCGGCTGATGTTCTCGCGCCTGGCCACGCACGTCTGCCCGAACGGCCACCGCGTCGCGCCGACGATCGACGTCGCCGCCGAGACCGCCTTCACCTGCCCCGACTGCGGCGCCGAGGTGCGCGCGCCAGGCGCCGAGGAGCTGGCCTTCAACTCCGCCGGCGCGTGCCCCACCTGCGAGGGCACCGGCACCGTGCGTATGGTTGACGACGCCGCGCTGGTCCCCGACCCCGGCAAAAGCATCGACGATGGCGCGGTGGTGCCGTGGCAGATGTTCGGCTTCAACGTGCAGCCGGCCATCGCCCGCGAGTTCGGCGTACGCACCGACGTGCCGTGGTCCGAGCTGGACGAGCGCGAGCGCGACATCGTCCTCGACGGGCCCGAGGAGCTGCGGCGCGCGGACACCGAGAAGCGGCTCAAGCGGGTCAGCCGCTTCCTGCGCGAGGGCGTCTGCCCCGACTGCGGCGGCACCCGGCTGGCGCCGGCCGCGCCCGCGCCGCGGATCGGGGAGCTGAACCTGGCCGAGGTCACCGCCATGACCCTGGACGGGGTGCTCGAGTGGGCCGGTGGGGTGGCGGACACGGTGCCGGCCGAGATGCGCCCAATGGCCGAGGCCCTGGTGGAAACCCTGACCGGGATGGCGCGGCGCCTGGTCGAGCTCGGTCTGGGCTATCTCAGCCTGGACCGGGCGGGCTCCACGCTCTCGACCGGTGAGCGCCAGCGCGTGCAGCTCGCCCGCGCGGTGCGCAACCGCACCACCGGGGTGCTCTACGTGCTCGACGAGCCCTCGATCGGGCTGCACCCGGTCAACGTCGACGGGCTGCTCGGCGTGATGCGCGACCTGCTGGCCGACGGCAACTCGGTGGTCTTCGTCGACCACGACGTGCAGATCCTGCGCGAGGCCGATTGGCTCATCGAGATCGGCCCGGGCTCGGGCACCGAGGGCGGCAGCGTCATCGCCCAGGGAGAGCCGGAGCGGTTGCCGGAGTCCGCCGGCTCGCTTCTGGCGGGGTTCCTGGACGGGTCGGAGGACCCGGTGGTCCAGCCGGGTGCCGAGGCCGGGGAGGTCTTCGACCGCGGCGCGATCCGGCTCGAGACCGACGTGGTGCACACCGTGCATCCCCTCAACGTCGAGTTCCCGCTGGGCCGGCTCACCGCGATCGCCGGGGTGTCCGGCTCGGGCAAGAGCACGCTGCTGCTCGAGAGCCTGGTGCCGGCGCTGCAGGACCGCGCGGCCGCACCGGGGCACGTGCGCGCGCTTGAGGCGCCGGAGGGGATGAAGGTGCAGGTCGTCGACGCTACCCCGATCGGCCAGAACGTCCGCTCCACCGTGGCCACCTACAGCGGGGTCATGGACCAGCTGCGCAAGGCGTACGCGGCCACCGACACCGCGCGTGCGGCGGGTCTCTCGGCCTCCGACTTCTCCTACAACACCGGCTCGCTGGCCTGCCAGCGCTGCGAGGGCACCGGCCAGGTCACCCTCGACGTGCAGTTCCTGCCGGACGTGGAGATCACCTGCCCCGAGTGCGGCGGCGGCCGCTACCCGCCGGAGGCCGGGGTCCATCTGCGCGGCGGGATGTCGCTGCCGCAGCTGCTGCACTGCACGGTGCGCGAGGCCCTCGGGCACACCGCGGACCGGCCGACGGTGCACCGGAAGCTGGGCCGGCTCGAGGAGCTCGGCCTGGGCTACCTGACCCTGGGCGAGGCGACGCCGAGCCTGTCGGGCGGCGAGGCCCAGCGTCTCAAGCTGGTCAGCCAGATGCACCGCGATCAGAGCGACACCGTCTTCGTCCTCGACGAGCCCAGCGTCGGCCTGCACCCCCTCGACGTGCGGACCTTGGTCGGCGTGCTGCGCAAGCTCACCGACCGGGGTGCGACCGTCGTGGTCATCGAACACGACCTCGACCTGATCGCGAACGCCGACCACGTCATCGAGATGGGACCGGGCGGCGGCGCGGACGGCGGCCGGGTGATCGCCGCGGGCACCCCGGCCCAGGTCATGGCGGACGAGAAGTCCGTGACCGGGCCCTACCTGGCCCGCACGCTCGCGGCCCACGAGGGCTGAGGGGACGGCCCGCTGAGATCCGGTCCGGAGGTGGGTAGGAAAGCCCTGGAAAATGTGGACCGAGTTGCGGAGCCGCCGAATCTGACCTGGGGAAACAGCGGGCCACCGGAAAGTTGGTCCACATTTTCCGGCCCCACCCCGCAACCGCACCTCACCTCCTACTCGAACAGCAACCCCACTCCGTAGGTCGCCACGAGCGCCAGCGCTCCGCCGACGGTCACGCGCACCGCGGCCTTGGCGGGGTCCGCCCCGCCCAGCTTGGCGGCCAGCCCGCCGGTCGCAGCCAGTGCGGCCAGGGTGACCACGCCCGTGAGCACGATGCGCCCGGACTCGGGGCCGAGCAGGATCGCGGCCATCGGCACCAGCGCGCCGAGCAGGAAGGAGACGAAGGATGCCACACCCGCGGCCCACGGGCTGACCAGTTCGTTTTCCTCGATGCCCCAGTGCACGTCGAGGTGCGCGGCCAGCGGGTCGCGCGCGGTCAGCTCGGTGGCCACGGCACGCGCGGTGGCCGCGGACAGGCCGCGGCCGCGGTAGATGTCGACCAGCTCGCGGAACTCCTCGGCCGGCCGGGTGCGCAGGTCCTCGCGCTCCTCGTCGACCAGGGCGCGCTCGGTGTCGCGCTGGCTGGACACGGAGACGTACTCGCCGAGGGCCATCGAGATCGCGCCGCCGAGCACCGCGGCCGCACCGGCGGTGGCGATCCCGGTGGTGGATGCGCCGGCCGCGGCCACGCCGACGACCACCGCGGCTGTCGAGACGATGCCGTCGTTGGCGCCGAGCACACCCGCACGCAGGCGGTTGAGCTTCTCGTTCAGTCCGCTCGCGGCGTCCTCGGGGTGGCGTTCTGGCTCCTCGCCGGGAGGGGCGTCGGGGTCGTAGAAGAAGGGACACTCCCCGGTGTGCTCCGCGGGCTCGGCGGAGTCGGCGGGGGTGGTCCGGCAGGGCTTCTTGCGGGGGTCAGCTGTGGCGTTCATGACTCAATCATGCGTGCGAATTCACCCCCACGCAAGGGCGCATAGGCTGCCATAAGTGCAGGTGAGAGGGCATTTTGAGGCTAGGGTTCGGTAACTTGTCCCCCACCCCACCCATGACAAATGTCATGGCGGATTCATGACACTCCCGCCCTACACACACCCACCCGGCGGCGTTGACTGAGACTCATGGAAGCGCCAGCCCACCGAGCCGGGCCGCCTCCGCGCCCCGGCCGCGAGCCCGAAAACACCGCCAACACCGCCAACGCCGACACCACCCCGGTCATCCGGACCCGCGGCCTGCGCAAGGACTTCCCCACCGCCGGGCTCGGCGGCAAACGCGGCACCGTGCACGCCCTGCGCGGCGTCGACCTGGAGATCGGCCGCGGCGAGATCGTCGCCCTGCTCGGCCCCAACGGCTCGGGCAAGTCCACGCTCATCGACCAGATCCTGGGCCTGGCCGGCCCCACCGCGGGCCACGTCGAGGTCTTCGGCACCACCCCGCACAAGGCCGTCAGCGACGGCCGCGTCGGCGCCGCCTTGCAGACCGGTGGCCTGCTCGACGATCTCACGGTCGCCCAGACCGTGCGCATGCTCGCGACCACCTACGCCGAGCACCGCGACGTCGACAAGCTCCTGGAGTACGCCGACCTGACCAAACTCGCCGGCCGCCGAGTGCGCAAGCTCTCCGGCGGCGAACGCCAGCGCCTGCGGTTCGCGCTGACGATCCTCGCCGACCCGGACCTGATGATCCTCGACGAGCCGACCACCGGCATGGACACCACCGCGCGCCGCGACTTCTGGCGGCGCATGGAGGTGCTCGCGCGCGCCGGGCACACGATCCTGTTCGCCACCCACTACCTGGAGGAGGCCGAGCACTTCGCAGAGCGCACCGTGCTGCTGGCGCAGGGGAGGGTGATTGCCGACGCGCCGACGTCCGAGCTGCGCGACCTCACCGCGCGCCGCACCGTGTGCGTTGACGTGCCGCGCGGGGTCGCCGCCCGGATCGAGGGCGCCGAGATCGTCGCCGAGCCCGGCGGCGTCCGCCGCGCCGACGCGGCGGACGCAGACACCGCCACCGCCGACAACACAGACACCGTACGCGTGCGCGTGCACGCCGACGCCCCCGGCGCGGACCGCCTGGCGCTGCGCCTGCTCGGCGAGCTGGGCGGGCGCAACCTGACCGTCGAGCAGAACTCCCTGGAAGACACGTTCGTCGCCCTGACCGGTGCCGATGACGCCGCTGAAGATGAAGAGGAGAACCCGCGATGAGCAGCCCGATCAACCTGCGCTTCACCGGCTGGCAGGTCTACCGCACGCTCGCCGACGTGACCACCATGTTCTTCACGGTCGGCCTGCCGGTGGTCTTCTACCTCATCTTCGGTGCGTCGATGTCCTACGCCGAGATTCCCTTCCAGGACGGCAACGTCGCCGCCAGCGTCATGATCGGCATGGCACTCTACGGCGGTGTCTCGGGCGCGATCTCGGTGACCGGCCAGGTCCACCTCGAGTACTCCTCCGGCTGGGCCCGCCAGCTGGCGCTGACCCCGCTGACCACCGCCCAGGCGCTCTTCGCCCAGCTGTGCTGCGTGGTCACGGCGACGATCCTTCCCGTTGTCGCCGTCAACATCGCGGGCCTTCTCACCACGGTGGAGATGCCCGCCGACGAGTGGATCCTCGCCGCGCTGATCACCGTGGTGGTCTCGGTGCCCTTCGGCTTCTACGGCCTGGCGATCACTGCGGCCTGGGCCAGCCCCAACGCGATCTCGATCGCCACGACCAGCGTCGTCGTCCTCGCCTTCGCGGCGAACATGTTCATGCCCCTGACCGAGTCCCTGCTCAACTTCGCCCGGTTCACCCCGCTCTACGGGGCGACCGCACTGGCGCGCTGGCCGCTCACGGACGGCTGGCAGCTGCTGGCCGAGGAGCCCAACTTCGTGCAGCACGAACTGTGGTATGCGCTGGTAAATATAGGGGTATGGACGGCGATCTTCGTCGCGGCGTGGCTGATCCTGCGTCGCAGGATGACCCGCAGGTGACCGGCGACGGCACGCGCGCCCCGGGCGCCCGCGGCAAGCCGGCCGAGTGGCGCGCGGACTTCCGCGGCGGCGACAGCAGCTACGCCTCGGTCTGGCTGCTCCTGCTGCTCTTCCCGGTCTACCGTGGCTTCGTCGAGGGCCCGCTCACGGGTGTCGCGGCGCTCGTGGCCGTGGGAGCGTTCAGCGTGGTCTACGCCGCCGGCTTCGGGCTCGCTGACCGCCGCCCCCTCGGCTGGAGCAGGCCCGCGCGCTGCGGGATCTGGGTCGCGGCGATGCTGCTCTGCGCCGCGGCCGCCTGGCCGTTCGTCGGCGCCCTGGTCGTCTTCTTCACCCCGTATCTCTCGGTCTTCTGTGCCTTCCACCTGCGCCTCTCCCACTCGATCCTGGCCGTGGGCGCCATCATCGCCGCGGGCGTGGGCATCACCGCGCTCTACGGCGACGGCGCCGTCGAGGCCTTCTCGGGCACCACGATCATCGTCCCGGCCTTCCTGCTGCTGCTCGCCCAGGTCATCCAGCGCCAGGACCGCGCCGAGGAGCTCGCCCACGAGCTCGAGCTGACCCGCCAGCGCGAGACGATCGCGCTCGACGTCCATGACGTCCTGGGCCACACGCTCACCGTGGTCAACCTCAAGGCCGAGGTCGCCCGCCGCCTGATGGACACCGACCCCGAGCGCGCGCGTGCCGAGGTCGAGCAGGTCGCCGAGCTCTCGCGAACCGCGCTCGCCGAGGTCCGCCAGGCCGTCACCCGCACCCGCCGTCCCGACCTGGCCGGCGAGCTGGCCGCCGCGCGCCGGGCCCTGGAGACCGCCGGCGTCGAGACCGAGATCACCGCCGTCGACGAGGCCCCGCCCTTCGCCGCGGCCGTGGTACGTGAGGCCGTCACCAACGTCGTGCGCCACGCGCACGCGAGCCACTGCCGCATCACCGTCACACCCCGTGGCGTCGTGGTGCTTGACGACGGTCGCGGCATGGGCGACGCCGCCGTGGGCGACGGCGAGGGGCTCGCAGGGCTCGCCCGGCGCGTGGAGGCGATGGGTGGCACCTTCACCGTCGCCGACGGCGAGGCGGGCGGCACCGAAGTCAGTGCGCTGCTGCCGGCGCCGAAGCAGCCGGACGCCGCGGATGCGCCGGATGCGCAGCACCCGCGCGGGGGCCGGCAGGACGCGGACCGTCAGGATGCGCGGCGCGTCGGGCAGCCGGGGCCGCCGGCGTGATCCCGATCCTCATCGCCGACGACCAGGACCTCGTGCGCGGCGCCCTGGCCGCCCTGCTGAACACCGAGCGTGACATCGAGGTCGTCGCCGAGTGTGGCCGCGGCGACGAGGTCGTCGACGCCGTGCGGGCGGCGGACCCGCGCCCGCGGGTGGCGCTGATCGACATCGAGATGCCCGGCGGCGGCGGGATCGCCGCGGCCGCGGCCCTGCACGAGGCCGACCTGGGCTGCCGCTCGCTGATCGTGACCACCTTCGGCCGGCCCGGCTACCTGCGTCAGGCGCTGGCGGCCGGGGTCAGCGGCTTCCTGGTCAAGGACACCCCGCCCGAGCAGCTGGCCGAGGCGGTGCGCCGGGTGGACTCCGGGCTGCGGGTGGTCGACCACACCCTGGCCGAGGAGTCGTTGTTCACCCCGGAGTGCCCGCTGACTCCGCGGGAGCTGGAGATCGTGCGCGCGGCCCGCGACGGCGCCTCGGTCCGCGAGATCGCCGCGCGGGTCCACCTGAGCCCGGGCACGGTGCGCAACCATCTGTCGGCGGTGATCGGCAAGACGGGCACCGCCAACCGGCACGCGGCGGTGCGCCACGCTGAGGAGGCCGGCTGGCTGTAGCCGGCGCGCCGGC
Organism: Corynebacterium sp. MSK006; assembly: GCF_030232385.1. Classification (NCBI taxonomy): domain Bacteria; kingdom Bacillati; phylum Actinomycetota; class Actinomycetes; order Mycobacteriales; family Corynebacteriaceae; genus Corynebacterium; species Corynebacterium sp. MSK006. The sequence goes on from NZ_JASPJZ010000009.1 coordinate 95,602, forward strand.
GCGCCGCCGGCCGCCGGTGCCCTCGGCCGCGACCGCTCGCGCGCCGCCGCGCGGAAACCTCCTCGCGCAGCCCGGAAATTGTCCCGATATCGCCGCTGTTCGGGGCCGCTGTATCGATAAAGGCTTTCGATTTCGGTTTGCTTACCCGCTCTGACCTGGTCTTATGATTGCCAGATGAACTCTGCAAGGTTTGGCTCCACTGGCCGCGCGGCCCGGTCCGCCACCGGCCCCCGACC